>DATCLF010000083.1:0-4397 GCA_036564055.1 Spirillospora sp.
GTGTACGGCCGGACGACCGGCGTCGGGGCGAACCGCGTCGTGGACGTCGAGTGGGAGGACGCCGACGCGCACGGCCTGCGGCTTCTGCGCAGTCACGCGGCGGGCGCGGGCCCGCTGCTCGCGCCCGAGATCGTCCGGGCGATGCTGACGATCCGGCTGAACCAGCTCGCCGCGGGCGGCTCGGGCGTCGAACCCGGCGTCCTGCAGGCGCTCGCGGACGTGCTCAACCTGGGCCTCCTTCCTCCGGTGCCGATGTACGGGGCGATCGGCACGGGCGACCTGACCGCGCTGGCCTCGACCGCCTTGTGCCTGCTCGGCGAACGGCCCTGGCTCCCGGACCCGGACGGGACGGTGCGCCGCGGCCCCGGCTACCGTCTGCGCTCGTCCGACGCGCTGGCGTTCATCAGCTCCAACGCCGCCACGCTCGGGGAGGCGGCGCTCGCGGTCGCCGACCTGCGGGAGCTGCTGCGCGCGTCCACGGTCGTGGCGGCGCTGTCGCACTTCGCCGTCAGGGCGTCGGAGGAGCCGTACGCGCAGCCGGTGCAGGACGCGTGCCCGCATCCGGGCCAGGGCGAGGTCGCGGCGGCGATGCGGGCGCTGCTCGCCTTCGACCGGCCCGCGCCGATGCGGATCCAGGACCCCTACGGCTACCGGGCGCTCCCGCAGGTGCACGGGCCCGCCCTGGAGGCGGCCGCCTACGCCGAGGAGGTCATCACCAGGGAGATCAACGCGGCGGCGGAGAACCCGCTCATCGACCCCGACGGCCGGGCGGCCTGGCACAACGGCAACTTCCACACCGCCTACGTCGGGCTGGCCCTCGACGCGGCGCGGGCGGCGCTGTTCCAGACGATGGCGCTGGCCGCCGCGCGTCTCGGGACGCTCGCCGAACCGGCGTTCACCGGCCTCTACCCGTTCCAGGCCGCGACGGAGGCGTCCTCGGGGATCATGATCCTGGAGTACGTGGCGCACTCGTGTCTCGCCGACGTGCGCCGCCTGGCCACCCCGGCGGCGCTCGGCAGCGCGGTGCTGTCGCGCGGCGTCGAGGAGCACGCGGGCTTTTCCACCCAGTCGGCGCGGGCGACGACCGACGCCGTCGCCGCCTACCGGCTCGGGCTCGGCTGCGAGCTCGTCGCCGCCGTCCGGGCGCTGCGGATGCAGGGGCGCACGCCGTCGGGCGGCCCGCTGCGGGCGGCGTGCGACATGGCCGACGCCGTGCTCGACCCGCGCGTGGAGGACCGTCCGCTGGACGCCGACATCGCCGCCGCCGCGGATCTGCTGCCCGGCCTCGCCCGGCTGCATCCCTGACCCCGATCCCCTGACCCCGATCCCCGTCCGGGCCGTCCGCCCCGCCCGGCTACCCGCCCGGCGCGCCCGTCGACGCGCGCACGCGCAGGGACGGCTCGCGCACGACCCGCCGCTTGCGCGGCTTGCCGTCGATGACGTCCACCATGAGGCGGACGACGGAGTGGACGATGCCCTCCATGTCCCAGTCGACGGTGGTGAGCGGCGGGGTGAGCAGCGCCGACATCGGATGGTTGTCGTACCCGCAGACGGCGATGTCGCCGGGGACGTCGAGGCCGAGCTCGCGGGTGGCGGCGTAGACGCCGTAGGCCATCGAGTCGGCGAAGCAGAACACCGCGGTGGGACGGTCCGGGCCGCGCAGGACCCGCAGGGCGACCTCGGTGGCGGCGGCGAGCGACTGCTGCACGACGACCACGTCGACGTGCAGGCCGAGACGCTCGGCCTCGGCGTTGACATGCACGTCGGCGGGCCGGTCGGGGGTGCTGGCGCGGGTCGAGGTGAACACGGTGAGGCGCTCGTGGCCGAGGTCGCGCAGGTGCTCCAGGGCGAGCGTGACGCCCCGCCGGTTGTCGAACACGACCTCGCCCTGCGACTGGCCGCCGTGCAGCGAGTCGCCGATGGACACCACCGGGACCGTCGCGGCCAGTTCCGACCACAGGGCCGCCGACGGGTCGAGCGGCTGCACGATCAGGCCGTCCACCCGCTGGTCGCGGAGCCGGCGGGCGAGGGCCAGCTCGCGTTCGGGGTCGCCGCCGGCGTCCACGATCAGGGCGTAGCGCTCGCGGGCGAGCAGGGCCCGGCCGATGCCGATGGCGAGGGACTGCTGCCAGTAGTCCTCCAGGGAGCCGCACAGCAGCCCCACCTGGCCGGTGCGGCCGCTGGCGAGGGCGCGGGCGATCGGGTGCGCCTCGTAGCCGAGCTCGTCGGCCGCGGCCCGGACCCGTTCCTGCGTCTCCTCCGAGGTCTGGATGCCGCGCAGCGCATACGAGACGGCGGCAGGTGACAGACCCGTCGCCCGCGCCACCTCGCGAATCGTGGCCCGCTTGCGCTTGTCCGGCATTCCTCCAACCCTAAGCGCACCGCCGGCACCGCGCTCTCCCGACTTGACGGCACGACGGCTTAACCGTTTCACTGAACCGGTTAACTGATGCGGCTCAGTGGCCGTGCCCAGCCCGTTCGCCGATGCGGAGCCGAGGAGAAAGGGCGCGCACCGGCGGACGGTGCGCCGCGGCCGAAAAGGCGACGGAAAGGAGTGAGACCGTGTCGTCAGAGGTCGTGTCGGCGTCAGAGGCCGTGTCGGCGTCAGAGGCCGTGTCCCGCCCGGCCGGTTTCGAGGACCTTCCCGGCCGCACCCTGGCCAAGCAGGAGCTGCGCGAGCTCGTCGACCGGCTGGCTCGCAGGCCGGAGCTGTGGCGGGAGCACGTGGCGTTCTCCGACGACCACCGCCACTACGCATCGCTGTACCGGGACGAGCACGTCGACGTCTGGCTGCTCTGCTGGACGCCGCAGAACGACACCGGCTGGCACGACCACGACATCTCGTCGGGGGCCGTGCGCGTGGTCGCCGGGGCCGTGGAGGAGAGCAACCCGCGCATCGGCGGAGAACCCCTCCGGACCGTGGTCACCGAGGGAGGGTCGTTCTGCTTCGGACCCGACCACATCCACCGGATCGTCGGCGTGGAGGAGAACAGCGTCACCATCCACGCGTACTCGCCGCCGCTGGTGCGGCTCGGCCAGTACTCGGTCGACGAGTCGGGCGTGCTGCGCCGCATGGTCGTCGACTACACCGAGGAGCTGCGGCCGAGAGACGACGAGCCCCTCGACGCGGCTGCCCTTGACACAGAAGCCGCTGACGCAGAAGCCGGTGACGCAGAGCCGGTGGGCGGGGAGGCCGTGCCGGACGACCTCACGGCCGTTGCGTCCTGAGAAACGCGTCTGAGAAGCACGTCCTGAGAAGGCGGCGTGCCGGGGAACGGGGCCCCGGGCAGGGGCCCCGACGGCTTGGAGCTCCGGCGGGCCCGACCGGGGGAGAGCGGACCCGCCGGAGACGACGCCAGGCCGAGCCCGCTCACATCGGCCGGGCGCCCTTGCCCCTCTCAGCGACGGCCCGCGCGGAAACGTCACACCGCCCGGAAAAGTCACGCGGGCGCGGGCGCGTCACGCCCGCACGGCCCAGCGGTCGGTCAGCGCGCACACGGCGACGACGACGGCGAAGCAGGCTCCCGCGCCCCTGAGGAGCCCCGCCTCGTAGTAGGTGTCCGTCACCATCAGCACGGCCGCGTACCCGGCCGCGGCCCCGGCCGTCAGGGCCACGGCCGCCTGCGCCGCCCAGAGGACGACCCGTCTCCCGCCGACGCCCGCGAGCGTCGCCCGCAGGGCGCACCCGGCGGCGACCAGGCAGACGGTCAGGCCGGCCGCCGCCGCGACGACCGGCGAACCGACGTTCGGCCCGTACCGGACGGCCAGGGCGGGCACGAAGAACAGGACCAGCGCCCAGCGCAGGGCGGCCACCACGGACGCCAGCGCCGCCCCCGGCTCCGGGGACGACCGCAGCCGCGACGACGCCCGGCGCGCCCCGACGAGAACGCACGCCGCGACCAGCGAGCCCGGCAACAGGTCGTCCAGGTGACCGAGGTTGTAGAGCAGGGCCGTGTCGTAGACGGTCAGCACGAGGTGCCCCAGGCCCCAGACCGACACGGCGAAGAGGAGCATCTGCGCGAGGGACGGCGGACCGGTCTCGTGCTCCTCGTCCTTCGCCAGCCATCGGATCAGCAGCGGCGTCACAACGCTCGAACACACCCGGATCACGATGTCGTCCACCGTGTACGGGTTGCGCAGATCCCACTCGACCGCGCAGAAGACGAACGTGTACGACGCCGATGCCGCCCATACCAGTCTTGAGCGCGCCAGGCGCCGGTAGAGGCCGCGATCCAGCCACCGCAGGACCGTGACGTACGCCAGCAGCACCAGCGGCAGTTCGAGAAACGCCTGCACCCGAAGGACGGACGGTTCCAGTAGGCCGGGTTCGGGGAAGCGGGCGGCGACACCGCGCATGAGCGGCCCGTCGGCGAGCGTGAACCAGCCCTCGGGGAGAT
>DATCLF010000084.1:0-14069 GCA_036564055.1 Spirillospora sp.
GTGCGGCACCGGCCGGTCCAGGGCGGGCGCGGGCGGGACGGGCGGGGCGGGCGCGGGCGCGGGCGGGGCGGGCGCGGCCTGCGCGGTACCGGCGGCGGTGAACGTCCCTGCGCCGAGGACGGCGGCGAAGGCGGCTGCGGCGAGACGGGTTCGGGCCATGGGAATCCTCTCGGACGGGCCGGCGGACGCGCACCGGCCGGTGACTGCTGCCGGCCGGGATGTCGTGTCGGGCTCGGGGCGCCGGGGCGGGGCCGCGGCCGGTGGCGGCCCCGCCCCGGTTCGCCCGGCCGGTCAGTCCACCTCGACCCACCCGTAGGTGCGTTCCACGGCCTTCTTCCAGCCGGCGTAGGCGGCCTCGCGGCGCTCCTCGTCCCAGGTGGGGAGCCAGCGGCGGTCCTCGTTCCAGTTGCGGCGCAGCTCGTCGGTCGAGCTCCAGAAGCCGACGGCGAGGCCCGCGGCGTAGGCGGCGCCGAGGGCGGTGGTCTCGGCCACGACGGGCCGCGACACCGGGACGCCGAGGATGTCGGCCTGCAGCTGCATGCACAGCTCGTTGGCGGTGACGCCGCCGTCGACCTTGAGCACGTCCAGGGTGACGCCGGAGTCCTCGCGCATGGCCTCGACGACGTCGCGGGACTGGTAGCAGATCGACTCCAGGGTGGCGCGGGCCAGGTGGGCGTTGGTGTTGTAGCGCGACAGGCCGACGATGGCGCCGCGGGCGTCCGAGCGCCAGTAGGGGGCGAACAGGCCGGAGAAGGCGGGCACGAAGTAGACCCCGCCGTTGTCGTCGACCTGCCGGGCCAGCGTCTCGCTCTGCGCGGCGCCGGAGATGATGCCGAGCTGGTCGCGCAGCCACTGCACCGCCGACCCCGTCACCGCGATCGACCCCTCCAGCGCGTACACCGGCCTGGCGTCGCCGAACTTGTAGCAGACGGTGGTGAGCATCCCGGCCTTGGACCTCACCAGCTCCTCACCGGTGTTGAGGAGCAGGAAGTTGCCGGTGCCGTAGGTGTTCTTGGCCTCGCCCGGCGCGAAGCACACCTGCCCGACGGTGGCGGCCTGCTGGTCGCCGAGGATGCCGGTCAGCGGCACCTCGCCGCCGAGGGGCCCGTCCGCGCGGGTCGTCCCGTAGGTCTCGGGCGCGGACGACGGCCGGATCTCCGGGAGCATCTGCCGCGGGATTCCGAAGAACGACAGGAGCTGGTCGTCCCAGTCGAGGGTCTCCAGGTCCATCAGCATGGTGCGGCTGGCGTTCGTCGGGTCGGTGACGTGCACGCCGCCGTCGGTGCCGCCCGTCAGGTTCCACAGCACCCACGTGTCGATGTTGCCGAAGATCGCCTCGCCCTTCTCGGCGTCCTCGCGCACGCCGTCGACGTTCTCCAGGATCCACTGCACCTTGCCGCCGGAGAAGTACGTGGCGGGCGGCAGGCCGGCGCGGTGTCGGATCGTGTCGCCCCTGCCGTCCCGTTCGAGCGCGGAGGCGATGCGGTCGGTGCGGGTGTCCTGCCAGACGATCGCGTTGTAGTACGGGCGTCCCGTGCGCCGGTTCCACACGACGGTGGTCTCGCGCTGGTTGGTGATGCCGAACGCCGCGAGGTCGGAGTGGGTCAGGTTCGCCTTGTTCAGGGCCGACTGGATGACCGCCCGGCTCCGTTCCCAGATCTCGGTGGGATTGTGCTCGACCCAGCCCGCCTGCGGCAGGATCTGCTCGTGTTCGAGCTGGTGGCGGGCGACCTCGTTGCCGCCGTGGTCGAAGATCATGAAGCGGGTGCTGGTGGTGCCCTGGTCGAGCGCTCCGACGAAATCGGCCATGGATTCTCCTTTTCTGGCGGCGTCTCCGGACGGCGGGCGATCCCCGTCAGGAGACGTCGTACTCCGGCTTCGGCTCGGTGGGCTCCGTGCCCTCCTCCTCTTCGGGGATGTTGCGCCCGATGAGCAGGATGTAGAGGCCGGCGCCGATGATGCCGCCGATGAGCGGCGCAGCGATCGGGACCCAGAAGTACAGGTCCCCGTACTGGTCCCGCCACGCGTTCTCGTATCCGGTGAGGTACTGGGCGAGCCGCGGGCCGAGGTCGCGGGCGGGGTTGATCGCGTACCCGGCGGCCGAGCCGAACGCCATCCCGATCGCCACGACGATGAGCCCGATGATGAACGGGGCGAGGTTCGACAGCGGCGGCGCGTTGCGCAGGTCGGTGAGGGCGAGCACGAGGAACAGCAGGATCGCGGTGCCGATCACCTGGTCGCGGAACGCGCCCCACGTCCCGATCGGCAGCGTCCCGTTGCCGGGCATGGTGGAGAAGACGATGTGGGTCTTCTCCGTCAGGCCGGGGTCGAACTTCTGCAGGATCTCGCTGTAGTTCCACCGGACGATCAGCGCGGCGACGAACGCCCCGAGGACCTGGGCGACGATGTACGCGGGCACCTTGCGCCACGGGAAGCCCTTCCAGACCGCGAGGGCGACGGTGACGGCGGGGTTGATGTGCCCGCCGCTGATGCGGGCGGAGACGTAGACCCCGAGGGTGACGCCGATGCCCCAGGCCCACGAGATGCTGTCGTGGTCCCCGAGGCTCTGCGGATCGCCGAGCCCGCTTCCGGCGATGACCTGCGCGACGACGCCCGTGCCGAACAGGATGAGGATCATCGTCCCGGCGAACTCGGCGGCCATCTCCCTGGCGAGCTCGGGTACCTTCGGCCCTCGCGTCATCGGTCCTCCTCGGGTGTGTGACGTAAGGCACAGCCGCCGCGAACGTAAGTTCGCCCGACAAGATCGGTCAACGGGACGGTGACGACAATGTCGGCACCCCGTCTCGCCGTCCCACCCCGGAGGCGAACGCGAGCGTGATCTTCCCAGCGCAGGGAGGTTTACACCGCCGGACTGACAGGTCGTGGAGGATTTCGTCGGCGCCCCCGGACAGGCCGGGCCGGCGGGCCGGGAGGGGTCAGGCGGTGACCTCGGCGTTCCCGGCCTCGTCCGGCCCCGGGCCGCCGTCGTCGGCGAAGCCGGGCAGCCAGCGTTCGATCTCGGCGCGGTAGGGGCCTTCGGCCTCGAGCTGGCACAGCACGCCGCCGCAGCCGGTCAGGGCCCGGCTGACGGCCAGGTACTGCGGCGGAAGCCGGAGCTGGCGGGCGAGGGCACCCGGACGCATGTCCGAGGCGAGGCCCAGCCCGTGAGCGGTCTGCTCGCGCATCCACGCGCGCGAGTACCGGAAACGCTCGACCGTGAAGGGCTCGGCGTGCCGCCCGATGAGGTCGGCGACCTCCTCGGGGTTCACGTCGGCGTCCGGAACCAGGAAGCCCTCCTCGCGCAGCGCCTCGACGATCGCGTCGGGGTCGCCGAGGGTGCCGATGCGGGTGAGCCGGCCGATCGCCCACTGCAGCTCGGCCGGGACGCGGGCGGCGCCGCCGAAGTCCAGGACGCCGAGGCGGCCGTCGTCGAGCAGCCGGAAGTTGCCCGGGTGCGGGTCGATGTGGATCATCTCGCAGCGGGCCGGGCCGGACAGCACGAACCGGTACAGCAGCAGCCCGGCGCGGTCGCGCTGCTCCCGGCTCCCCTCGGCGATGATCTTGGAGAGCGGCGTGCCGTCCAGCCATTCGGTGACGAGGACGTTGCCGGACTGCGCGACGACCGCGGGGACGACGAAGTCGGGGTCGCCGTCGTAGGCGTCGTGGAACACGGTCTGCACGCGGGCCTCGTCCACGTAGTCGAGTTCCCGCTCCAGCCGCCGCCTGAGGTCGGCGATGAGGGGCTGGATCTCGACGCCGGGGAACAGCGGCGTGAAGAGCCTGCCGACGCGGGAGATCTGGTTGAGGTCGCTCAGGACCGCCTCGGCGGCGCCGGGGTACTGGACCTTCACCGCCACGTCCCGCCCGTCGTGCCAGACCGCGCGGTGGACCTGGCCGATCGACGCCGCGGCCGCGGGCCGGTCGTCGAACTCGGCGAACATGGAGCGCCAGTCCTCGCCCAGCCCCTCGGCGAGGACGCGGTGGGTGGTGGCGGCGGGCATCGGCGGCGCGGCCTCCTGGAGGCGGGTGAGGCTCGCCCGGAACGGCCCGGCGATCTCCTCGGGCAGCCCCGCCTCGAAGATCGACAAAAGCTGGCCGACCTTCATCGCGCCGCCCTTCAGCTCGCCGAGCACCGCGAACAGCTGCTCGGCGGTGCGGCGCTGGACCTCCAGCGCGACGGCCTCGGCGGGGCGCCCGAGCGTCCGCTTGCCGAGTCCGAGCGCGGTGCGCCCGGCGAAGCCGATCGGGAGGGACGCCAGCTTCGCGGTCCGCGTCACCGCGCGGCGGGGAATGTCACTCACGGCCCGTCCCTCGTTCGACAAAGCGTCCAATGACAGCGAGGATCTCACGTCGGGGAACGCGACGGAACAGTTCTCTTGCAGGTTACGCGCTCAGGCGGACCCGCGGATTCCGCGGCCGGCGGTCCGGTCCGCCTCCTCGCCGGTCCCGCACGGCCGCAGCAGCAGCGCGACGACCTCCAGCGCCTGCTCGATCTCCGGCTGGTTCCCGCCCAGGTAGTGCGCGTACAGGAACGAGTCGGCGATCCTGACGATCGCCTGCGCGAGGGTCCGGGGCGGCAGCGGCAGCCGCATCGCCCCCCGGTCGATCTCGGCCTGCAGCTCCTTGGTGAGCAGCTCGGTGGAGCGGTCCTCGATGGTGCCCGGCATCGTCGCCAGCCGGATGAACAGCCGGGGCTCGCGCGCGGTGAACGCCTTGAGGGGCTCGGCCTCCACCACCGCGCGCATGAACCTCTCCAGCAGCGCGAGGATCCGCTCCGGGCCGCTGCCGCCGACGTCCCGGGTCGCCACCCGGTAGGTGCGTTCGGTCATCTCCGCGAGGACGGAGCCGAGAAGCCGCTCACGGCTGCCGACCCACCGGTACAGGGTCGCGCGGCCCACGCCGAGCTCGGCGGCCAGCGCCGACATGTCGATCGGCTCGCAGCGCAGGTAGTGGTCGGTCGCCGCGGCGAGCGCGGCGGCCGGTCCGGCCGTCCGGGCGGGCGGCCCGGACGGGGGCCGGGCGGAGTCGCCCGGGGGAACGGGGTTGCCGTTCATCCGCCCAGCATGGCACACGCGACGCCGTGCTCCGGCCGATGTTCACGGCAGGCGGGAGACCGGGTTCTCCCGGCTCGGTCGAGCATGGCACCCGCTCCGGGACGGTCAGGCGATGGGGAGGCCGACGTAGTTCTCCGCCAGCGACGTCGCCGCCGCCTCGGAGGAGACCACGTACTCCAGGTGGGCGCGCTGGAGCCGCCGGTCGAACTCGGACGCGGCCGGGTCGGTGTGCAGCAGGTGCGTCATCCAGTACGAGAAGTGCTCGACCCTCCAGATGCGCCGCAGGACCGTGTCGGAGTAGGCGTCGAGCGGCGTCTCCGATCCCGAGGAGTATCGCTCGGTGAGCGCCCGCGCCAGGACGATCACGTCGGCGACCGCGAGGTTGAGGCCCTTGGCGCCCGTCGGCGGGACGATGTGCGCGGCGTCCCCGGCGAGGAACAGCCGGTCGTGGCGCATCGGCTCGGCCACGAAGCTGCGCATCGGCGTGATCGACCGGTCGGTGATCGGGCCCTCGTGCAGCGTCCAGCCGTCGTCGGTCGCGAAGCGCGCCGCCAGCTCGTCCCAGATGCGGGCGTCGGACCACGCGGCGAGGTCCTCGTCCGGCGCCACCTGGAGGTACAGGCGGCTGACCTTGGGCGAGCGGAGGCTGTGCAGCGCGAAGCCCCGGTCGTGGTGGGCGTAGATCAGCTCGTCGGTGGACGGGGCGACGTCGGCGAGGATCCCGAGCCACGCGAACGGGTAGTCGCGGGAGAAGGTCCGCAGCCCCGGCACCGCGCGGCGGCTGACGCCGTGGAATCCGTCGCAGCCGGCGACGTAGTCGCACCGCAGCGTGTGCGTCTCACCGCCGCTGCGGTAGGTCACGCTCGCCTCCGACGGGTCGACGGCCACCGCCTCGGCCTCGAAGCGGATGTCGCCGCCGTCGGCGAGCCGCCGGGCGACGAGGTCCTTGACGATCTCGGTCTGCGCGTAGACGGTCACCGAACGCCCGGTCAGGTCGGTCAGGGGGATGCGGTGCCCCGCGCCGCCGAACCGCAGCTCCAGCCCGTGGTGGACGAGGCCCTCCCGGTCGAGCCGCTCGCCGACGCCGCTGTCGCGCAGCACATCGGCGGTGCCCTGCTCCAGCACCCCGGCGCGCTGCCGGTGCTCGACGTAGTCGCGGTCCCGGCTCTCCAGGACGACCGAGTCGATCCCCTCCAGGTGCAGCAGGTGGGACAGCAGCACGCCCGCGGGGCCGCACCCGATGATCGCGACCTGGGTACGCATCCAGCCTCCTCCTCGTCGGTCCGCCCCCGCGATCGTCGCGTGCGGCGGCCGAGGCTCACGCGCCGGGCTTCCGTTCAGCGGAAGGCATGTCGGGATCTCCGCGCCATTGGGCGGCCACGTCCCGGGACAGGGCCCGCGCCGCCGTCATCAGCGGCGGCAGCAGCCGCCGCAGGTCGGCGCTGCGCGTGTTCGACACCAGCGAGAGCGCCGCGACCACCTGGCCCGACGCGTCCCGGATGGGGGCGCCGACCGACGAGGCGCCGAGGGTCATCTCGTCGCGGGTCACCGAGTAGCCGTCGCGGCGGACCCGCTCCAGGCACTCGCGCAGCTCGTCCGGGTCGGTGATGGAGCGGGCGGCGTGCCGGGCGAGCTCCCCCGCCAGGACCTTCTCGCGGACCTCCGGCGGCGCGTACGCGAGGAGCACCTGCCCGACCCCGGTGGTGTGCAGCGGCAGCATCGAGCCGACCTGCGTCACGACCGGCACCGACCGCGTCCCCCGCAGCCGCTCGACGATCAGTGCGCGGCCGTCGCGCAGCACGCCGAGCTGCACGTTGTCGTGCGTCGCCTCGTACAGGTCCTCCATGTGGGGCAGCGCCAGCTCGCGCAGGCCCATGACGGCCGGGGCCTGGCTGCCGATGCGCCACAGGCGCGTCCCGATCCGGTAGGTGCCGTCGGGGACGCGTTCGAGGAACCCGCCCTCGGCCAGCTCTCCCACGAGGCGGTGGCCGGTGGCGAGCGGCAGGCCCGAGCGGCGGCAGATCTCGCTCAGGTTGAGCCGGACGCCGCCCTGCGCGAACGCGTTCAGGATGGCCATCACCTTGCCCGCGACGCTCACGGGCCGCGTGCGGGGACCGGCGTCCCCTCCCCCCGTGTCCCGTGCCACTGGCTCCTCCGGGCTCGCGTCACTCCTTCTCGCCGAGCACCCGCTGCGCGACGGCGAAGGCCGAGTTCGCCGCGGGCACTCCACAATAGATCGCCGTCTGCAGCAGCACCTCTTTGATTTCGTGCGGCGTCAGCCCGTTGCGGAGCGCGGCCCGTACGTGCATCGCCAGCTCGTCCAGGTGGCCCCCGGCGACCAGGGCGGTGAGCGTGATGCAGCTGCGCGTCCTGCGGTCCAGCCCCGGCCGGGTCCAGATCTCGCCCCACGCGTACCGGGTGATGAGGTCCTGGAAGTCGGCGGTGAAGTCGTCCTTGCGGGCTTCGGCGCGGTCGACGTGGGCGTCCCCGAGGACTTCGCGGCGGACCCTCATGCCCTGCGCGTGCCGTTCCCCGCCGGTCATGTCCGGGCTCATGGGCCGGTCCCCTTCCATGTGGCCTCCAGATGCGCGGTGATGGCGTCGGTGACCGGCCCGGGCCGTTCGACGCCGGCGAGATGCCCGGCGCCGGCGATGATCTCCAGGCGTGCGTCCGGGATGCCCTCGGCCAGCCGGTCGGCGTGGCCGCGCGGCGGCGTCGGCCCGTCCTGCTCCCCGGCGATCACCAGGGTCGGCGCGGAGATCTCACCGAGACGGGCGGTGACGTCGAACTCCGCGAGCGCGTCGCAGCATGCCGCGTACCCGCCCGGGTCGGTCGCACGCAGCATCCGGACGTAAGGTTCCGCGCCGGTGAACCCCGGGGTGAACCAGCGTGTCGGCGCGGTGTCGGCGACCGGGCCGACGCCCTCGCGCCGGACGAGCGCGGCCCGTTCGCGCCAGGGCCCGGGGTCACCGAAACGCGGCGAGGTGCAGCACAGCACCAGGCTCGCGACGCGGTCCGGGGCGCGCAGCGCGAGGGCGGTCCCGACCGCGCCGCCGAGCGAGACGCCCGCGTAGGCGGCGCGGTCGACGCCGAGGTCGTCGAGCAGCCGGACGATCCCGGCGGCGAGGTCGTCGACGGTGAACGGGCCGGACGGCGGCGGCGCGCCGCCGTGGCCGGGCAGGTCGTAGCGCAGGACCCGCCAGGCCCGGGTCAGGGCGGGCAGCTGCGGCATCCACAGGTCCATGGACGTGCCGAGGGACGGGCCGAGGACGACGAGCGGGGCGTCGTGCGGGCCGTCGAGGCGGTGGTGCGGCGGGGTTCCCGCCGGGGCGGGCGGTCCGGTCACGCGCGGTTCCTCCGGTAGGCGTCGAGGGCGTCGAGGGCTCGGTCGACGAGGTCGGCGGCGGCTCCCGTCCCGGGGTCCTCGCCGAGGACGTCCAGCAGGTCGTCGAGCGCGGCGCGCATCCGTTCCGGCGACACATCCAGGCCGGCGAGCAGGTCGGCGGCCGTCTCGGCGGCGCCGCCGGTGAGGCGCAGGCACTCGCGCAGCGGCTGCCACTCGGCGTGCCACTCCCCCGCCGGCCGTTCGTGCGGCGCCGCCTGCGCCGCGAGCACCACCTGCGCCTGCGCGGGCGCCTGCAGCGCCGCGGAACGGATCAGGACGGACATCGCCGGGTTGCGTTTGTGCGGCATGGACGACGATCCGCCCCTGCCCTCCCCCGCGGGTTCGGCGGCCTCGCCGACCTCGCTCTGCGACAGCAGCCACACGTCGGTCGCGATCTTCCCGAGGGCCCCGGCGGTGAGCGCCAGCGCCGACGCGAGCTCGGCGACCGGGGTGCGGCGGGTGTGCCAGGGCAGGACGGGACGGTCGAGGCCCGTCTCCCGCGCGAACGCCGCCACGACGTCGGCGGCGCGGTCGCCGAAGGCGTCGAGGGTCCCGGCGGGGCCGCCGAGCTGCACCGGCAGCGGGGTCGCGGCCAGGCGGGCACGGGCGTCCAGGCATCCCAGCAGCCAGTTCGCGGCCTTGGCGCCGAACGTCGTGGGCAGCGCCTGGCGGCCCAGCGTGCGGGCGACCATGGGGGTGTCGCGGTGCCGTGCCGCGAGCCCGGCCAGCGCGTCCAGTGCCCGGTCGAGGTGGGCGAGGATGACGTGCCGGGTCCGGGCCGCGACGAGCATGGCGGCGGTGTCGACGATGTCCTGGCTGGTGGCGCCCCGGTGGACGTGCCGGCCGGCCGGTCCGGCGGCGGCGCGCAGGTCGGCGACGAGCGGCACGACGGGGTTGCCGGAGGCGCGCGCCCGGCGGGCCAGGGCGGCGACGTCGAAGCGGCCCGGGTCGGCGGCCGCGGCGATCGCCTCGGCCGCGTCCGCCGGGATGATCCCGAGGCCGGCCTGCGCCCGGGCGAGGGCGGTCTCGGCGTCGAGCATCGCCGTGAGGTAGGCCGCGTCGCCGGTCGCGGCCTCGGCCTGCGTGCCCGCGCGGACGGGGGACAGGAGCCCCGCGTCCGGCGACGGTGCGCGGCCCGGTTCCTCAGACGTCAAGGAAGACCGTCTCCCGCTCCCCCTGGAGCCGGATGTCGAAGCGGTACCGGCGCTCCCCCTCCCGCTCGGCGACGAGGGTCGCGCGCCGGTCGGCCGGGACGGCGGCGAGCAGCGGGTCGGACGCGTGGGCGGCCTCGTCCTCGGGGAAGTACAGGCGGGTGAAGACGGGCTTGAGCAGGCCCCGCGCGAACACGAGCACGGCGATGTAGGGGGCCCCTTCGCCGACGGCGCCGGGTTTGACGGTGGTGAACCAGTAGCCGCCGGCGGCGTCGGTGCCGCAGCGGCCGAACCCGGAGAAGTCGTGCCCCTCCCGGACGATGCCGCCGGGGTTGCGGGGGATCTTCCCGTTCTCGTCGGCCTGCCAGATCTCCACCAGCGCGTCGGGCACCGGGTCGCCCGCGCCGTCCAGGACCCGGCCGCGCACCTCGATCGCGTCCGGCCGCCAGCCCGGCACGACCCGCGGGCCGCTCTCGTACGGCAGCGCGAACCCGAAGAACGGGCCGACGGTCTGCGACGGCGTGGGTCCGGAGACGGCGGCGTGGGTGGTGTCGGTCATCTCAGACCTCCATCGGGGTGTCGCCGAGGACGATGTCCCACTGGTAGCCGAGTGCCCATTCCGGCTCGGTGGTGTCCAGGTCGAACCGGCAGATCAGCTTCTCGCGGGCCTTCTCATCGGGGATCGACTGGAAGATCGGGTCGTAGGCGAACAGCGGGTCGCCCGGGAAGTACATCTGGGTGACGAGCCGCTGCGTGAACGCGGTGCCGAAAACCGAGAAGTGGATGTGCGCGGGCCGCCACGCGTTGTGGTGGTTGCGCCACGGGTAGGCGCCCGGCTTGATCGTCACGAACCGGTAGCGGCCGTCGTCGTCGGTGAGGCACCGTCCGGCGCCGGTGAAGTTCGGGTCGAGGGGCGCGGGGTGGATGTCGCCGAGGTGGGCGTACCGGCCGGCCGCGTTCGCCTGCCAGATCTCGACCAGTGCGCCGCGCACCGGCCGGCCGGAGCTGTCGAGGACCCGGCCGGTCACGATGATCCGCTCGCCGAGCGGTTCGCCCCGGTGCTGGACGGTGAGGTCGTTGTCCTTCCGGCCGAGCTCCTGGTGCCCGAAGACCGGCGAGGTCAGCTCGACGGAGTCCGGGCCGAGCTTCGGCAT
This sequence comes from Spirillospora sp., assembly GCA_036564055.1. Taxonomy (GTDB): domain Bacteria; phylum Actinomycetota; class Actinomycetes; order Streptosporangiales; family Streptosporangiaceae; genus Spirillospora. Next base: position 10,745 of record DATCLF010000084.1, read on the forward strand.
GACCAGCGGCTGGGACGGGGCCCGGAGCACGGTGCTCTTGTACCCCGGGGACAGGTACGGGGGGTGCGTCATGCGCTGTTCCCTTCTGCCGTTGCTCGCGCTCGATGCGCCTCGAGTGCGCTGTGCCTCGATGTGCTGTCCGCCCGGTGCCGGGTGCCCGCCGGCGCCCCGCGCCCGATCGGCTCCGCCGCCCCGCGCCCGGTCAACTCGGCCGCCCCTGTCCCGCCGGTTCGGCGGCCTCGGGGACGGTGAGCGGCGCTCCGGTCGCCGCCCGGATCCGCTCGACGGTGACGCCGGGGGCGGTTTCGACGAGCACGAGGCCGTCCTCGGTGACGTCGACGACGCCGAGGTCGGTGATGACGCGGTCGACGCACTCCCGGCCCGTCAGCGGCAGCGTGCACTTTTCAAGGATCTTGGGTTCGCCGTCGCGCGTGGTGTGGCTCATGACGACGATCAGCCGGCGGGCGCCGTGCACGAGGTCCATCGCCCCGCCCATACCCTTGATCATCTTACCGGGGACCGACCAGTTGGCCAGGTCGCCGCGGGCGGAGACCTGCATGGCGCCGAGGACGGCGATGTCGATGTGGCCGCCGCGGATCATCCCGAACGAGAGCGCCGAGTCGAAGCAGGACGCGCCGGGCAGGACCGTGACCGTCTCCTTGCCCGCGTTGATCAGGTCGGGGTCGACCTCGTCCTCGGCCGGGTACGGGCCGACGCCGAGGACGCCGTTCTCGGCGTGCAGGGTGACGTGGCGGTCCGGCGGCACGAAGCCGGGGATCAGCGTGGGCAGCCCGATGCCGAGGTTGACGTAGGCGCCGTCGGGCAGCTCGGCCGCGGCGCGGGCGGCGATCTCGTCCCTGGACCAGGGCATCAGCGGTCCCCCTCCCGGGCGTCGCGGACGGTCTTCAGCTCGATGGGCTTGTCGGCGGCCTGGTCCGGTGTCAGCTCGACGACGCGCTGCACGAACACGCCCGGCAGGTGCACGGCGTCGGGGTCGAGGTCGCCGGGCTCGACGAGCCGCTCGACCTCGGCGAGGGTGATGCGTCCGGCCATCGCGGCGAGCGGGTTGAAGTTGCGGGCGGCCCTGTGGAAGACGAGGTTGCCGTGACGGTCGCCGATCGCCGCGCGGACGAGCGCGAAGTCGGTGGTGATGCTCTCCTCCAGCACGTACTGCCTGCCGCCGAACTCGCGGACCTCCTTGGGGGGCGAGGCGACCGCGACGGTGCCGTCGGGCGCGTACCGCCAGGGGAGCCCGCCCTCGGCGACCATCGTGCCGACGCCCGCGGGGGTGTAGAAGGCGGGGATTCCCGCGCCGCCCGCGCGCAGCCGCTCGGCGAGGGTGCCCTGCGGCATCAGCTCGACCTCGATCTCTCCTGCGAGGTACTGCCGCGCGAACTCCTTGTTCGACCCGACGTAGGACCCCATGGCGCGGGCGATCCGGCCGGAGGCCAGCAGCCGTCCGAGGCCCTGGCCGTCGAGGCCGCAGTTGTTCGACACCACCGTCAGGTTGGTCGCGCCCTGCTCGTGCAGGGCGTCGATCAGCACCGTGGGGACGCCGCAGAGCCCGAACCCGCCGACGGCGAGCGACGCGCCGTCACCGATGTCGGCGACCGCCTCCGCGGCCGACGCCACGACCTTGTCCATGCGCCTCCCGTTCCGCGCGACCCGCTGCGCCCGGCGGGCCGTCCACCGACCTTGCTGACCACCATGGCAGCAGACTTCGCTCCCGGTGCCCAGGGTTTCCGCAGGGTGGAAAGGCGGCTGTCTGATCTGAGGCGCCCGGCCTCGGTCAGAGGCGCTCGGCGAGCCCGAACCTCGGGAACAGGGAGGTGTCGAAGAACGCCGCCACGTGGGCGACGCCCTCGCCGGTGACGCCGAGGACCTGGAGGTGGAAGGCGCGGTGCACGCCGTTCTCGTCGCGTTTGTAAAGCCCGAACGCGGGCTGCCCGTTCGCGGCGGACGGGACCATGCGGATGTCGCCGGGACCGGGGGCGCACTGCGCGCGGATGAGCCGCACGACCGCGTCGGCCCCGGTGAACCATTCCGGGAACGGCGGCATCTCCCAGACGACGTCCTTCTTGAACAGGTCGATGAGCCCGGTGATGTCGGCGTCCTCGAACGCCTTGGCGTAGCGTTCGAGAAGCTCGCGCTGCGCCGGGTCGGTCGGCTCGGCCAGCTCGTCCGCCGCGGGCGCGTGCTCCTCCAGCTGCGCCCGCGCCCGTTGCAGGGCGCTGTTCACGGCGGCGGTGGAGGTGTCGAGCAGCTCGGCGACCTCGGCGGCGCGCCATTTGAGGACGTCGCGCAGGAGCAGCACGACCCGCTGCCGGGCGGGCAGGTGCTGCAGCGCGGCGATCAGCGCGAGGCGGGTGCTCTCCCGCGCGGCGACGATGGCGGCGGGGTCGGCGGCGTCCGCGCCGAGCACGGCGTCGGGGACGGGCTCCAGCCAGGGCACCTCCGGGGACGCGACGACGGGCCGTTCGGGCTCCTCGCTCGGGGCGCCCAGCCCGGACGGCATCGGCCGCCTGCCGCGCTGGTCGATCGCCGTCAGGCACGCGTTCGTGGCGATGCGGTACAGCCACGTCCGCAGGGAGGAGCGTCCTTCGAACCCGCCGTACGAGCGCCACGCCCGCAGGTAGGTCTCCTGCACGAGGTCTTCGGCGTCGTGGATGGAGCCGAGCATCCGGTAGCAGTGCGCCAGAAGCTCCCGCCGGTAGGGGTCGGCGAGGGCCTGGAATTCCCGTTCTGGGGTGCTGTTCGCCATGGTGGCCGCCATTTCGCTCGGCGTCGTCGCTCGGACGGGCACCGCCGACGAGCCCGCCGTCCCCGACGGTAGGCGGTCGCACCGACAGAACACGCCCGGCCCCACAGTCTACGCCCCTGACCTGCACAATCACCGCCCCGAACCCGCGGCGAGCAGCCCGCCGGCCTGCACCGGGCGCGGGTCACTGCGGGACGGCCCCGCCTCGGTCAGCGATGCCGCAGCGCCTCCCCCAGCTCCACCACCGACGCTCGGCCCGGCCAGCGCTCTGTCATCTTCCGCCAGACGCCGACGATCTCTGCGCGGGCCTTCACGGCCTCTGTCGCGTCCACCACGGGCAGCGTCTCCAGCAGCCCCGCCGCGGCGGCGTCCACGTCTCCGGCGGCCGCCCGCGCCCGCGCTCCCTGCGCTCGGTACCAGGCGATCCATCCCGAGTCGCGGATCGGTTCGGGCAGCGCGGCGAAACCGCTGTCGATCACGTCGGCCGCCGCTGCATGATCTCCCAGATACGCGAGGATCAGGCCGCGCTGCATTGTCAGCAGCTCAGCCCCGTAGAAGTAGAGACCG
>DATCLF010000085.1:0-18826 GCA_036564055.1 Spirillospora sp.
CCGCTCGGTGGCGACGGCCGCGACGGGCGAGATCCCCCTCAGGGACGTCATCTTCACCCCCGGCACGGCCGACGAGATCGCGGGCGAGCCTCCGGTGGCCTCGGTCGAAGTCCTCGCCGGGGCTCTCGCGCGCCTGTTCCAGGTCCCCGCCGCGTCGTTCCTGTGGTATGTGCTCCTCCCGGCGGTGACCTTCCTCGCCGTGTGGGCGCTCTGGCGGCTGGCCAGGGCGTGGGCGCCGCGCCGTCCCGAACTGTGCTTCGCCGTCGCGGCGGTCTACCTGCTGTGGAGCGGGACGGCGACGTCGTCGCTCGGCTCGTTCCACCTGCTGCGGATGTGGCAGGGCAAGGCGATGCTGGTGTCGGCGCTGGTGCCGCTGCTGTTCGTCCACCTGACCCGGTGGGCCGAGCGACGGTCGTGGTGGGACCTCGCGCTGCTCGCCGCGGCCGGCGTCGCCGCCGTGGGCCTCACGTCGTCGTCCGCGTTCATCGTGCCGCTCATCGCCGGTGCCGCCGCCGCCCCGCTGCTCGCCTCCGGCCGGCTGCGGACCGGGCTCCCCGTGTTCGCCGCGGCGGCCTACCCGGTCGCCGCGGGCCTCGCGGTGATGCTGTTCAACGACGACACCAGCGTGACCGGCAGGATCCACGACGGCCCCTCGGCGTTCACGTGGGTCCTGCTGCACGGGGTGCTCGGCGTCCTCGCGGGGTGCGCCCTGTGGCTGGCCCCATGGACCGCCCGGCGCGGCGCCCCGGCGCTGATCTGCTCCGGTGTCGCCGCCGTGGTGACGGTGCTCGTCGTCCCCGGGATCCTGGAGGCGGGCGCGGACCTGTCGGGCGCCGGGGCGGTGCTGTGGCGGACGATGTGGATCATGCCCGCACCGATTCTGATCGGCCTGCTGGCGACGGTGCGGATCCCGGGGGCGCCGCAGGGGCGCGTCGGCGCGGCCGTTGCCGCGGCCCCTGCGGTCGCGCTCGTGGCGGCGCTCATCGCAGGCGGGACCCCGGTCTGGTCGACCTCGAACGGCTCGATCGTGGCGTCGCGTCCGTCGTGGAAGCTCCCGCCGAAGTCGGCCGGGACGGCGCGCCGGGTGGTCGAGCTCGCGGGACCGGGCGGCGTCGTGCTCATGCCGTCGGCGTTCATGCGCGCCGTGCCGCTGCTGACCGTCCGGACCCACGCCGTCAACCCCAACGGCCACTACCTGCGCAACCTGCCCGTCGAGCGGCGCTTCATCGCCGACCGCCTGGTGCTGACCGCGGCCGTCCGCCGGCCGTGGGGCCCCAAACCGGGCGGCGCCGCGGTGAGGGCGGCGCTGACGCGCACCGGCGTGGACGTCGCGTGCGCGTGGCGCCGCGACGGGCGCGGGCTCGGGCTGCTGCGCGGCGCGGGATACGGCGGTGACCGCCGGGTCGGGCCGCTGATCTGCCTGTTTCCTCCGCGCGGCTGACCAGGCCCCGTGAGGGCTCTCGGGCTCCCGCGCTCCGAGGGCGGCCCACGGTCGCGGTCCCGTTCACCGGGCGTCACCCCGGAGGCCGTCTCGTCAGAAGGTCCCCCGACGGTGAATACTGAACCTCATTCGGTATGCCCCCGTGAGCGGAGGATCAACGGTGTCCGAGACGTTCTCCATGACCATCGACGGCGAGGCGGTGGACGCGCCCTCGACCTTCGGCGTGATCAACCCGGCGACCGGGGAGGTGGCCGAACAGGCGCCCGACGCGTCGCGGGAGCAGCTCGACGCGGCCATGGCCTCGGCGCAGGCCGCCTACGCCGGGTGGCGCGGCGACGAGGCCGCGCGGCGCAAGGCGCTGCGGGAGGCGGCCGACCTCATGTTCGCCAAGTCCGACGAGATCGGCCGCATCCTGACCCTGGAGCAGGGCAAACCGCTCGCCGACGCGACCATGGAGGTCGTCGGCGCGGGCGTCTGGCTCAAGTACTACGCCGACCTGGAACTGCCCCGCGAGGTCATCCAGGACGACGACAAGGCGCGTGTCGAGGTCGTCCGCCGGCCGATGGGCGTCGTCGCGGCGATCACTCCGTGGAACTACCCGCTGCTCCTCGCGGTCTGGAAGATCGCCCCGGCGCTCCTGGCGGGCAACACGATGGTGCTCAAGCCGTCCCCGTTCACGCCGCTGTCCAGCCTCAAGCTGGGCGAGGTGCTGCGCGACGTCCTGCCGCCCGGGGTCCTCAACGTCGTCAGCGGGGGCGACGAGCTCGGCTCCTGGATGACCTCCCACGAGATCCCCCGCAAGATCAGCTTCACCGGGAGCGTCGCCACCGGCAAGCGGGTCGCCGCCGCCGCGGCGCCCGACCTCAAGCGCGTGACGCTGGAGCTCGGCGGCAACGACCCGGCGATCCTGCTGGACGACGTCGACCCCGCCGCCGTCGCCGACAAGCTGTTCGGCGCCGCGTTCCAGAACAACGGCCAGGTCTGCTCGGCCGTCAAGCGCGTCTACGTCCCGGACGCGCTGTACGACGACGTCGTCGACGCCCTCGCCGAGCGGGCGAAGGCCGCCAAGGTCGGCGACGGCATGCAGGAGGGCGTCCAGTACGGGCCGATCAACAACGAGCCGCAGTTCGAGCGGGTCAAGGAGCTGGTCTCCGACGCGCTGTCCGGCGGTGCGCGCGCCGCCGCGGGCGGACGGCCCATCGACCGGCCCGGCTACTTCTTCGAGCCGACGATCCTCGCCGACGTCGACGACGGCACCCGCATCGTGGACGAGGAGCAGTTCGGTCCCGCGCTGCCCGTCGTCAGGTACACCGACGTCGAGGACGCCCTGGCCCGCGCCAACGGCACCCACTTCGGGCTGTCCGGATCGGTGTGGGGCACCGACGCCGACCGGGCCGCCGAGGTCGCGGGACGGCTGGAGTGCGGCACCGCCTGGGTGAACACGCACCTGGCGCTCGCCCCGCACCAGCCGTTCGGCGGGTTCAAGTGGAGCGGCGTCGGCGTCGAGAACGGGCCCTGGGGCCTGTACGGCTTCACCGAGCTGCAGGTCGTGCACCGCTCCAAGCGGTGAGCGGACGCCCGGCGCGTTCCGTCCCGTATGCGCGGGAGGTCACCACTTCGAGTCCGGAAAGTGACATGACCACTACTGGCGGTCGGCCGCCGTGATGGGACACTTTCTGGGGCGGGGGTCGTCGCACAGCCCCGCCGACCGTGGAGGCCCGGATGCAGACCTGGGACGTCATGCGCCTGGACGACGCCGGCAACGCCACCCGCGTCGCCGTGCACGACTCACGGGTCTCGGCGCTGGCCCAGGTCCTCGTCCTCACCGCCGAGGGGAACGGCCGGGCGTACCGGGTCGACGGCCCGCCCGGCCCCGCCGTGCGCACCAACCGCGACCTGTACCTGGTGTTCCTGCAGCTCGGCCAGGAGGCCAGGGCGGCGTCCTGGTCGCTGTCGGCGTTCCTGCGGGCCCTGTGGAAGGTCAGCGCACCGCTCGCCGACAGGCCGCACCTGGAACCCGACGACGTCGCGGCCATGTTCGCGGCGGCCTCCACCACCTCGCCCGCCCGCTTCGATCCCGCGTGGAGCGTCAAGGACCTGACCCTGCCCGGCGACGAGCCCGAGGAGTACGCCGACTGGGAGCGGGTCCTGCTCTCGCAGATCGCCGACCTGGAGGACTTCGTCGCCGCTCCCCCGGGTCCGCGGGCGCGGTTCGGGGTGGACGCGCCCCGCCCGCCGGGCTCGGGCGCCCGCGCCACCCCCGCCCGCTGGTACAACTTCGACCCCGCCACCTACCTGGAGTGCGCGGTCGCGGGCAGCCTCGGCGGCTGGGACGCCGCCGACGGCGCCCGCGTGCCGCTGCCCACCGGCCCCGGACGGCCTCCCGCCCGCTCCTACGTCCGCACGATCACCACCATGACCTGGGGCGACCTGGCGCGCATCGCGGTGTGCGGACAGATCTACGAGTAGCCGGGCGGACGCGCGGGCAAGGCCGCCGCGTCGGCCCCGCGTGGTAGGACTGGGCTCATGGGCGACAGACCGGTCGCGATCTCCGACCGGAGCGGCTGGTGGCTGGCACGGGGGCGGCCGCACCCCGCGCTGCGGCCGTTCCTGCGCTCCTACGACGGCTACTGGGACACCACGGCCGCCCTGAGCCGGATGCGCACGGTGCCCACCCGGACCGTCGTGATGATCATCAACCTGGGCGCGCCGCTGCATCTCACGCTCCCCGCCTCCGGCGGCCGTGGCCGCGAACACGGCTCGTTCACCGCCGGGATGCACGACGGGCACGGCCAGTACGTCAGCACGGGGCCGCAGCGGGGCATCCAGCTCGACCTGACGCCCCTCGGCGCCTACACCCTGCTCGGCGTCCCGCTCGACACCCTCACCAACACCGCCGTCGAGCTGCCCGACCTGCTGGGCCGCGACGCGCGGACGCTCCTCGAACGCCTCGCCGCCACGCCGTCGTGGGGCGAGCGCTTCGACCTCCTCGACGCCTGCCTGCTGCGCCGCCTGGACACCGGCCCCGTCCCCGACCCGGAGGTCGCCCGCGCGTGGCGGCTGCTGAACCGCGACGTCACGATGACCGTCGCCGACCTGGCCGCCGACGTCGGCTGGAGCCGCAGGCACCTGACCGACCGGTTCCGCGCGCAGACGGGCCTGACGCCCAAGGTGATGGCCCGGGTCCTGCGATTCCGGCGCGCCGTCGACCTGCTGAGCGGCGGTGCCCGTCCCGCGGAGGCCGCCACCGCCGCCGGCTACTACGACCAGGCCCACCTCAACCGCGAGTTCCGCGCCCTCGCCGGATGCACCCCGCGCGAGCTGCTGCCCGGCGGCTAGCCCTGTCTGACGCCCCCGCCCAGATTGATCACGATCACGCCAAGCACGATGATCACCGCACCGGCGATCGTGATCGGTTTGACGGGCTCCTTGAACAGCACCACGCCGCCGGCGAAGGCCCCGAGGGTGCCGAGCGCGGACCAGATCGCGTAGACGGGACCGACGTTCAGCGACAGCAGCGCCCTGGCCATGAGGACGAAGGAGATCAGGTAACCGACGACCACCACGGCGGCCGGGACGGGGCGGGTGAACCCCTCGGAGGCGCGCATCGCCAGCGTCGCCGTCACCTCGAAGGCGATCGCGAGAACGAGCAGGACGAACGGCATCAGCGGTCCCCTCCGTACTCGCCGGCGATCGCCTCGAACACCGTCATCTCGGCGTCGAACTCGGTTCCGGGACGCGGCCAGTGCAGCACCACGTCGGTGATGCCCAGCTCGCCGTAGGAGCCCGCCAGATCGGTGAACGCCTCCAGCGACTCCAGCCACGGCTGGCCGTCGAACCCCGTCAGCAGGATGCGGTCGCCGACCTCGCCTCCCTCCGCCTCGCAGGCGGCGTCCAGCGCCTCCAGCCGGAAGCGCACCACGTCGCGCGGCCTCTCGCCGTCGACGTGCCCGGTGGTCACCCAGCCCGCTCCGTACCGCGCGGCCAGCCTCATCCCCCGCGGCCCGTTCCCGGCGATCACGAAGGGGACGCGGGGGCGCTGCACGCAGCCGGGCTCCTGGACGACCTCGCGCGCCGAGTAGTACGCGCCCGCGAAGGTCGTCTCGGGCCCGCGCAGCAGCAGGTCGAGCAGCTCCACCCACTCGGCGAAGCGGGCGGCGCGCTCGCCCGGCGACCACTCCTCGCCGCCGAGGACCCCGGCGTCGGAGGCCCGGCGGGTGCCGCCCGCGCCGATGCCGACCGTCAGCCGGCCGCTGCTCACGTGGTCGATCGTCTTGACGGCGTGCGCGGTCGGGACCGGGTGCCGGAAGTTCGGGGAGGTGACCATCGTGCCGAGCCGGATCCGCGAGGTGACCGCGGCGGCGGCGCTCAGCGTCGCGTACGCGTCGTACCAGGGCGTCGAGCCGCGCCACGCGATGTGGTCGTACACCCAGGCGTGCCGGAACCCGAGGTCCTCGGCGCGCCGCCACAGCTCACCGGCCTCCGGCCACGACAGCGTCGGCCAGATCACCGTGCCGACCCTCGGTACGGTCACCGGTACCTCCGTTCCGTTTCCCGCGGCCGGGATCCTCCGCCCGCCGCACCGCATCCCAATAGATCACGGTCGGGCGGGGCCGGGCCACCGGTTCGTCCACGGACGGCCGAGATCACGCACGGGCCCGCGCGAGCCACCGGTGCAGCGCCCACCACCAGTGGGCGGCACGGGCCACCGACGCCCCGCACGACGGGTCGATCAGCGGGCGTCCGGTCAGCTCCTGCAGCCGCCGGATCCGGTACTTGACGGTGTTGCCGTGGACGTGCAGGTCGGCGGCCGTCGGCTCGATGCGGCCGCCGTGGTCGAGGTAGGCGAGTCCGGTCTCGGCGAGCTCGACGTGGAAGGGATCGCCGGGGTCGAGCCCGGCGAGCAGCTCCTCGGCCAGCAGGGCGCCGAGCTGGGGCTCCCCCTGCGTGGCGGTGAGGAGCGCGAGCTCGGTGACCTGCCGCAGCCCGGTGATGCCCGCGGCGGCGCCCGCGTCCAGGGCCCGCCGGCCGAGGGCGTACAGCGGCGCCACCTCCGCGGGGGGCGCGGGCGGCGCCGCCACCAGCAGCGGCCGGCCCGGCGCGGCGACCGGCCCGTCCGGCAGCCGCGTGACCAGGGCGGCGAGCCGCCCGTCGACGAGGCCGCACAGCCCGGTCCCCGCCGAGGTCAGCTCCCGCTCCAGCCGCGCCGCGACCGCCGGGTCGCTGACGTCGGACACCACGCAGTGGTAGAGGCGGGACGGGTCGAGCGGCGCGAGCACCGGCACCGGCTCGCCGTGCAGCAGCCGCCGGAGCATCTGCACCCGCTCCTCCCGCACGGTGCGGGCCATCTCCAGCTCCGCGACCCGGTGTGCGTGGACCATCCGGTGGACGAGCGCGGTGGTGATCTCGTCGATGCGGGTGACGCCGTCGAGCAGGACCGCGTCGGGCACGCCGGCCCGGCGGCCGACGTCGATGAGCGTCCGCAGCAGATGGACGCGTCCCGCCTGGAAACCGTCCAGGAACGCCGCGACGGGGACGCCCTGCCGGGCCCGGTCCGACCCGAGGCGCTCGGCGGCGGCGAGGACCTCCTCCCCCGGCCCGCCGTCGCGCAGCGCGGCGGCCACGCCCCGCACGAGGGCGCGGGTGTGCCGCCGGGTCTCCTCCTCGGGCAGGGCCGCCACCAGCTCGGACTTGCTCCGGGCGGCACGGACGGTCGCCTCCAGCAGCGCCTTGTCCTCGCTGTGTTCGAGCAGCAACCGCAGGAACGCGTCGCCTTCGCCGGCCTTCATCGCACCATTGTGCGCCGCCGTTGTCCCGTGCGGACAACCGGCGGCGCGGGGGTTGGACGGGACCCGCCTAGCCGAACCGCACGCAATGGTGTTCGGTGGACTCCACAGCACCCCCGAGGAGTACCCGATGTCCGACGAAGACGAGTTCCTGGAGAAGCTGCCGCCGTCCGAGCTGATCTTCCGGTTGCCGCCGACGTTCGACAACGTGGAGGACGAGCGCCGGCACCGCAAGGAGCGCCTCGCCGCCGCGCTGCGGCTGTTCGGCAAGTTCGGGTTCGAGGAGGGCGTGGCGGGCCACATCACCGCCCGCGACCCCGAGCACACCGACCACTTCTGGGTGAACCCGTTCGGCCTGTCGTTCAAGCACATCAGGGTCAGCGACCTCATCCTGGTCAACCACCAGGGACAGGTCGTCGAAGGCCGCTACCCGGTCAACGAGGCCGCCTTCGCGATCCACTCCCAGATCCACCAGGCCCGGCCGGACGTGGTGGCCGCCGCGCACAGCCACTCCACCTACGGGCGGGCGCTGTCGGCGCTCGGCCAGAAGCTGGAGCCGATCACCCAGGACGTGTGCGCGTTCTACCAGGACCACGGGCTGTTCGACGACTACACCGGCGTCGTCACCGACGTGGAGGAGGGCAAGCGCATCGCCGCCGCCCTCGGCGACAACAAGGCCGTCATCCTGCGCAACCACGGTCTGCTGACCGTGGGCGACTCGGTCGACGCCGCGGCCTGGTGGTTCATCACGATGGAACGCTCGTGCCAGGTGCAGCTCCTGGCCAAGGCCGCCGGCGAGGTCGTGCCCATCGAGCACGAGAACGCCGTGCTGACCCACCAGCAGATCGGCAACGACCTGGTCGGCTGGATCAACTACCAGCCCCTGTACGACCAGATCACCCGCGAGCAGCCCGACCTGTTCGAGTGACCCGCCCGGAGCCGGTGACCGCCGTGGTGAGGGCCGCCGCCCGGACGGCGGCCCTCACTGCTCGTTGAGCGGCAGCAGGACCCGGAAGCGGGTGTCGCCCGGCAGCGACTCGACGCGGACGTCGCCGCCGTGCCGCCCCACGACGACGCGCCAGGAGATGTCCAGGCCGAGGCCGGTGCCCTCGCCGACCGGCTTGGTGGTGAAGAACGGGGTGAAGATCCGGTCGAGGTTCTCCTCGGGGATGCCCGGCCCGGTGTCGCCGATCTCCACGACCGCGTGGTCGTTCTCGCGGCCCGTCCGGATCGTGAGGGTTCCCGAGCCCTCCATGGCCTGAAGCGCGTTCACGATCATGTTCGTCCAGACCTGGTTCAGCTCGGCGGCGTAGACCGGGACGGGCGGCAGCGAGGGGTCGTAGTCGGTCTTGACCGTCACGTCCGGGCCGATCTTGCGTTTGAGCATCGTGAGCGTGCTGTCCAGGAGCCGGCGCAGGTCGGTCCGCTGGTAACCGGCGCGGTCGAGCTGGGAGTACTGGCGCGCCGAGTCCAGCAGGTTCGTGATGCGCGTCATCGCCTCGGAGATCTCCTGCTGGAGCTGGGCGACCTCCAGCACCTCGGCGAGCCAGCGCACCGCCGCCGCAAGGTGCCCGCCCGCCGCCTGCGCGACCTGTTCGGCCCGTTCCAGGTCGGCGCCCGCGGCGACGAGGCGCGGTGCGAGCTCCCAGGCGTCCGGGACGCCGTGCCGTTCCAGCCAGTCGCCCAGCTCGTCCTCGGCGTCGCCGACCTCCAGCGGGCTGCGCCGGGCCCCCGGGCCCGGGAGCGAGGGCCCCAGCCGGGCGAGCGCGCTCAGCCGCGCGCAGTCGACGCCTTCCGCGGCGAGGTTCGCCAGGCCCTCCTGCGCGCCGAGCAGCCGCTCGCCGAGCTCGTCGCTCGCCCGCGCCGCCGCGGCGGCGGGGTTGTTCAGCTCGTGGGTGAGCCCTGCGGTGATCCTGCCGAGCGCGGTGAGGCGCTCCACCTGGTCGACGACCCGCCGGCCGGTGGTCATCCCGAAGAACACCCCCTCCAGCAGGTGAGTGGCCATCGGGAACCACGCGCGGACCGCGTGGGCGAACTTGCGGGCCGGCAGCGCGAACATCCGGGTGGGACGCACCGCGCGCAGCGAGTGCTGGTACCGCTGGTCGATCTTGTCGCCGAGGTAGGCCTGGACGGCGCCGCCGTAGGTCCCGGGACGCGAGGTCCGGCTGACCTCCATGACATGGCCCCGGACGTTCTGGGTCATGGAGATCTCGCCGTCGAGCAGCACGTAGAAGAACTCCGCGGCCTCGCCCTGCGCGCAGATCACCCCGTCGCGCGGGTACTCCACGATCTTCCCGCACCCCGACAGCCAGGTGAGCTTGTCCTCGTCGAGGTCCTCGAAGAGGAACAGCTCGCGCAGCTCCTCCGGTGCCACTGTGGCGGTCATGCCTGCTCCAGGTAACGGTGGACGAGGGCGACGGCCATGGCGCCGTCGCCGACCGCGGAGGCGACCCGCTTCATCGACGCCGAGCGGACGTCGCCCGCGGCGAACACCCCGGGGACGCTGGTCTCCAGGTGGTAGGGCTGCCGGGAGAGCGGCCACCCGGCGGGGCGGCGTCCCCCGGCGACGAGGTCGGGGCCGGTCGGCACGAAGCCCCGCGCGTCGCGCTCGACGAACCCGTCGAGCCACTCCGTGCGGGGCTCGGCGCCGATGAACACGAACAGCCAGTGCGCGTCGACGGTCTTCCTGCCGGCCGCCGAGGCGAAGGTGAGCCGTTCCAGCCGGTCGCCGCCCTCGGCCGCGCACACCGTCTTGCCGGTGTGGACCTCGATGTTCGGCGTCGCCTCGATCTCCTTGATCAGGTAGTGCGACATCGACGTGGACAGGGTGGAGGCCCGGACGACGAGGTGCACCTTCTTGGCGTACCGGGACAGGTGCACGGCGGCCTGCCCGGCGGAGTTGGCGCCGCCGACGATGGCGACCTCCTCGTTCTCGCAGGCCGGGGCCTCGGTGAGCGCGGAGCCGTAGAAGACGCCGCGGCCGACGAAGTCCTCCACGCCCTCGGCCTCCAGGCGGCGGTAGGAGACGCCGGTGGCGAGGATCACGGCGTGCGCGGAGATCTCCGAGCCGTCGGCGAGCCGCGCCACGCGGGCGTTGCCGCGCGCCTCCAGCGCGGTGACCTCCCCGGCCTGGAGCAGCTCGGCGCCGAACCTAACGGCCTGCCGCCGGGCCCGGTCGGTGAGCTGCAGCCCGCTCACCCCGTCGGGGAACCCGAGGTAGTTCTCGATCCGGGAGCTCTGCCCGGCCTGCCCGCCGAGGGCGTGCCGCTCCACGACGACCGTCCGCAGTCCCTCGGACGCGCCGTACACCGCGGCGCCGAGCCCGGACGGCCCGCCGCCGACGACGATCAGGTCGTAGAAGCCGGTGGACGGGCTGCTGTGCAGCCCGATCGCCGCGGCGAGCTCGGCGTCCGACGGGGCCGACAGCGGCGACCCGTCCGCGGTCACGATGAGGGGCAGCTCGGGGTTCCCGGCCGCGGCGACCAGCTCGGCGCCCTCCGGGTCGCCGTCCATCAGCCAGGTGTAGGGCACCTGGTGGCGGGCGAGGAAGTCGCGGACCTGGTAGCAGCGGGCCGACCAGCGGTGCCCGACGACGCGCAGCTCCCCGCGCGGGCGGCGCTCGGTGCGCGCCCACGCGTCGAGCTGCGCGTCGATCACCGGGTAGAGCTTCTCCTCCGGCGGGTTCCAGGGCTTGAGAAGGTAGTGGTCGAGGTCGACGACGTTGATCGCGCGGATCGCGGCGTCGGTGTCGGCGTAGGCGGTCAGCAGGACCCGGCGGGCGTAGGGGAACAGGTCCATGGCCCGTTCGAGGAACTCCACGCCGGTCATCTCGGGCATCCGGTGGTCGGCGAGCAGCAGGGCGGTGTCCTCGCCGCGCAGCCGCAGCTCGTTCAGCGTCTCGAGGGCCTGCGGGCCGGACTCGGCGCGCACGATCCGATAGGACGCGGCGTACCTGCGCCGCAGATCACGCGCGACGGCACGGGACACGCCCGGGTCGTCGTCGACCGTCAACAGCACCGGTTTCGCCAAGGTCTCTCCCGCTCTCCCGCCGTTCTTCCTGCTCACCCTACGTCGCCGGCGGCGCCGCCAGCCCCGCCCCGGACGCGGAGCGCCGCCGCGCCATCGGTCATCATCGTGGGATGGACCTGCGCGTAGCCCTGATCGGATACGGCACCGGCGGCTCGGTGTTCCACGCCCCGCTCATCTCGTCGGTGCCGGGAATGCGGCTGGCGGCGGTGGTGACCGGGAATCCGGAGCGCCAGAAGGCCGTCCGGGAGCGGTACCCGGACGCCGAGGTGCTCGACGACGCCGACCGCCTCTGGAGCGCGCCGGAAGGGTACGACCTGGTCGTGGTCGCCGCCCCGAACCGGCAGCACGTGCCGCTCGCCAGGACGGCGCTCACCTCTGGCCTGCCCGTCGTGCTGGACAAGCCGGTGGCGGCGTCCGCGGCCGACGCGCGGTCGCTGGCCGCGCTGAGCGCCGTCCGGGGACAGCCGGTGTTCCCGTTCCACAACCGGCGCTGGGACGGCGACTTCCGGACGGTGTCGCGGCTGGTCGGCTCCGGGGCGCTGGGCGAGGTCCTGCGGTTCGAGTCGCGGTTCGAGCGCTGGCGGCCGACGGTGCGGCGGACCTGGAAGGAGAGCACCGACCCCCTCGACGCGGGCGGCATCCTGTACGACCTCGGGTCCCACCTCATCGACCAGGCGGTCACGCTGTTCGGGCGCCCGGAACGGGTGTACGCCGAGATCGATACGCGCCGCCCCCGCGCGGTCGCCCCGGACGACGTGTTCGTGGCCCTGTCCCACCCGGGCGGGGTCCGCTCGCACCTGTGGACGAGCGCGACGGCCGCGCATCTCGGGCACCGGTTCCGGGTGCTCGGCAGCCGCGCGTCCTACACGGTCTTCGGGATGGACGTGCAGGAGGAGCAGCTGCGCGAGGGCCTCACCCCGAAGGATCCCGGCTACGGGATCAGGCCGCCGGAGGCGAACGGCCTGCTCGGCACGCCCGGCCAGGAGGCCCCCGAGCCCACGATGCCCGGCGCCTACCAGGAGTTCTACGCGGCGGTCGTCCGCAGCCTGCGCGACGGGGCGCCCCCCTCCGGTGACGCTCACCGACGCGATCGTCGGGCTGGAGGTCATCGAGGCCGCCGCCCGCTCCGCGCGGGAGAACGCCGTCGTCCGCCTCGACGACGAATAGGGCCGGTCAGTACCGCAGGTCGGCAACCACCCCGTAGTGGTCGGACGGGACGACGCCGTCCACGGGCCGCTCGCCGATCACCTCGCAGTGCACGGGATGGCCGGCGCCGCCCGG
Source organism: Spirillospora sp. (assembly GCA_036564055.1). Lineage (GTDB taxonomy): Bacteria > Actinomycetota > Actinomycetes > Streptosporangiales > Streptosporangiaceae > Spirillospora. Next base: position 12,538 of record DATCLF010000085.1, read on the forward strand.
ACGGGGCCATGCGGAGAAGATGTAGTCGATGCGCCGGTCGGGCCACAGGACGGGCCTCGCCCAGGGGTTGGTCCTGCTCCAGGTGTGGCCGGGCGTGCCGTCGCCCGCCGTCTCCCAGGCGTCGTAGAAGACCATCCCGGGCGCGGCGACCGCGGCGCGCCCGGTCAGCATGCGGATCTCGTCGGAGTCGGGCGCCGCGTTGAAGTCGCCGCACACCACGGCCGGCGCGTCGTCGGCGGCGGCCTGCCGGACGAACTCGGCGAGGATGCGGACCTGGTCCTGGCGCTGCGCGCTGTGGTCGAGCCTCCATCCGAGGGCGGCGCCGAAGACGTGGACGGCGCCGCGCGGCCCGTCCGTCCTGGCGTGCACCGCGAAGCCGGCGTCGAGGCCGTCGTGGTAGGAGAGCCGCTCCCGCCCGACCTGCCCGAGGGGCCAGCGCGACAGCAGGGCGATCCCCGACCGGCCGCCCGGCGGCGCCTCGGACCGCGACCCGCGGAACACGGCGTGCGGCAGGCCGAGCGCCTCGCCGATCCGGGAGGCCTGGGACTCCGCGCCGTCCTCCCACGCCTCGACCAGCACGACCAGGTCCGGGGCGACGTCCCGGAGCGCCGCGGTGATCGCGGTCTGGCGCTCGCGCCAGGGTCCGTGGCGGTCCCAGACGTTCCACGACGCGACCCGGACCGTCGTCTCGATCAGTGGTCCGTACGGCTGCTCGATGTCATGGGCCATGACACGAGCGTCGCAGCGCGCACCCCCCGGCCGCCAGGCACCGGGCCGCAGGTCACAGGACCGAGACGTGAATGTGGTCGTAGTGGTTCTGGGTGATGCTGCCGCGGTCCTCCATCTGGCGCCAGCCGCCGCTGCTGCGGAAGTCGTAGATGCGCTGCTTCCAGATGATGTACTTCAGGCCGAGCCTGGAGGCGTTGTTGATGAGGTACTGGGCGACGCCGTCGCCGTGCGCCTGGGCCGACGCGCTCGGCATCCTTCCGCCGGTGCTCTCCATGAAGTCGCAGGCGGTGCCGGAGCCGTGGTCCTGCGGGTCGCCGGGACGGGCGCACCCGATCGTGGGGAACGGGCCGAACTTGCCGTCGATCTCCACCAGGACGCTGCGCATGCGCGCGGTCATGGAGTTGCCGACGATCGGGGACTTGGTGCCGCTCGCCCCGTCGGGACGTCCCACCGGGGCCTGGGCCGCCTGCGGCTCGTACTTGGCGAGCAGCTTGCGCACGCGGGCGCGCTGGCTCTTGAGGTCTTTGATCTCCTTCTCGACCGCCTCCAGCTTCTTGCGGGCGGCCTCGTCGGACTGCCGCGCCTTCGCGGTGAGGGCCTCGAGGTTCCGCAGGCGCCGCCCGTTGTTCCGGCTGAGGTGCTCGATGACGGCGGCGTCGTGGACCGCGGTGCCCGGCTCGGCCGCGGTGATGATCGGCACGACGTCGATGCGCCCGGTCATGTAGGAGGTGGAGGCGAGGCGGGCCACGTCGGCGCGGGCGGCGTCGTACTCGCGCTTCGCCCGGGCGGCGTCCACGCCGGCGCGTTCGGCGGCTCTCTTGGCCTCCTCCAGGGTGACCAGTTCGCCGCGGTACTCCTTGGAGAGCTTCTCCGACTCCGCCTTGAGCTTGGCGTACTTCTTCCTGATGTCCTCCGGCGCCTGCGGGAGTGCCGACGCGCTCCCGGAGCCCGGGGGCAGCGCCGCCGTGACGCCGAGCGCGAGGGTCAGCGCCGCCAGGCCGCGCGTCGTCCTGCGCCCGCCCCAGGCGCGGGCCGTCCTGCCGAGGGGATCGAGGGCCGCCACAGATCACTCCTGGATAACAAAGCTCAAGATTGGCGGCACGTTACCACATTCGCCCATTTGGCCTCGCATGTCACGGGAAACACATGGCGTCACCGCCGACCACGGAACCATGGGCAACGGATATGCCCGTCGCCTACCGATCCGTCCGCTACCGGTGAACCATACGGGCGGGGGCCGGGCCGTGGTTCAACGGCCCGGCCCCCGCCGGTCCCCCGCGGCGCCGGGGACTCCCGGCGCCCTCCCGTCACGGGCCGACGAGCTCCTCCCACCGCGGGACGCGCGGCGGGGACAGCAGCCGCATGCCCGCCTCGGCGACGGTCCGGTTCCCCTTGCGGTTGTTGCAGGCGCCGCAGGCCAGGACGGTGTTCTCCCAGGTGTTCCCGCCACCGCGGGACTGCGGGTGGATGTGGTCGATCGTGTTGCCCCGCTTGCCGCAGTAGCAGCAGCGGCCCCGGTCGCGCAGGTACACGCCGCGCTTGCTCCACGGCGGGCGCCTGCCGTGCCGCCAGCGCATCGCGACGTACCGGACGAGCCGCAGGACCCGCGGCAGCGGGAAACGACCGAAGGTCCGGCCCTCCACCGCCTCCTCGACGACCGCCACCTCGCGCACGAGCATGCGGATGGCGTGCCGCAGGTCCACCTTTTGTAAGGGCTCGTACGACGCGTTCAGGACGAGCACGTTCACGGGTCACCTCCCACCCTCCGGCCGCTCCCCCGCCAGGATTCGAACCTGGATATCCGCGTTAACGGCGCGGCGTTCTTCCGTTGAACCACAAGGGAATGTTCCGGCAATTGTCGACGACTTCCGGGCATTCCCGGAAGCCACCATCAGAGTGCCGAAACTTCGGCGGCGAAGGCAACGTCTTTTCGCGCCCGATACGCGCGCGTAGACGGGTTCGGCGGGCGGCCCTCGGCGTCAGGGCGCGACGGGCAGGGAGGCGACGGGGGCCTGGTATTCCATGGACTCGCGTTCCACGCGGAAGCCGAGTTCTTCGTTGACGGCGAGCATGTGGGCGTTGTCGCCCGCGTTGTCGGTCTCGATCTCACGGACGCACGGACATGTCCGGGAGAGCCATTCCAGCATCGCCGCCTTCACCCAGATGCCGATGCGCCTGCCGCGGTGTTCGGGGACCACCGCGGTGTCGTACTGGGCGGCGCGCCCGGTGCAGCCGTGGGGGACGACGACCTCGGTGAACCCCGCGATGACGTCGCCGCGCATGGCCGCGACGGTGTAGAGGTCGTCGCCGCGCTTGGCGACGACCTCGGCCATCTCGCGGACGCGGTGCGCGTCCCACGGCGTCCCCTCGTACTCGGCGAAGTCCGCCATGGCGTGCTTGGCGCGGGCGAACGCGGCGGCGAGCTCGTCGGGGACGACGCCGCGCCACCGGACGAGGCGGTAACCGGCGGGCCCCTCGGCCATGAGGCGGGCGATGCGCTCCGGGGGGACCTCGTCCAGCCGCAGCAGCATGCCGCGCAGCGTGAGGACGCACTCGAACCCGTACGACTCCAGGAACGGGACGGCCGGGGTGCCCGCGAGGACCTGGGCGATCACGCTGGTGCGCCCGTCGGCGCGCAGCCCGCCCGCCGCGGCGGCGAGGAGCCTGCCGCCGAGCCCGGCGCGGCGGCGGTCCGGGCGCACCTGGATGTCGATCTCGCCGGGACGGTCCGCGCCGGGTTCGCCCGGCAGCCGCAGCGTCGCGACCGCGGCGAGGCGGGAGCCGTCGGCCACCGCCCACAGCCGCCGGCGCGCCCCCGGCTCCGCGCCGAGCAGCAGCCGCGCCGTGTCCTGCGGGTCGGGTGCGGGCTCGGCTCCCGGGTCGGCGGCGTGCACGTCCACGAGCACGTCGTGCCAGGCCCGGATCTGCGCGTCCGTCGGATCATCGAGCGCGATGACGTCCATCCGACTGTTGTACCTGATCGTCACGCGGTGCGACCGGTCCCCGGGCCAAGACGCAGTGCCCGCCGCCCCGGCACGCGGTCCGCGCGGCCCGCCGGCGCCCGCGCCGCTCAGCGGCCGCGCGCGAACGCCTCCAGGATGCGCTCGGCGGCGAGGGCGGGCGTCAGGGCGCCCTCGGCGACCCTGCGCTCCAGTTCGGGCGCCAGCCTGCGGACCTCGGGGTGCGCGTGCAGCTCGGCGAGCAGCCGTTCGCGGACCATCGCCCACGTCCAGCCGACCTGCTGCCGCCTGCGCCGGGCTTCCAGCTCGCCGGAGGCGCGCAGCCGTTCCTGATGCCGGACGATCGCGTCCCAGACCTCGTCGAGCCCGGTCCCCTCCTTGGCGCTGCACGTCAGGACGGGCGTGTCGCGGAGCCGCTCGTCGCTGCGCAGCAGCCGCAACGCGCCCGACAGCTCGCGGGCCGCGCGCTTGGCCTCCATGACGTGGTCGCCGTCGGCCTTGTTGACGGCGATGACGTCGGCCAACTCCAGGATGCCCTTCTTGATGCCCTGGAGCTGGTCCCCGGTGCGGGCGAGGGTGAGGAACAGGAACGAGTCGACCATCTCGGCGACGGTCGTCTCGGACTGGCCGACCCCGACCGTCTCCACCAGGACGACGTCGTATCCGGCGGCCTCCATCACCACCATCGCCTCCCGGGTCGCCTTGGCGACCCCGCCGAGGGTCCCGGCGGTGGGCGAGGGCCGGATGAACGCGTTCGGGTCGGCGGCGAGGCGCTGCATGCGGGTCTTGTCGCCGAGGACGCTGCCGCCGGTCCGGGTCGAGGACGGGTCGACGGCGAGCACCGCGACCCGGTGCCCCTCTCCCGTCAGGCGGGTCCCGAGCGCGTCGATGAACGTGGACTTGCCGACGCCGGGGACCCCGGTGATCCCGACGCGGCGGGCGCCGCCGGCGTGCGGGGTCAGCTCGACCAGCAGCCGCTGCGCCAGCTCCCGGTGGTCGGGGCGGGCCGACTCCACCAGCGTGATCGCCCGCGCGATCCACGCCCGCGAGCCGTCCAGGACCCCGGCCAGGTAGTCCTCGAGCCCCGGGGCGCGCCGGCGACCGGGACCGCTCGTCGGGCGTCCCGCGATGCCGCCTTCTTTCGTCACTCCCGTGTCACCGTCACTCGTCCGTCGCTTCTGCGCCGCTCCCCGGTCCATGCGGCGCCGCTCTTCCGTCCGCGGGGCGCGGCGCCCTCGGCGGCGCTCAGCGGTCCTCGCCGGCGGCGGTGTGATGCCCGAGGGCGGCGGACAGCTCCTCCAGGAGGCCGAGCGCCGCCTCCGCCAGCACGGTACCGGGCGGGAACACCGCCGCGGCCCCGGCGGCGCGCAGCGCGTCGACGTCGTCGGGCGGGATGACCCCGCCGACGACGATCATGATGTCGTCGCGGCCGAGCGCGGCCAGCTCGTCGCGCAGCGCGGGCACCAGCGTGAGGTGGCCGGCGGCCAGGGAGCTGACGCCGACGATGTGGACGTCCGCCTCGACGGCCTGCCGGGCGACCTCGGCCGGCGTCTGGAACAGCGGGCCCACGTCGACGTCGAACCCGAGGTCGGCGAACCCCGTCGCGATCACCTTCTGGCCGCGGTCGTGGCCGTCCTGCCCCATCTTGGCGACGAGGATGCGGGGCCGGCGCCCTTCGGCCTCGGCGAAGGCGGCGGCCGCCGCGCGGGCCTTCTCGATGGCGGTCACCTCCCCCGCCTCCTCCCGGTACACACCGGAGATCGTACGGATCTGCGCGGCGTGCCGCCCGTACACCTTCTCCAGCGCCTCGGAGATCTCCCCGACGGTCGCCTTGGCGCGGGCGGCCTCGATGGCGAGGGCGAGCAGGTTCTGCTCCAGGCCCGGCGCCCGGGTGCCCTTCTCGGCGGCCTCGGCGGCCCGGGTCAGCGCGTCCAGCGCCGCCGAGACGGCCTCGTCGTCGCGCTCCTCGCGCAGGCGCCGCAGCTTCTCGATCTGCCGGGCGCGGACGGCCGCGTTGTCGACCTTGAGGACCTCGACCTTCTGGTCGGCGTCCGGCCGGTACTTGTTGACGCCGATGACGGGCTGGCGTCCCGAGTCGATGCGCGCCTGGGTGCGGGCCGCGGCCTCCTCGATGCGCAGCTTGGGCAGCCCCTCGTCGATCGCCCGGGCCATGCCGCCCGCCTTCTCGACCTCGCGGATGTGGCCCCAGGCGCGGCGGGCGAGATCGTAGGTGAGCCGCTCGACGTAGGCGCTCCCGCCCCACGGGTCGATGGTGCGGGTCGTCCCCGACTCCTGCTGCAGGACGAGCTGGGTGTTGCGGGCGATCCGGGCCGAGAAGTCGGTGGGCAGCGCGAGGGCCTCGTCGAGGGCGTTGGTGTGCAGCGACTGCGTGTGCCCCTGCGTGGCGGCCATGGCCTCGATGCAGGTGCGGACGACGTTGTTGTAGACGTCCTGCGCCGTGAGCGACCAGCCGGACGTCTGCGAGTGCGTCCGCAGCGACAGCGACTTCGGGTTCTTCGGGTCGAACGTCTTCACGAGCTTGGCCCACAGCAGGCGGGCGGCGCGCAGCTTGGCGACCTCCATGAAGAAGTTCATGCCGA
>DATCLF010000086.1:0-3735 GCA_036564055.1 Spirillospora sp.
CCTCGTACGTGGCCGCAGGAAGATCCGTTCAGACGTCCGCAACCGCCGTCCGATCCGTGGGCGTTGCCGGACCACCGCACACCGGGCCACGGGTTCCCGGACCACGGCGAGCCGCAGGGCGGGCGCAGGGGCGGCGGGCCCGGCCGGGCGGTCGTCGCGGCGGTCGCCGCCGCGTTGCTCGCCGGAGGCCTGGCGGGCGGCGTCGCCGGGCGGCTGACCGCCGACGCGGGGTCCGCGGCGCTGGAGCAGTCGCAGGCCGGACCGGTGAACGGGGGCCCCGGCGATCTCAGCGACGTCGCGGCGCGGGTGCAGGCCAGCGTGGTGTCGATCGAGATCCGGACGGGACGCGCGCAGGGCACCGGGTCCGGGTTCGTCATCGACCGGCAGGGGCACGTCCTGACCAACGCGCACGTCGTCGAGGACAGCACCCAGGCCACCGTGGTCCTGGCCGACCAGCGTCGCGTCCAGGGGCGGGTCGTGGGCACCGACCGCGCCCTCGACCTCGCGGTCCTGGAGATCCCCGCGTCGCAGGCGCCGGCCCCGCTGAGGTTCGGCCGGTTCTCGGACGTGCGGGTCGGCGACCCGGTCATCGCGCTCGGCTCCCCCCTCGGCCTGCAGGGCACCGTCACCAGCGGCATCGTCAGCGCGCTGAACCGGCAGGTCCGGCTCGGCGAGGGCGGCGGGGCGAGCACGGCCGTGCAGACCGACGCCTCCATCAACCCCGGCAACTCCGGCGGGCCGCTGGTCAACGCGCGCGGCGAGGTCATCGGGGTCAACACGGCGATCGCGACGCTGATGCGCGGCGGGGGCGGCTCCATCGGGATCGGGTTCGCGATCCCCGCGGACCGGGCGGCGGAGGGGGCGCGGCGGCTGGTCCGCTGACCGTTCGCGGTCCCGCCGCGAACCGGGGCCGGACGCCGCACCCCCCGCACACCGAGCCCCCGCACGCCCGCTCCGTGCACGCCCGATCCGCGTACGTTCGTAGAAGGACGCGCAGTCGAGGACTGCGCCACGACGAGGCAGAGAGGTGACGGCCCGGATGCGGGTGCTGGTGGTGGAAGACGAGGAGGACCTGGCCGAGGCGCTGAGGTACGGCCTCGTCCGCGCCGACTACGCGGTCGACGTCGCCTACGACGTGGAGGAGGCCACGCGCAAGCTGTACGCCTCCGCCTACGACCTGATGATCCTGGACCTCGCCCTTCCCGACGGGGACGGGTTCGACCTGTGCCGCGACATCCGCGACGGCCGGTTCGACGGGGAGAGCGGGTCGGATCTGCGGATCCTCATGCTCACCGCGCGGGACCGGCTCGCCGACCGGGTCCGCGGCCTGGACGAGGGCGCCGACGACTACCTGGTCAAGCCGTTCGCCTTCCCCGAGCTGCTGGCCCGCGTCCGGGCCCTGCTGCGCCGCGACAGCGGCGGCGGATCGGCGGTGTGGACGTTCGGCGACCTGCGCCTGGACACCGCCCGGCACGAGGCGTTCCGCAGGGACCGGCCGCTGCGGCTCACGCCCAAGGAGTTCGCCGTGCTGCGGTACCTGATGAGCCGTCCCGGGCAGGTGGTGTCCACCGAGGAGCTGCTGGAACACGTCTGGGACGAGAACGCCGACCCGTTCACCAACACCGTCCGCGTCACCATCGGGACCCTGCGCCGCAAGCTCGCCGAGCCGGACGGGGAGCAGGTCATCGAGACCGTGGTGCGGCACGGCTACCGGCTGCGCGACCTCGGCTCCCCCGCGCCCGCGGGGAAGGCGGGACGGACATGACCGCCGCTCTGGAGCGGGAACGGCGCGAAGGACTGCGGGCCCGGGCGGGGCGTGCCTGGCGGCGGCTGGGCCTGGTGCACTCGATCCGGTTCCGGCTCACGGTCATGTACTCGACCCTGCTGTTCGTCCTCACCGCGGTGGTGCTGGGCGGGGTGTACCTGGCCGTGGCGCGCAGCACCGACGCCCAGCCGATCACCAAGACCTTCAACGCGGAGAAGGTCGTCCAGATGCCGGACGGCACCCAGCAGCGGCTGGGACAGGTGGAGGTCGTCAAGGTCCAGCAGGTCGAGCAGGCCGTCAACTACGAGACGCAGCGGACCCTCGCCCGCTACTCGATGATCATGCTGGGCGGGCTGTTCGTGGCGAGCCTCGGCATCGGCTGGGTGCTGTCGGGACGGGCGCTCAAGCCGGTCGCCAAGATCGCGCGCGCGGCCGAGGAGATCCAGGCGACCGACCTGTCGCGCCGGATCCGGCTGTCGGGGCCCCGCGACGAGCTGCGCGAGCTGTCCGACACGATCGACTCCATGCTCGACCGGCTCGACGAGGCGTTCCGGGCGCAGCGGCGGCTCATCGACGACGCCTCCCACGAGCTGCGCAGCCCGCTGGCGATCATCCGCGCCAACCTCGACACCGTGCTCAGCGAACCCGACGCCGACCCCGAGGACCGCCGCCGCGCCGTGCAGGTCGTCGACCGGGCCACGACCCGGATGACGCGCCTGGTGGAGGATCTGCTCGCGACCGCGCGCCGGTCCGCGCCCGCCCTCGACGACGCCGACGTCGACCTCGGGTACGCGGCGGGCGAGGCGGCCGAGGAGTTCGACGCGGTCGCGGCGTCGCGCGGGCTGACGATCGAGCGCAGGCTCCCGGCCGGGCTGACGGTCATCGGCGACCACGACGCGCTGCGCCGCGCCGTGGCGAATCTGCTGTCCAACGCGGTGCGCCTCGCGCCCGCCGGCTCCGTGATCACCGTGGCCGCGGGGCGCACCGGCGGCTGGCAGTGGGTCGCGGTCGCCGACGCCGGTCCCGGCATCGACACCGAGGACCAGGAGCGCGTGTTCGACCGCTTCTGGCGCGGTGCGGAGGCGCGCCGCTCCCGGGACCGCCGTACCGGGCTCGGGCTCGCGATCGTGCGGAGCATCGTGGAGGCGCACAACGGGCACGTGCGGTTGTTCTCGACGCCGGGCGCCGGCAGCACGTTCGTCCTGTGGCTCCCGGTCGCGTCGTCCGGTGAGCGGGACGCGGGGCCCCCGCCCGACGTCGACCCGCTCCGGTGACGGCGGTCCGCCCGCGTCCGGTTCGGCCTCTCCCGGCCCGGCGTCCCGCCCCGCGCGGCCCCCGGCTCAGGAGAGGCCGAGGCGGGCGGAGTGGCGGGCCAGGAAGGCGACGACCTCGTCCTCGGGCTTGTCCGGCAGGCCCCACACGACCTCGGTGACGCCCGCGTCCTCCCAGGCGGCGATGTCCTCGGCGGTGGGCCGCGTCGCGGCGAGAACGGCGATCTGCGGCCGCCCGGAGCGGCCGGCCTCCTCCCACGCCCGGCGCAGGGCGGCGATCTTGGACAGGACGTCCCGCTCGGTCGGCGTGGTGATCCAGCCGTCGGCGTGGGCGGCGATCCAGGCGAACGTCTTCGGCCCGCCGCCCGCCCCGATCAGCAGCGGGACGTGGTCCTGCACCGGCTTCGGCCAGGCCCAGGACGGGCCGAACGAGACGAACTCGCCCTGGTAGGACGCCTGCTCCTGCGTCCACAGCGCCCGCATCGCCTCCACGTACTCGCGCAGCACCGTCCGGCGCCTTTCCGCCGGCACGTTGTGGTCGGCGAGCTCGTCGGTGTTCCAGCCGAACCCGGCGCCGACCGTCACCCGCCCGCCCGACAGGTGGTCGAGGGAGGCGATGGTCTTGGCGAGGGTGATCGGGTCGGACTCGACGGGAAGCGCCACGGACGTCGCGAGCCGGATCGTCGAGGTGACGGGGAC
>DATCLF010000087.1:0-8776 GCA_036564055.1 Spirillospora sp.
ACCTTGGCGATCCGGATGCGCCCGATCTGCTTGGTGGAGGCGACGTGGGTCCCGCCGTCGGCCTGCGTGTCGAGGCCGACGATGTCGACGATGCGGACGTCCTGCACCTCGGGCGGCACCAGGTTCGTGGCCGTGCGGATGATGTCGGGGATCTTGAAGGCCTCGTCGCGCGGCAGGGTCTTGACGTCGATGCGCCGGTCGGCCTCGACCTCGGCGTTGCACGCGTCCTCGACGGCCTGCTTGAAACCGGGCGGGACCTCCCGGAGATCGAAGTCCATCCTCGCGCTCAGCGGCTCCATGTTCCCGCCGGTGACGAGGCAGCCGTAGTCGCGGAAGACCACGCCGCACAGCAGGTGCAGCCCGGAGTGGGTGCGCATCAGCGCGGTGCGGCGCTCGTCCTCGACGGCGCACCGCACGGTGGTGCCGGCCGGCGGGACGGGGTCGCCCTCCGCCGGGATCAGCACGAGATCATCGCCCTTGCGCACCCCGGCGATCCGCGTCTGCACGCCCTGCCACAGCAGGACCCCGTGGTCGGGCGGCTGCCCTCCGCCGCCGGGGTAGAACGCCGACCGGTCGAGCACGATCCCCTCGGGATCGGCGTCGAGGACGACCGCGTCCCACTCCCGCAGCTCCTGATCGTCCAGTTCGAGCCGGGTGGTGCGTCCATGGACATGACCGCTCATGCGCTCGCTCCTCGATCACCAGGGGCCGTACGGGCCCGACCCGCGATTGCCGCGTCCGTTCTTCCGGTAGGGCGCCACCGCCGGGCGGACGTCGGCAAGGTACACGGCCGAGGCGATGAACGCGGCGACCGGCAGGATGCCGATGAGCAGCCCGATCGGGCGGATGCCGAGCGCGGCCGGCGCGACCGCGTGGGCGCCGCCCACGACCGCCGCGACGATCAGCACGATCATCCACATCTTCTTGCGCCACTTGCCCGCCGCGGAGTACGCGCCCTCGGGGACCGACAGCGAGTCGACCAGCGCCCACGCCTCCATCGCGAACGCGATGATCAGCAGCAGCCAGAAGAAGTAGTCCACCACGTTGAAGCCCGACATCGGCGATCAGCGCTCCTGCTCGTCTCGGACGGCGACTCCACGCCGCGCACACGGGGTCTGAACTACCCCAACCCTATGCGCGTCGTCCAGCGTTGCCTCCAAGCCCGCCCACACCTGCGAGAAGAGAGCCGCCTGTTGGAACGACGACCCCGTTGAAACGACGACGGAGCCCGGCCGGGTGTTCCCGGCCGGGCTCCGCTGACGGCGTCTCAGGCGCCGGTCTTCCTGGACCGCGCCTGGCCCGTGCTCTTCGTCGTGCTCCTGCGCGACTGCGACGCGCGGGCCCTGGAGGCGGTCTTCGCCTCGGCGGGCTCGGTCAGCTCGGCCACCTCGGCGGCCTCGCGGTGCACGACCTTCTTGCCGCGCTCGGCGAGCTCGTCGATGAGCTCGACCGCCCGGGTGCCGACGTGCGCCGCGTAGGCGAACGCGGCGCCGGGCAGGTCCTTGGCGTCGACGCGCTCCTGGTACCGGGCGACCTCGCTGCGGTAGCGGGTCACGGTCTCGCGGACCTGCTCGCGGTAACGGTCGACCGTCTGGCGCACCTCGCCCTGGTACTTCTCGGCGGTGTCACGGGCGCGGTCCTGGTACCGGGACACGTACACGGGGACCTCGCGAAGCTTCTCCACCGCGAGGTCACCGGCGCCGGCGACGGCGTACACGGCCTTGTTCTCACGGAGATTGCCGGCCAGCGTCATCCGACCTCTTCCTTTCCGTCCTGTCGGGACTGTTGCGACTGTTGCGACTCGTGCGACTGCTCGGGCTTGGCTCGTCGGGAGGCGTTCCGCGCGGACACCGTGGTGCTTCGCGACGCTCTCCCGCCTCGCGACGCCGTGCCGCCTCGTGATGACGTCCTGCTCCGCGGCGCCTTCGTGCTCGTCGGCGCCGTCTCGTCCTGCGGCACGGCGCGCACGGGCGCACCGGGGTCGTCGTGCTCGGACCGCCCGAATCCGTCCTGGCTCGCCGGGACGATGCCCGCCGCCTCGTTCTCCCTGAGGAACGAGGCGTAGATGTCGAGCAGCACCTGCTTCTGCCGTTCGGTGAGAAGCACGTCGGCCCGGACGGCCGCCTGCACGTCGGTGTCGGCCTCGCGGTCCTCGAGGATTCCGGCCTGCACGTACAGCGCCTCGGCCGAGATCCGCAGCCCCTTGGCGATCTGCTGCAGGATCTCGGCGCTGGGCTTGCGCAGCCCCCGCTCGATCTGGCTCAGGTACGGGTTGGAGATCCCGGACACGTCCGCGAGCTGGCGGAGCGAGATCTTCGCCCGCGTCCGCTGCTCGCGGATGTACTCCCCGATGGAGCCGACCTTCGAACTCGCCATGTCCTCCACCCTGCGTCATGGTGCTTGCAATTGCAAGCACGACAGCTAGCACTCGGCGGTGAGTCCCCTCACATGGGGATCACGCGAGTCGCACAGGGCTCACGCGAGGACTCCGGCTCCAGGAGCACGGCGGGCCGACGCGCGGCCGGCGGGCGGACTCAGTCGACCCTGGACGCCGGAACGGTCCAGGTGTTGCACAGGGCCAGGCGGCGCCCCTCGTACCCGGTGACGACCCAGCCGGCGTAGGCCCGTCCGGAACCGTGGTCGCGCTTGTCGGGCGGCAGGTGCTCGTCGCCGCGGCCCCTGACGTCCCGGATCATGGCGGTGAACTGCTCCTGTGTCATCGGGAGCGTGACCCGCTCGGCGCCCAGGAACGCGCCCGCGAAGCACTGCGCCTGCAGCTCGATGCGGCGGCTGGCCTCGTTGCGGCGCTCGACGTCGCCGGTCTCCATCTGCTGGTTCCCGTAGAGCAGGATCCCGGCCCGGTTCTGGACGTGGTGGCCGTACTCGTGCGCGATGACCCGCGCGAACACCGCCCAGTTGGACAGCGACTCACCGCCCGAGGTCTCCACCACGTGCCGGACCCCGACGTACATCGTGTCGTTGGCGGGGCAGTAGAACGCCGACGCCCCGGGCGCCGGGTAGGAGCCGCACGGGCTGCGTCCGGGCTGCTCCCAGAACACGCGGTTGGGCTCGCTGAACTCGATGTCGGCCCGTTGGAACTGCCGTGACCAGGAGGAGTCCAGGCAGTCGGTCAGCACGTTCATGAACCGGCGCATGGACGCGCCGGACGGCTGGATGGCGGGCACCCGGCAGTTCACGGGCTCCAGCGCGCCCGTCCGGTACAGCCTGTTGTTGACGGCCTGCTCACGGGCTCCCGCCCCGCCGCCGTACGAGACGGGCGGCTGGGCGGTGCTCGTCCCGTCCTGCCCGACGAGCAACGACGCGCTGAGGATCCCGACGACGGCCATCGACACGAACGCGCCGAACCACCCCGCGATCGTCCCGCCCACGCTGCGGCGCCGCGGCGGGCGCACCGGGACGTACCTGTACTGCGGCGGAAGTGCCGGCGGCCGGCCGGGCACCCACCCCCGCGGGCGTCCGGAAGGCGGATGGGCGGGCGGGCCGTAACCAGGGCGTCCACCCGGGGGTCCGTACGCGGGAGGGCCGGGCGGAGGAGCGGGAGGCCGTCCCGGAGGCGGAGGCGGAGGGGGGTACTGACCTGCCATAGGAAAGAATCATGACACGCGGAGCCGATAGCATTTGCGGCCATGTCTGCTCTTGCGGCGTTCTTCCGGACACGGCCGATCCTCGTGCTTGCGTCGGCCATGCCCCTCCTGGCGGTGCTGACGTGCGCGTCCCCGGCCGCGGCCGAGTCCGCGCGGGCGGCGCAGGGGCGGGTGCTGAAGGACGACGCCGTGCTCACCCTCGGCCAGGGCGGTGTGGTCCGCGTCAAGGAGACGATCGTCTACCGGTTCGCCGGTGAGAAGGGCTTCTCGCGGACGTTCCCGACGCGCAGCCACGAGAGCATGACCAAGGACCGCGTCCACCGGCTGTCCAACCTGCGGGCGAGCAGCCCCGACGGCGGCCCCACCGCGGTCAGCGCGTCGGAGGAGGGCCTCACCACGACCGTCACGGTGTCCGGCGGCCAGAACCTGTCCGGGGACCGCACGGTCGTCCTGGAGTACGAGCTTCGGGGCGCGATCACACAGAGAGGGCAGGCCGAGGAGCTGAACTGGCCCGTCATCGGCGGATGGAACGTCCCGGTGGACGACGCGCGCGCCACCGTGGACGCGGGCACGGCCATCCGCAGCGTGAACTGCTTCACCGGACCGGTCGGCAGCACCATCGGCTGCACGCAGTACTACATGAACCACGCGCACACGCGGGGCGTGTACGTGCAGGAGGGGATGCTGCCGGGCGAGTACCTCACGGTGGTCGCGGGCCTGCCGGCGGGCACGACCGGCGGGAAGGCCATCTACGAGCGGCGCCACACGATCGCGACCGCGTTCTCCGTCAACGTCGTCACCGCCTCCGCGCTGGCCGGGCTGCTGGTGCTGCTCGTGGGCGGTGTCGTGGCCCTGTACCTGCTGCGCGGACGCGACGCCCGGGTGGTGGGCAGGAAGGCGGCGGAGGGCGACCAGCCGCCGATCGCGGGGTCGGAGTTCGAGCCGCCGGACGGGGTGCGTCCCGGTCAGATCGGCACGCTGATCGACGAGAAGGCCGACGTCATCGACGTCACCGCCACGATCGTCGACCTCGCCGTGCGCGGGTACCTGCTGATCGAGGAGGAGGACCGCGCGAGGACCGGCCGGCTGGACTGGACGCTGCGCAGGCTCGACCGTCCCGTCGTCGACCTGCTGCCCTACGAGCGGATCCTGCTGGACGCGCTGCTGACCGCCCCGGACGGCAGGAACCTCGACGCGGTGAAGCTGTCCGAGCTCGGCGGGACGTTCGCCACGAAGCTCGCGCAGGTCAGGTCCGCGATGTACGACGACGTGGTGAAGCAGGGCTGGTTCGCGCGCCGTCCGGACACCGTCCGGTCCCGGTGGACCGTCGCGGGCATCATCCTGACCCTGCTCGGCGTCGCGGGGACCGTCGCGCTGGCGCTGACCACCGAGTGGGCCCTCGCCGGGCTCGCCGTGATCATCGCGGGTGCGGCGCTGGCGTACGGCGGCCAGTTCATGCCGGCCAAGACGGCGCGCGGCGCGACCGTCCTCGCGCACACGATCGGGTTCCGCGCGTTCCTGGAGCGCGGCGTCATCCCGGACGCGGGCGAGATGGCGTCACAGCAGAGGATCGCGCTGTTCTCGCGGTTCCTGCCGTACGCGATCGTGTTCGGCACGGTGGCGAAGTGGGCCGAGACGGTCAGGGACGCGGGCGAGCAGGCCGAGGGCGCCGACAACCTCTACTGGTACGAGGGTCCCGCCGAGTGGGATCTGTCCCACTTCGCCGAGTCGGTGCGCGCGTTCACCCTCGCCACCTCCGGCTCCATCTCCCAGTCCCGGGCGATGTGACCCGGCGACGGCCGCGTCCTGACCTGCCGGCCCGCCGGGGAGCGTCGCGGTCTCCGGCGTCCGGCGGCCTAGCGGTGGTCGATTCGCGCGGCGTCTCGTCGCGGCCCACGGACTCGCGGGGAGGGATGGGGTCGCGGCGCATGCGCTGGGACGGGCCGCCCAGGATGACGCCGCCCTGGACGGGGCCGCGATGCGGCAGCCCGGTCGGGCCCTTCGGGACGCGGCGGCTCCAGCGATGGCGCGAGGTCAGCAGCGTCATCGCGATCCAGACGACCAGTGCGAGAAAGATCGCGACGGGCGCGATCGTGTAGAGGTAGACATCGCCGAGACGGGTCGTGCCCGGGTCGTCGGCGAGCCCCGTTTCGACGAGCCCGGTCTCGATGAACGCTGCGCCGGTGGGCATGGTGTCGCCTCCTCGCCCCGGCTCTACCCGCTCGCGGGCGCCTCACCCTCCCGGCGTCGCGGCTGATCAAGCGACGTAAGATGTCTGACGTCTTTCAAGGGGGTTTGCGTGGGTTTGAGTCCCGTGCCCGGCCGGTCGGCCGTCGAGGCCGTGCTCGACCAGCTCCAGGCGCAGGTGAGCGAGGGCGCGTGGCCGGTCGGCGTGCGCATCCCGTCCGAGACCGAGCTGGCCGCGCGGCTCGGCGTGAGCCGTCCCGCGGTCCGCGAGGCGATCCGGGCGCTGGTCCACGTCGGGGTGCTGGAGGTGCGGCGCGGCGACGGGACGTACGTGCGCAGCTCCGCCGACCCGCGTCCGCTGCTGCGCCGCGTGGCACGCGCGTCCATCCGCGAGTTCTTCGAGGTGCAGCTCGCCTACGACGTGCAGGCGGCGCGCCTGGCCGCACGGCGCCGCACGGAGGCCGACCTCGCGCGTCTCGAGGAGCTGCTGCGCGCCCGCGACGAGGCCACCGAGGCCGACGCGTTCGGCGCGGCGGACGCGGCCTTCCATCTCGGCGTCGCGGAGGCGTCCGGCAACTCCGTCCTGATCGAGGCGATGCGCTTCTTCATCGTCCGGCTGCGCGACTCGCTGAGCGCCATCAGGCTCGACGCCGACATCCCCGAGGCCGGCCCCGCCGCCCACCGCGCCGTCCTGGACGCGATCGCGGCGCGCGATACCGAGGCGGCCGGCGCGGCCGCCGCCGCGGTCGTCGAGCCCGCGTTGACGGCCCTGGAAGCCCTCACCACCGACGGCGACGACGGCGAGGACAACGACGCGGCCCCCGCGGACCGGGCGGCGGCCGGAGAAGGGACGGCGCGATGACGGGGCGGAGAGCCGGACTGACCGGCGCCCTGCTGATGATCGTCTTCGTGGCGCTCAACCTGCGGCCCGCGATCACGGCGGTCGGACCGGTGCTGACCGAGATCAGCGACGAGTTCGCCCTGTCCGGGACGGCGGCGGGCGCGATGACGACGCTGCCGCTGGCGTTCTTCGGCGCGTACGGGCTCGTCGCGCCGTTCCTGCGGCGGGCGCCGCGCGCCGAGACGCTGCTGGTCGCCGCGATGGCCCTGCTCGTCGCGGGCCTGCTGCTGCGGCTGGTGGGCGCCCCGTTCCCGCTGTTCGCCGGGTCGCTGGTCGCCGGGATCGCGATCAGCGTCGGCAACATCGCGATGCCCGCGATCATCAAGCGGGACCATCCGACGAGGATCACCACGGTGACGGCCGTCTACACGGTGGCCGTGACGGCGGGCGCGTCCCTGTCGTCCTCGCTCGTCGTGCCCGTCGAGGACCTCTTCGACGCGTCCTGGCGGCTGCCGCTCGGCCTGCTGGCGGTCCCGGCGGCGCTCGCGGGGCTGCTCTGGGTGCCGAGGGCGCGGCGGGCGGCGCACGCGGCGCGGTCGGAGGCCCGCCCGGTGTCGTCGCGCCCGGTCGCGGCGATGGTGTGGCGGTCCGGCCTGGCGTGGAACGTGACGGCCTTCATGGGCCTGCAGTCGATGATGGCCTACGTCGTGCTCGGCTGGCTCCCGACGATCTGCCAGAGCCGGGGGATGGACGAGGCGCCCGCCGGGTTCGTCCTCGGAGTGTCGGCGGCGGTCCAGGCGGCGGGGTCGCTCGCCGTCCCCGTGCTCGAGCGGCGGACCCGCGACCAGCGCCCGCTGGTGCTCACGACCGTGGCGATGACGCTCGTCGGCCTCGTCGGGGTCACGTGGGCGCCGATCGCATCGGTGTGGGGATGGGCGGTCGTGCTCGGCCTCGGCCAGGGCATCGGCTTCGCCACCGCGCTGTCGTTCATCGGGCTGCGCGCCCACGACGCCTCGGTCGCGGCGCAGCTGTCGGGGATGGCGCAGGGCGTCGGCTACGCCATCGCGGCGGTCGGCCCGCTCGTCGTGGGCGCGCTGCACGACGCCACCGGCGGGTGGAGCGTTCCGATCGGGTGCGTGCTGGCCGTCTGCGCGATCATGACGCTGCCCGGGCTGGCCGCGGGACGCGACCGCCCGCTCGGCGGGCCTTCGCAACCGCCCCAGAAGACGATTAACACGGCGACGAGCGGACACATCTCCTCATAGTTCGCGCGTTTCTCCCAGTCACCTCGCGCGA
This sequence comes from Spirillospora sp., assembly GCA_036564055.1. Classification (GTDB taxonomy): domain Bacteria; phylum Actinomycetota; class Actinomycetes; order Streptosporangiales; family Streptosporangiaceae; genus Spirillospora. The sequence continues at coordinate 7,930 of DATCLF010000087.1, forward strand.
CGCCGATGAGAACCACCGGGAGGTGGATCGTCATGCTGACCACGATCCTGGCGGACCCGGCCCTCGCCGAGACCGCTCCCCGCGGGCCCCTGGTCTACGCGTGGATCATTCCGGTGGTCGCCGTGGTGGCCCTCGCGGCCCGCTTCTTCATGACGCTCACGGCGTCGTCCCGGAAGATTCATCCCGAGCGCAGGAACGACCAGGACAACCACCGCGGCATGGAGCAGGGCGGCCTGTACACCTACCGCCCGGGGATGTTCTCCCACAGCTATCCGCCCGAGCGGACGTCGCAGGCCGAGGAGTTCCGTCACGACAACCCGCAGCCGGGACGCGAACCCAAGAACCCGTGGCCGGACGGTGTCCTGTACGAGCAGACGGTCCTCAAGGAAGAGATCGACGAGCTCAGGTCCGACCGGCGCGCGGGATCGGGCACCGGCTCCACGAGCGGCGACCGCGAAGCGAGATAGCCGCGGCGCGGCCCCTCCGCGCACGCGTGTTCGCCGCCCCTTCTGCGGGAGGGGCGGGGAACACGCGTGCGCGCCGACGCTGCTTCCCGGTGAAGACGCTAGTTCCCGGTGAACAGGCCCGGGGTCGGACGGATGGCGCCGACGACGGCGCCGCCGCCCCGGACCGGGATCGTCGACAGCTCCTCCAGCGCCGCCTCGTCCACCTCGCCGTCCCCGTCCGGGACGCCGAGGGCCCGCAGCAGCGCCACGGTGGCGGGCGTCCGGGCGCGCATCGCGCCGTCGTCGACCTTGACGGCGCCGGCCCGGCCGTCGGCCAGCGCGAACGCGTCCACGCCCTCGGCCCCGCACTTGACCATCAGGCCCGGAACGGCCTCCATGAG
>DATCLF010000088.1:0-15167 GCA_036564055.1 Spirillospora sp.
TCGCCGAACCGTCCCGTGGCCTCGACGAACTCCGAGCACTGGCCGATCAGCTCGTCATAGGGGAAGTCCTCGGGATGGACGCCCTCGGGGTGCTCGGCGAGGTACCGCGCGACCGGCCGCACCGAGTCGGTCGCGACGAACGTGGCCCCGCCCCGATGCAGGACGTCGGTCCACAGGACGATCGTGAGCAGCCCCTGCTCCGGGGAGTCGAGGAAGTGACGGAAGAAGTCGCCGTCCTTGTGCCAGCCGGGCGACGTCGGCGAGGGGCCCGACCACGGACGGTCCGCGCCCTCCGCGAGGTTGACGATGAAGCCGTCCGTCCAGTTGTACGGCTTCGCGATGCGCTCCTCGCCGCCGAGCAGATCGCAGACCGCGTCCCACGCCTTCGGCGCGAAGTCCCTGACGTCCACCTCCCGGTGGACGGGCATGTGCACTGAGGGCTCCGCCCACGTCGAGGGATCGTCGGGTTCGTAGCCGAGACGCAGCCACAGGGTACGGGTGTACTCCTCGGCGTCCTCCCGCGAGAAGCAGTCGTGCAGGACGACGTACCCCTTGGCCAGGAAATGCTCGGCCTGCTCCTCGCTCAGCACCCGGTACGCCACGGCGATCAGCTCCGTCTCCGCGCGACCGGCCCGCCGGCCGCGTCACCTCGACACCCGCATCGGGCTCGCCTCGAAAGGTCGCCTCAAGAATCCGTGTCCCCACCCTGGGTGATCAATGGCCGGCGGGGTATCGGTCGGCCCGAAGCGCGGTCGTCGAACGGCGTGTCGCCGATGCGCCGGGGCCGATGCGTCTCGGGGGCCGTCGCCGGCTCTGCTCATCGGAGGTCTCGTCGTCCTCGTCGCGGGAGAGGGCGATCCGCGCGAGCTCCCCGGCGACACCGGTGCGGACCAGGTCGGCGACCGTGCCCGGTTCCGAAGCGTCCCGCAGCACCATCTCCACCCCGGGGTACCGGTCGGCGAAGCGCCGCACCATGCCGCCGAGCGGCTCGATCGCGGGGGACGGCATCGAGACGATCGAGGCGTCCCCCGCTGCCCGTGCGCCGCGGTGACGCTCCCCGCGCCAGACGCGGGCCGCGCACCGCCTGCCGCGCCGGGCCGACCGGCGCGCGGCCCGCCTCGGTGAGGACGACGCGGCGCCCGTTGCGGTGGAACAGCGGCGTCCCCAGGTCCTTCTCCAGGCTGAGGATCGCCTGCGACAGGACGGCTGCGCCACGAACAGGGGCGTGCGCGGCCTTGTTGAAGCCGCCGTGGCCCACCACGGCCAGGAAGGAATCCAGCTGCCGGAGTCCACCGCGCTCCTCCGCCGCTCGGCCACCATGGTGAGCGCACCTGTAGGCGGAGCCTTTCAGCAAGCAGCCGACGCGTCTTGGGTTCGCCGATCACGCCGACCTTGAATGTGATCGAGAACACACGCGTCCGGAACGCCCGGAATGCCCGGCCGTGCTGCTGCTCAACAAGCCGGAGATCCGCAGGATCGAGGGCGTCCAGGAGCACGTCGCCCGCGAACGCGCCGCCCTCGGAGCCGCCGCGAGACCACCCTGAACTGGAGCGACGCCGCCCGCGCCGACTGGGGCACCATCCTGCTCTTCGGCGCCGTCCTGGTCGTCCTCGGTCTTCCCTGATGGCCGCCCTCACCGGCATCGGCGGCTGAGGCGGGACGACCGGTCCGGGGGCGGGGCCGCCCCCGGCTCGCGGCCGCTTCCTCAGCCGCCGATCCGGGAGAAGAGGTCGTGGAGCCGTTCCCGGGTGGCGGCGGTCAGCAGCTCCGCACGGAAGTCCGGGTCGATCAGTCGGCGGCTGAGCAGCGCGAGGAGGCGCAGGTGCTCATCACCGGCCGCCGCCTCCGGCACGCCGATGAGGAAGACGAGACGGACCGGTTCACCGTCCAGACTCTCCCAGTCCACGCCCTCGGGGACCCGCGCGAACGCCACCGCGGGACGCTTGATCGCGTCGGTCTTGCCGTGCGGGATCGCGACGCCGTCGCCGATGCCGGTGGTGCCCTCGGCCTCCCGCCGGTGCACCGCCGCGACGAACCCGGCGGAGTCGGTGACCAGTCCGGTGTCCGCGAGCCGTCCCGTCATGGTCTCGATGACGGCGTCCTTGGTCACGGCCGCGATGTCGCCGAGGATCAGGTCGTCGTCCAGGTAGTCGGTCAGTCTCACGCGGCCTCCGCCTGAGGTTCGCCGGCCCCCGCGACCGGCTTCTTGAGCACGAGCACGATCGTCGCCGTCACCGCGATGCCCGCCAGCGCCGCGACGATGAACATCGGCACCCCGCCGATCGCCCCGAGGACCGCCACCACCGGCCCGCCGTGCGGCACGTGGTCCAGCACGCCCGCCGCGGCGGCGATCGCGCCGCCGACGATGCCGCCCGCCATGTTCGCGGGTATCACCCGCAGCGGGTCGGCCGCGGCGAACGGTATGGCGCCCTCGGTGATGCCGACCAGCCCCATCGCGAGGGCGGCCTTGCCCGCCTCCTGTTCCTCGCCGGTGAACCGGTCGCGCCGGATCAGCGTCGCCAGCCCGAGCCCGAGCGGCGGCACGCAGATGGCCACCGCGCACGCGCCCATGACGACGTACTCGCCCTGCGCGATCAGCCCCGCCCCGAACAGGAACGCCACCTTGTTCACCGGCCCGCCCATGTCGAACGCGATCATGGCGCCCAGCACCGCGCCGAGCACGAGCCGGGAGGAGCCCTGCATGTCGCCGAGAAGGCCGGTCAGGTCCTCCATCAGCCCGCCGATCGGACGGCCGATCACCCAGATGAACAGGGCCGCGACGACGAGCGTCGCCAGGATCGGGATGACCAGGATCGGCATGATCGGCCGCAGCATCTCGGGGACCCGCCACGACCTGATCCACAGGGCGGCGAAGCCCGCGACGAACCCGGCGATGATTCCGCCGATGAAGCCCGTGCCGGCCTCGGAGCCGTAGAACGACCCCGTCGCCGCCACGTATCCGCCGATCACGCCGGGCGCGAGGCCGGGCCGGTCCGCGATGGCGTACGCGATATAGCCCGCGAGGATCGGCACCATGAACTCGAACGCGGCGACGCCCACCTCGTTTACCTTGAACCAGACCGACCCCTCGGGGATCTTCAGCCCGTCCGGCGTCGTCTCCCCGGCCACCGCCAGCGAGACCGCGATCAGCAGCCCGCCGACCACCACGAACGGGATCATGTAGCTGACCCCGTTCATGAGGTTGCGGTAGACGAAGCCGCGTTCCTTGGCCCTCTGGCTCGGCGTCTTCGCCCGTCCGGCCTCGCGCCCGGGCTTCTCGTCCGGCGGCGGCGTGTTCAGCGCCCTTTCGATCAGCCCTTCCGGATCCTTGATCGCCGCGGCCACCGACACCGAGATCAGCGGCTTGCCGGCGAAGCGCGAGGTGTCCACGTCCTGGTCGGCGGCGATCACGACCGCGTCGGCGGCCTCGATCTCCTCCGGGGTCAGCTCGTCCTCGACCCCGATGGACCCGTGCGTCTCGACCCGCACATGGTGCCCCTTCTCGTCCCCCGCCCGGGTCAACTTCTCGGCCGCCATGTAGGTGTGCGCGATGCCCGTGGGACACGCGGTGATCGCGACGATTCTCATCCGGCACCTCCGCGGGGGGACGAATCCGGGCGTGTTGATCATCACTCACGCTCACCGACACGTCAACATTTTCCCCGCCTCGAACGAGATTTCCCCAGCTCAGAGCGGAGAAGGAGCGACCCCCGCCAATCAGCGCCAGACAATTCCCCGAAATTGACCGTTCACGGCACCGTGAATTATTGCCACCGATCAAGTCACCCACCGCACATGATCACAACCGAAGCGGCAATACCCTGATCCGGAGATTCCCAGCGGCTTCAACTCGTGGCCGCGAGGCGCCACCACGGCGGCGCGTAAGGGCGTGTCAGCCGCCACGTCGCCGCCGTGCACCTGCGGGCACCCGCCGCCGGCCACCGCCACGGCCGCCCCTCAGGCAGCACCTCGTTGCGCAGCGGGTCGACCACCGCCACCTCCGCACCCGCCGCTCGTGACAGCCCGACGTGCTCGGAAAAGGAGGACGGCCTTTGAGACGTCCGGGCCTGCCCGGTCTCCCCGCCGCCACGACGAGAGACCGGGCATTCGCCGAATCAGCAGATCTGCGAGGCGCTGATGCCGCGGCGGGCAGCACGCGGGACGATCCCACGACGCCCCGCTCTGGCCGCGAGGTGGTCAGTCACCGGCGGTGCTCACAGGTGTCCGACACCGGCCTCGGAGGTCGCCTGTGAACGTGGAAAGAGGCGGAAGTGTCCGCCGGACGTCCCCCGTGGTCATGGCCGGCGTCTTCGGGGGTCGCTCCTCGTCGCCGGAAGATCAGTGGCCGTTGGTGGCGCCGGCGAACGGGTCGAGCAGGCCGGAGAAGATGAGCACCAGGACGGCGGCGCCGAGGGCGACGCGGTAGACGACGAAGGGGATGAAGCTTCTGGTGGAGATGAACCTCATGAACCAGGCGATGACCGCGTAACCGATCAGGCCTGCGACGAGGGTCGCCAGGATCGTCGGGCCCCAGTCCACGTGGCTGCCCTCCTCCCCGATCTCGGTCAGTTCGAAGGTGCCGGAGGCGAGGACGGCGGGGATGGCGAGCAGGAACGAGTACCGGGCTGCGGACGCGCGGTCGTAGCCGAGGAACAGGCCGCCGGTGATCGTCGCACCGGAGCGGGAGACGCCGGGGACGAGGGCGAGGGATTGGCACAGGCCGTAGAGGAGGCCGTCCCGGACGTTCAGGTCGTTCAGATCCTTCAGCGGCCGAGCGACGCGGTGACGTCCGGTGTTCTCGGCCCGGAGCGCGTTGCGCGTGGCGTACCGGTCGGCGAGGGCCAGCAGGACGCCGAGCCCGATCAGGGTGCACGAGATCAGCCGCAGGTCACGGAAGGGGCCCTCGATGTACTCCTTCAGCGTCAGGCCGAGCACCCCGATGGGCACCGAGCCGATGATGACCAGCCACCCCATCCTCGCGTCGCTGTCGCCGCGGGCCTGCCTGTCCACCAGGGAACGCGCCCAGGCTGTGATGATCCGGATGATGTCCCTGCGGAAGTAGACGAGGACGGCCGTCTCCGTGCCGATCTGCGTGACCGCGGTGAACGCGGCGCCGGGGTCCGGCCAGCCCGCGGCCACGGCGGTCAGCCGCAGGTGGGCGGAGGACGAGATCGGGAGGAACTCCGTGAGCCCCTGGACGACTCCGAGGACGATGGCTTCGAGCCAGGTCATGTGGGGTGGCTACTCCTACCGGTAGAGCCCGCCACGGCACCGGGCGGGAGCATGACGTGCGATCGGGCCCACGGCGCCGGGACATCGTCCGCCGCCGCGACCCGACCACGGGAACTGCAAGATCAAATGCGTACAAGTTTCCCACCGATGCCGGGCGCGCAGGCCCGATCCGGTCTCCGGCCGGATGAATTCACCGTGGTTTCACCTTTCCGACACGCAACGCTGGGAGAGGTGATTCACAATCGCGCGCCCGCAAGGGTCGGGAACGGCGGGGCGGGCGCGTGAGCGGGGTACGCGGGTTCGCCTCACCGGTAGGGGCGACGCCCGGTTGCCGGTTCACCCCGATCGAGGACGGCACGCAAGATCTTCGATACCGCGAGGCCGTTCTCGTCCCAGTTGCCACGGCCGGCCTGCAGTCCGCGGGCCGCATCGAGCGCAGTGGACGTCGTCCTGCGGCGACGTGGCAGGCCCGAGATCCTTGGTGGATCAGTTCTTGCGCAGGACCCCGCCGAACTCCTTGACGGTCTTGTTGTCCTTGCTGGCCCCGATGAAGGGCTGCAAGGGAGCGTCGACGGTGTTCAACGGGGGCTGGTCGGGGTCCGGGTGCCAGTCGGCGACGTCCACCAGCCCCGGGGGCACCGGTTCCAGGTCGGGCACAAGCGGCAGGAAGCCCTCGACCGTCCGGGTCTTCCACTCCAGGCCCATCTCGATGGCCTTCCTGGTGTGGGCCTCGGCCGTCCCGTCGTCGATCCCGACGAGCTGGGACACCGCGAGGTAGCCGCCGGACGGCAGCGCGTCGACGGTCGCGGCGAACATGCCGCGGACCTTGTCGTCGTCGGGAATGGAGTGGGCCACCGAAAGGAACAGCGCGGCGACCGGCTGGTCGAAGTCGATGAGCCGGTTCACCTCCTCACGGGCCAGGACGTCCTCGGTCTCGGTCATGTCCGCCTGGATCACCGCCGTGGTCTCCCCGCTGAGCAACGCGCGGGCGTGCGCCAGGACGATGGGGTCGCAGTCGACGTACACGACGTGCGCGTCCGGCTGGAACCGCTGGGCGATCTCGTGGACGTTGGACTGCGTCGGCAGCCCGCTGCCCATGTCGAGGAACTGCCGTATGCCCGCGTCCCGTGCCAGGTACCGCACGACCCGGTAGAGGAAGAGCCGGTTCTCACGAGTGACGTCCAGTCCCTCGTTGAACTGGGTGACGAAACCCAACACGGCCGCGCGGTCGACCTCGAAGTTGTCCTTGCCGCCGAGGCAGTAGTCGTACATCCGCGCCGGAGCCGGTGTGGACGTGTCGATCCCGACCGATGCCCAGCTGTCGCCCACATCTGCTCCCTTGGAGTCCTGCCACAGGACGAGCGCGGCCGGCCGGCGCTCGTCCCGCGATCCAGGCGGATTGTGCTGCCAATGTGATCTTAGGAGCGCATCGGCACCCGACCGCGAGGACGCTTGGTACGCGTTTTTCATTATTTGTACGTCGATCACCTGGGCCACGGCCGACAGGATCTCTGCCTCTGTTCGCGTGTCGCAGAAGCGTCTGGAGAACCGGCGGGACCGACCTACTCGACGCCAGGTCAGATCGATGCGCCGCACCATGAACGAGGGTTTCGGACGGCATGAAACTGGTTCGGGGAACCAATGCCGACCAGCGCACATGCCCGTATCGACGTGTCCACGAGTGAGCGTTGACCACGGACTCGTGCGCCGCTCTCAAGGCCCGGCATGAAGGGCTTCAGATTCGTCGGACGCATCGGGGCGCCCCGCTTCGTCCCGACAATGTCGCCGCCTCTTGACGACCGTTCCCCTGGTTTCAGGGTTCACCGACCAAGCACACTGCCGCTTCGCACGGACGGAGACCGGGTTCGGCCAACCATCGACCGAGTGCCGTGACGCAGGACAACCAAGAGTGCCGTTGGAGCGTGCAAAAAGCAGGATTACCAGAACAAGAAGGACGAACCATGCGTCTCTCGTTCCGAAAATTGCCCACCGTCATCGCCGTGACCGTCGCAACGGTGGCATCGACCGCGGCGCCGGTGTCCGCCTCGCCCCACCCGGCGAGGCTGCCCGACCTCGTCGTGACGTCCGCGACGTTCGACCGTGATCGGTACGCGGTGGGAGACACCGCCCGGGTGAGGATCACCTTCACCAACGTCGGACGGGCCAAGGCCCGCGACGTGCGGCTGAGCGGCGGCCCGGCCGGTGAACCGACCGACCTGGAGATCACCGACTGGGGCGGCATCGAGCGGGGCTTCTCGGTGCCCGTCGGCGCGACCCGCCGGTTCGTCGTCACCGGCACGGTGCCCGCCGGCGCCCTCACCTACGGCGGCGTCGCGTTCGGCTACAGCTTCCGGGCCGCCAACGGCGAAGCCGACGACAGCGACAACATCGCCTCGGCCCGGGCCTTCGTTCCGGGCGGGATCGGCGGCGTCGAAGGCCACTTCTTCGGCGACCTCGACGGTGACCTGATCATGGACCCCGGCGAGGAGCTGGGCGGGGTGCGCGTCACCGCCGCCGGACGGAACGGCGTCGACCACCGGGCGCAGACCACCACCGGCGAGGACGGCTCCTTCCGTCTCGACGGTCTCCCGGTGGGCGAGTACGAGGTGCGGTTCGACCCGTCCGCCGAATGGCAGCCGAAGGTCACGACCGCCCAGGTGATCGCCGACCAGGTCTCCCGGCTGTACGTCGGCACCGAACCCGCTTCCTGAGCGTGAACGGGCGAAGGCGGTGCCCGAACCACACCGTCTTCGCCCACCCTCAGCACACCGGCGAACCGCGTCCAGGCCGAGTTCACGCCGGCCTGAAAGCCGAGGCCGGAGCCGTGAACACCGCGGTCAGGCGTCTTCCGTGTCCTGGCCGGTGAGCTCGGCTGCGGCCGAGACGACGGCGGCCACGAAGTCGCGCACGATGAGACGTTCGTCGGCGGACCGCCACGCCACGGCCAGTTCGCTGGGCGGCAGGTCCGGCACCGGGATCGCGCCGATGCCCGGACGCCGGTAGATGTCCGCGTTCCCCGAGGCCAGCAGCACGATGCCGCTGCCCTCCTCGACCGCGCTGAACGCCTCGTCGGCGTTGGCGACCGTGGCGCCGATCCGCACCGGGCGGCCGCCGCGATGGTCGGTGGCCAGCCAGTGGTCGCGTTGCGGCCCCGCCTCGTCGGGCAGCGCGAGGAAAGGTTCGTCGAGCAGCTCGGTGAACCGGACCTCGTCGCGCTTGGCGAGCCAGTGGTCATCGGCGAAGGCCACCCACCTCGGCTCGCGGCTGACCGTCCGGGCGCGCACGACGTCCTGCCGCGGAAGCGGGAGCCACACGAACGCCACGTCCGTCTCGCCGCTGATCAGGCCCGCGGTGGGGTCGTGCCAGTCGATCTGCCGCGGCCGCATGCGCCAGCCCGGCCAGCGTTCCTGCAGCACCGTCCGCGCCGCGGCCAGCAGCCCGCGTCCCACGCTGGTGGCCATGCCCACCGTCAGCACGGACGCCTCGGCCGCCGCGGCGGCCTCCACCGCGCGCTGCGCCCGGTCCCACGACTCCAGCAGCTCACGGGCGGCCGGCAGCAGCGCCTTGCCCGGCCCGGTGAGCGCGACGCCCCGCCGGTCGCGTTCGAGCAGCCGCACGCGCAGCGCGTCCTCGAGCTGCCTGATCTGCTTGCTCAGCGCCGGCTGCGTCAGGTACAGCCGTTCGGCGGCGCGGGTGAAGTTCAGTTCCTCGGCGACCGCGACGAAGGACCGGAGACCACGCAGATGCACATCCATGACCGACGGTTATCACAGCGGCTATTGGACGGGTGACGAACCCGCGGCGCAGGATTGGCCACGTCCGAGGCAAGGATCCGGAATCACCACGACAAGGACGTGATGAGCACCAACGACGACCGGACGTCGATCATCGAGACCTGCACCCGGATGGCGTGGCACGCCGACCGGCGCGAGTGGGACCGGCTCAGGACGCTCTTCGCCGACGAGGTCAGGCTCGACTACACCAGTCTCAACGGGGGCGAGCCCGGGACACTGACCCCGGCCGACATCGTCGCCGGGTGGCGGGACGCGCTCGGCGCCTACGCGGCGACCCAGCATCTGATCACGAACCATCTGGTGACGGTCGACGGCGACACCGCCGTCTGCACCGCCTCCTTCCAGGCCACCCACCGCCACCCCGGCCCGCTCGGCACCGCCCCGCTGTGGACGCTGGGGGGCGACTACCGCTTCGACCTGGTCCGGGCGGGCGGCCAATGGAAGATCGCCGGCATCGAGATGATCGCGAAGTGGTCCCGGGGGGACCGGGAGGTGAAGGCGTCCGACGAGGCCACTGAGGAGAAGGAGGCGCGATCGTGACGAGCCGGCACAAGGTCACGTTCACCAGCGAGGACGCAACGCTCACCGGCAACCTGTTCCTGCCGGACGGGTCCGACGACCCGGTGCCGGGCATCGTGGTCGCGGGCACCTGGACCAGCGTCAAGGAACAGATGGCCGACCGTTACGCCGAACGCATGGCCGACCGCGGATATGCCGCGCTGTCGTTCGACTTCACCGGTTTCGGCGAGTCGGAGGGCAAGCCGCGCGACTGGGAGCGGCCGACGGTGAAGGTCCGCGACATTCGCAACGCGGTGAGCTTCCTGACCGGGCATCCGGCCGTCGACGGGGAACGGCTCGGGGCCCTCGGCGTGTGCGCCGCCGCCATGTACATGAGCGCCGCCGCGGTCGAGGACGCCCGCATCCGCTCCCTCGCGCTGATCGCGCCCTGGCTGCACGACCCGGAGATCTGCCGGGGCGCCTACGGCGGCGCCGAGGGCGTGAACGCCAGGCTCGCGGAGGCGGACAAGGCCCGCGCGCAGTACGAGGCGACCGGCGAGGTCGAGTACGTGCCCGTGGTCAGCGGCAGCGACCCGCGCGCCGCCATGCCGATGGACGTGGACTTCTACCTCAACCCCGAACGCGGCGGCATCCCGCAGTGGCCGAACCGGTTCGCGGTCATGGGCTGGCGGGACTGGCTGACGTTCGACTCCATCGCCCTGGCGCCGAAGGTCCGTGTGCCCGTCGTCCTGGTCCACAGCGAGGACGCCGCGATTCCCGAGGGCGCGCGCCGTTTCCACGACGCCCTGGGCGGGCCGAAGAACTTCGTCTGGGCGGACGGTGTCCAGTTCGACTTCTACGACCAGGAACCCACCGTCACCACAGCTTCCGACACGGCCGCGGAACACTTCGCGTCCACCTTGACGCCATAAGCCGCTCAAAGCACAGCCCACACCCATGCCCGGCGTGCATCGGCGCACTACAGTCCTGCGGCCGATGCACGCCGTTCCACCAGAGTGCTTTCGCTCGGCGAATTCCAGCGATCACGCGGGCCGGGTAGGCCGCCTCAATAATCTTTTGCCACCGGGCTGAGGCCTGCCTAGGCTCGTCAAAGTGCAGCGCACCATTGTCATCGGCGACATTCACGGTTGCTTCGACGAACTGCAGGAGCTCCTCGACAAAGTCGACCTGCGGCCGGACGACCTGCTGGTCAGCGTCGGTGATCTGGTCGACCGCGGTCCCGAGCCCGGTGAGGTCGTGAGGCTCTTCCGCGAACGTCCGAACTCGATCGCCGTCGCGGGCAACCACGAACGCAAGCACGTGCGGGGGCTGCTTTCCTACACGCAGGAGGTCACCCGGCTGCAGCTCGGCGACGGCTACGCCGAAACAGTCGACTGGATGCGGACGCTGCCGTACTACTTCGAGAACGAGCACGTCCGCGTCGTCCACGCCGCGGTGGTGCCCGGAATTCCGCTGGCCGACCAGAAAGAAGAGGTCCTCTGCGGCACGACCAGCGGCGAACGAGAGCTCAACGCGCTGTTCCCCGACGGCCACTGGTACGACCACTACACCGACGCCAAGCCGGTCGTGTTCGGCCACGTGACCGCGGACGAGCCGCTGGTCCGCGACGGCCGGATCTTCGGCCTCGACACCGGGGCCTGCCACGGCGGGCACCTGACCGCGCTGAGCGTGCCGGATTTCACGGTGCACTCGGTGAAGGCGCACGCCGATCACTGGCCGATCGTCAGGCGCCGGTGGCAGCTGCCCGTGCTGAAGGCCAAGCCCTGGCGTCACTACACCTGGCCGGAGCTCGAGGAAGCGATCGCGAAGTTCTCCTCGGTGCCCGACGACGCCACGCGCAGCTGGTTGGGCGAACTCGAAAGCTGGTCGAAGGAGCTCCGGTCGTCCTTCCCCGACCTGATCGCCAGGGCGCAGCGCGTCGCCGACGGGCTCACCCCGGATGAAATGCGGCGGCATCCTGCGGCGCGGTTCCTGTTCCAGGCCCGTGACGGCCGGCTCACCCAGGACAGCCTGGCCAAGCAGTGCTCAACCCCGGCCAAGACCGCCAAGCTGGCGACCGAGCTCGGCCTGGTCACGCGCGACCTGCCCGGCTGACGCGCAGGCGCTCATCTCGTCCACCAGCGTCGTGGAGTGTTCGGCGGCGAGGAACGCCGGATGGCCGAGGACGGCGCCGGCGAACCGCTGTGTCGTCCGCACTCCGTCACCGGCGATGACGAACTCGTCCAGCGCGCGTCGCAGCCGCCGGATCGCCGCCGGCCGGTCCGGAGCCCACGCGATCACCTTGGCGATCAGGGAGTCGTAGTGGGGCGGGACGGCGCAGCCCGGGTGCGCGTGCGTGTCGACCCGGACGAAGGGGCCGCCGGGCGGGACGAAGTCCGTCAGGGTGCCCGGGGTCGGCAGGAAACCGCGTTCCGGGTCCTCGGCGTTGATCCGGCACTCGATCGCCGTCCCCCGCGGGCGAACGTCCTCGGGGAGCAGCGTCAGCCGTTCGCCCGCCGCCGCCTTGAGCTGCTCGGCGACCAGATCGACGCCCGTGACCATCTCCGTCACCGGGTGCTCCACCTGGATCCGGCAGTTGACCTCCATGAAGTAGTGCCGTCCGTCGGAGTCGAGCAGGAACTCGAAGGTCCCGGCCCCGCGGTACCCCACCGCGCGGGCGCCGCGGACCGCGTCGCGTCCGATGCGCTCGGCCAGCTCCTCCGGAACACCCGGCGCCGGGGCCTCCTCCACCAGCTTCTGGTGGCGTCGCTGCACACTGCAGTCGCGCAGCCCCAGATGCACGGCCGTGCCGTGGTCGTCGCACAGCACCTGGACCTCGACGTGCCGGGCCGTCTCCAGGTATTTCTCCACGTAGACGCGGCCGTCGCCGAACAGGGTCCGCGCGGTCGTCCGGGTTCTGCGCAGGGCGTCGGCGAAGTCCGCGCGGTCCCGCACCACCTCCATGCCGCGTCCGCCGCCGCCCGCCGAGGACTTGAGGATCACCGGATAGCCGATCTCGTCGGCCAGCGCGGCGGCCCGGTCGGCGGGCAGGGGGTCGAGGCCGCCCGGCAGCAGCGGCAGCCCGGCGTCGGCCATCGCCCGCCGCGCGGAGATCTTGCTGCCGAGCCGTGCCATCACGGCGGCGGGCGGGCCGATCAGCATGATGCCGGCGGCCCGGCAGGCGTCGGCGAAGTCGGGATCCTCCGACAGGAACCCGTAGCCGGGATGGATCGCCTCGGCGCCGGTGCGGCGGGCGGCCTCCAGGATCGCCAGGCCGTTGAGGTAACTGCCCCTCGCGGCCGGCGGCCCGATCGCGACCGCCTCGTCGGCCATCCGCACGACGGCCGAGTCGCGGTCCAGGGTCGAGTGGACGGCCACGACGCGGACGCCCAGCTCACGGCAGGTCCGCGCCACCCGCAGCGCGATCTCGCCCCGATTGGCGATGAGGACGGTGCCGAACAACGGTTCCTCCGCTCAGTCCTCCGGGGGCAGCAGCTCGATCAGCCGTTCGCCGTACTCGACCGTCTCGCCGTTGCGTTTGAGGATCGTCCCGACCCGTCCGCGCCGCGCGGCCTCGACCGGGAGCATGAGCTTCATGGCCTCGACGATCGCCACCTGCCGTCCGGGCTCCACCGTGTCGCCCTCCTCGACGAACGGGGGCGCGCCGGGCTCCGGGGCCCGGTAGAACACGCCGACGCTCGGGGCGCGGATCCACTCCGACGTCGTCCCGGTATCCGCGTCCGCCGCCGCGTCAGGGTCCGCCGGCGCCGCGTCCGAGATCGCGGCCGGTGCCGAGACGTCTCCGGCCGGCCACACGATCTCGACCTCGGCCGCGCCGACACGGACCGATATCCGCTCGGGCGGATGCGGGAGCGCCGTGAGCAGGTCGCGGACGGCGGTGACGATCTCCTCCACCCCGCCCCGCCCCTCCACCCGGCCGCGTCCGCCGTCCGTCGAGAGCTCGGGCTCGTCCAGCATCGTCATCGGACCATCCCCTCCCCGGGCACCGTTGTCTCCGAGGCGCCGAAACGGCGGAACCGGGCCCGCCGGTCCGCCACCAGCGCGGTCCCGGACAGCGGCGCCAGCTCGTCCAGCGTCGCGACGAGTGCGGCGCGCAGCCGTTCGGCGGTCGCCGCGGGATCCGCGCCCGCGCCGCCCGGGGGTTCGGGTATGACGCCGTCGAGGATGCCGTGCCGCAGGAGGCTCGCCGGGGTGAGGCCGAGCGTCCGCGCCGCGACCGGGGCGGCGGCCGGGTCCTGCCACAGGATCGCCGCGCAGCCCTCCGGGCTGATCACCGAGTAGGTGGACCCGGCCAGCGCGAGCACCCGGTCGGCGGTCGCCAGCGCGAGCGCGCCGCCGCTGCCGCCCTCGCCGGTGAGCACCGCGACGACCGGGACCGGCAGCGCGGTCATGTGCCGGATCGTCTCGGCGATGACGACCGCCTGGCCCTGCTCCTCGGCCGCCGCGCCGGGGTGGGCGCCGGGGGTGTCCACCAGCGTGATCACCGGCAGCCCCAGCTTGGCGGCCAGCCCGGTCACCCGGCGGACCTTCCGGTAGCCGGCGGGCGTCGCCATGCCGAAGTCGCGCCGTGCCAGTTCGTCCGGCCGGTGCCCTTTCTGCGTGCCGACCACGACGACCGGGCGGCCGTCCAGGCGTGCCGTCCCGGCCACGATCGCGGTGCAGTCGCCTCCGGTGCGGTCGCCGTGCAGCTCCCGGAAGCCGGTGAAGACGCTCGCGCAGTAGTCGAGTGTGGTCGGCCGGTCGAGGGACCGTGCCCGCCGCACCAGCTCCCACGGGTCCGGCTCTTCGAGCTGCGCGGCGTCGCGGATCACCGGGTCGCCGTCCTGCCGTACGGGCCGCGGCCCGGCCGCCGCCGCGGGGCGCGGCGCGGACGTCGTCCGCTCCGGGACGGGCCGGGCGCCGAGGCCGAGCAGTCCGGCCAGCACGGCACGCTGCTCGGCGCGCGGGACGATGATGTCGACGAAGCCGCGTTCGAAGAGGAACTCCGCCGTCTGGAACGACTCCGGCAGCCGCTGCCGGATGGTCTGCTCGATCACCCGGCGTCCGGCGAAACCCATGCGCGCGCCGGGCTCGGCGATGATCACGTCGGCGAGGCTCGCGAACGAGGCGGCGACCCCGCCGTAGGTCGGGTCGGTCAGCAGGCAGACGCTGAGCACCCCGGCCTCGTCGAGCCGCGCCATCGCCGCGCTGGTCTTGGCCATCTGCATCAGCGAGTGCGCGCCCTCCTGCATGCGGGCGCCGCCGGACGCCGTCACCAGCAGCAGCGGGATCCGCTCGGCCAGCGCGGTCTCGGCGACCCGTGTGATCAGCTCGCCGACCGCGCAGCCGAGGCTGCCGCCCAGGAACGCGAAGTCCATCACCGCGGCGACCACAGGGTGCCCCTCGATCGTCCCGCGCACGCAGCGGACCGCGTCGTCCAGCCCTGTGCGGGCGCGGGCGTCGGCGAGGCGGTCGGGATACGGCCTGCGGTCGACGAACCCGAGGACGTCCCGGCTCCGCAGGCCCTCCCCGATCGGGACGACGCCGTCCGGGTCCAGCAGCGCGTCGATCCGGGCGTTCGCCCCCAGCGGGCCGTGCGCACCAGTCCGCGCACACCCGCAGGTCGCGTTCCCACCTCTTGCC
>DATCLF010000089.1:0-9111 GCA_036564055.1 Spirillospora sp.
TCCTCGCGCCGCGTCCCGGACGTCCACTGCGGATGGGCGCGCATCGCGTCCGCGACGCACCGTTCGGGCGTGCCGGGCCCGGCGAGCACCAGCGCCCGGAACGCCCGCGCGACGCCCACCGGCGACAACGCGAACAGCGGAGCGCCGCAGCCGTCGACGCCGACCGCCGTGACCTCCTCCCCCGAGAGCCTTTCCACGGTCTCGCGGATGGCGACCTGCAGCGGATGGCCGGGGTCGAGGTAGGAGTCGGTGGGCCAGCCCGCGGCGACGCAGGTGGCGAGCATCGCGGCGTGCTTGCCCGAGCAGTTCATCCGCACGCGCGAGGCCCCGCCGGTCCGCGCGACGTCCTGCTGCTTCACGGTGTCGAGCGGCCAGCTTTCGGGGCAGCGCAGGTCGGCGACGCCGAGCCCGGCGGAGGCGAGGATCTTCTCCACCCCCTCGACGTGGAAGTCCTCGCCCGAGTGGCTGCCGGCGGCGAGCGCCAGCAGCTCCCCGTCGAGGTCGAGCCCGCACCGCAGCATCGCGGCGGCCTGCATCGGTTTGTTCGCCGAACGCGGAAAGACCGGCACCTCCGGGTCCCCGGCGCGGACCGCGACCGTCCCGTCCACGGCGAGCCCGACGGCCACCCCCCGATGCCGGGACTCCACGAATCCCGACCGTTCGACCTCGACAAGCACAGGATTGATCATGCCTGCGTCTTGCCCGGTCACCGGTCCTTGATGCCTAGCAGGGTCCGGGCGTCCGCGGAGGTCATCGGGGGCCGCTGCGCCAGGCGGGCCGCCTGGGCGGCGCGTTCCACGAGCTGGACGTTCGCCGTCACGGGCCGCCCCTTGGCGAAGGTGAGCGTGTCCTCCATGCCGACGCGCAGGTGGCCGCCCGCCGACAGCGCGGCGAACAGGACGGGCAGGGTCGTCCTCCCGATGCCGGTCGCGGACCAGGTCGCGCCTTCAGGCAGCGCCTCCACCGCCGCGACGAGCGTTCGTGCGTCCCCAGGCATGCCGCCCGGCACGCCCATCACCAGGTCGCAGTGGATGTGCCCGCCGTAGGGAGGCCCGTACTTGTCCAAGAGACGGTGAAGCGCCGCAATGTGACCGAGGTCGAACAGCTCGAACTCGGGGACGACCTCCAGCTCCTGGGTGCGCTGGTAAAGCTCCACCATGAACGGCCACGGGTTCATGAACACGTCGTCCCCGAAGTTGACCGTCCCGCAGGTGAGCGAGCACATGTCGGGTTCGGCGTCCAGGACGCGCAGCCTGTCCTCGTAGGGGTCGGTGACGGCGCCGCCCGTGGAGAGCTGGACGATCAGTCCCGTGTTCTCCCGCAGCGCCTGGACCGTGTCCAGCAGCCGGGCCAGGTCGAGCGTGGGCTGCGCGTCGTCGTCGCGGATGTGCACGTGGACGACGGCCGCGCCGGCCGCCTCGCACTCCTTGGCCGTCTGGACGAGTTCCTCCAGGGTGACGGGCAGGGCGGGCACGTCCGACTTCGCGGCCTCCGCGCCGGTGGGCGCCACCGTGATGAGCGTCGTTGCTCCCATGAGCGCAGGATACGCCGGGACGAATCGCCCGAGGACGGCGGCGTCCCGGCTGTGCGGGCCGGTGGAGGTGGCAGGTCGAGGCGCCCGGACACGGCAGAATGCACGACATGCGTGCTGTGGTGCAGAGGGTGAGCCAGGCCAGTGTGTCCGTCGACGGACGGGTCGTGGGCTCGATCGACGGGCCGGGACTGATGGTGCTCGTCGGCGTGACCCACGACGACGACGCGGAGAAGGCGCGCAAGCTGGCCTCGAAGCTGTGGGGGCTGCGGATCCTGCACGACGAGAGGTCCTGCTCCGACGTGGGCGCGCCGTTGCTCGTCGTCAGCCAGTTCACGCTCTACGGGGACACGCGCAAGGGACGCCGCCCGAGCTGGACCGCGGCCGCGCCGGGCCCCGTGGCCGAGCCGCTGGTGGACGCGGTCGTCCGGGAGCTGCGCGATCTCGGCGCCAAGGTCGAGACGGGCGAGTTCGGCGCCGACATGAAGGTCTCCCTCGTCAACGACGGTCCGGTGACGCTGATCCTGGAGGTCTGAGCGTCGTCCTCCCGTCGCAGGCCGCCGGTTCTCAGCGGAAGCCGTAGACCACGCCCACGAAGCTGGCGAGCGTGCCGAGGCCGGCGAGCAGGACGAGGGAGCGGTCCGCCGGGGTGAGGCGGGCGCGCACGTCCGCCGAGTGGACGACGACACCGGTTTCCCCTGTGCCGGTGTCGTCGGCGCCGTCCCCTTTCCGACCCTGGAAGGGATTGCGCAGCCCGACGAGCCGCCACAGGGCGTCGTTCTTCAGCCGCTGGTGACTCGGCTCGCAGGCGAACAGGCGGCCCCTGACGCGCTGCGTGCAGGGGTGCCCCTGGCGTTTCAGGACGCGGCACAGCGTCGGGACGAGCAGGAACTGGTACAGGCACCAGGCCATGAGCCCGAGGACCCCGATCCGCCACGAATGGAACCACCACGCGGCCACGGCGAAGGCGGCGAACAGGGCCCACCACACCAGCGCGGACTCCCTGCGGGGAAGACGCCGGGAACCTCTCCTCGTCGCCGGCGACTCCCTTCTCCGCAGGTGCGGGCTCATTCGTAGAAATCCACCTTTCCCGGGCCGCGTCCGGTGAGAAATCGTCCGCACCAGACGATATTGCCCCGGGTGCGGATGATCTACCCGTGTCCGGCGGGCCTGCGGCGCAGGGCGATCTGCGCGTTGGCTCCGGTGTCCGGCGACACCACGACCTCCTGCGCCGCCGCGACCCCGCCCGCCAGAAGGTCGGCGTCCACCGGGACGGTCCGCTTCACCAGCGCGAGCGCGATCGGGCCCAGCTCGTAGTGCCGCGCGGCCGACCCGACGAACCCGACCGACCGGCCACCGGGGATCTCGACCGGGTCACCGTGCTTGGGAAGCCTGTCGACGCTGCCGTCCAGGTGGAGGAACACCAGGCGACGCGGAGGACGCCCGAGGTTGTGGACGCGGGCGACGGTCTCCTGCCCGCGGTAGCAGCCCTTGTTCAGGTGGACGGCGGTCTCCACGTAGCCGGCCTCGTGCGGGATCGTCCGCTCGTCGGTGTCGAGGCCGAACCGGGGACGGTGCTCGGCGATCCGCAGCGCCTCGTACGCCCAGATCCCCGCCGGGCGCGGCCCGTCCGGGGCGTCGGCGGAGGGCAGGTCGCCGCGCGGGACGATGCGGGTGACGGTTCCGGCGACGTCCGGCCAGGCGAGCTCCTCGGGCCCCGCGGGGCCGGGACCGGTGACGACGGCGTGGGCGTCGGAGACGTCCTCGACCTCGACGCGCAGCATGAACCGCATCCGGTCGAGGAAGTCCACGAGCGGCGCCGCCGCGCCGGGCTCCACGTGCGCCCACACGGCTTCGCCGTCGTCGATCAGGAAGAGATGGTTCTCGATGCGGCCGTTCGCGTCGAGCAGCAGCGCCTCCGTGGGCGTGAACGGCTTCAGCTCGTTGAGGTGCTGGCTCAGCAGGTTGTGCAGCCAGCTCAGCCGGTCCTGCCCGGAGATCCTGACGACGCCCCTGTTGCCACGGTCGACGAACGCCGCGCCGTCCTCAAGGGCCCGCTGCTCCCGGAAAGGGTCTCCGTAGTGGGCGGCGATGTCCTGGTCGGGCGCGTCGGCGGCGACGGCTCCGGGCGTCTGCAGCAGCGGGCTTCCCATGCCCCCAGGCTACGACGTGCGGCAGTCCTTGCAGCGCCCGTACACCGTGAGGTGGTGCACGTCGGTCTCGAAGCCGAAGTCGCGCTCCAGCACCTCGGCCAGACCCGACGCCGCCTTCGGATCGACGTCCTGGACGGTGTGGCAGCCACGGCACACCAGGTGGATGTGCTCGGCCTCGGCCGCGAGGTGGTAGTTCGGCGGCCCGTGACCGAGATGCGCGTGCTTGACCAGGCCGAGCTCTTCGAGCAGCTCCAGCGTCCGGTACACCGTGGAGAGGTTCACGCCACGGGCGGTGCGCTGCACCTCGGTGCAGATCTCCTCGGGAGTCGCGTGCTCCAGGTTGGTGACCGCCTCGAGGACCAGCTGCCGCTGGGGCGTGACGCGGTAACCCCGGGACCGAAGCTCCTCCTGCCACGACTCGACCATGCGCTCAGTCTAGAACCCGGTTCCTCGCATGGGCCCCGCTCCCGGATTCCGCCGTCGGAAAACTCGGTTGCCCTGCGCGCCGGGGTCACCTAGCGTGCGGAGTACGCGTGAAAGGAGGTGGTCCGAGACATGATTGACTCTAGGACTCGCGAGGTGGCTGTCCGCTAGTCGCCATCCCGCCTCGGGGCCGCCTCCGCGGCGGCGACCGGTCGCGGGCGGCGACCGGCGAATACCAGGCAGACACCCGGTCCCCGGACCGATGGATCCGTCCTGTCCATCACCCCGCCTTGAGCGGGAAGGTCCGGGGGCCGTTCATTTTCGGGGGTGATCCGGGGCCGGGCGGCGGGCGGCCACGTGGGCCGCGGGGGTCATTTCACGCGCTTGAGCTGCGCGGACACGTGCGACTTGAGGCCCTGCTTCATCGCGGACATGTCGTAGGCCCAGCCGAGATCGTCGCCGATCTTGCCGTAGAGGCGGTGCCCCGCCGCCACCTCCTTCGCCGACTCGGTGCGGGCGACGACGTCCGTCCTCAGCTCGACGCGGTTGAACGCCACGTTCCCGATGTAGATCTCGACGATTCCGGTGGGGTGCGCCAGCGTCACCTCGACCTCGTGGTTGGGACGCGGCCTCCAGTACCCCGTCTCCATGGCCAGCGGCTCCCCCAGTTCGCCGCCCTCCTCGATCAGCCACGTCCGGCTCGTGTAGATCAGGAACGGCTTCCCGTTGTGGGTGAAGGTCATCTCCTGACCGAAGTTGAACGAGTCGATCGTGGGATAGCCGCCGACGCCGGCGCCCTCCCAGGTGCCGAGGAGGAACTTCAGCGGCTCGAGGTCCGGGTGCAGCTCAGGCTCCATGGGGACCGAGGGTAGCGGCGCCGCGGCCATGACGCCGACTCGTCCCGTTCCCCGGCCCGCCCCCGGCGCGGCCGTGCTACTTCAGCCGCCCGAGGCGGATCAGGAGCAGGACCGCGGCGACCGCCATGAGCCCGAGAACGACGACGAGGATCCCGGCGTTCACCACTCCGCTCATGGCACCACCCCGCTCATGGCGGGCAAGGCTACAGCCCCGCCTCGCGGCCCGGGTCCGGAACGGGACTAGAGTGCCGCCATGGCGAGACCACTGGTGATCAAGGTCACGGCCGGCGCCGACGCCCCCGAACGCTGCAACCAGGCGTTCACGGTGGCCGCCGCGGCGGCGGCGAGCGGCGTCCCCGTCTCCCTCTGGCTGACCGGTGAGTCCGCGTGGTTCGCACTGCCGGGACGGGCCGCCGAGTTCTCACTGCCGCACGCCACGCCCCTGGAGGAGCTCCTCGGCGTCATCCTCTCCGCCGGCCGCGTCACCCTCTGCTCGCAGTGCGCGGCCCGCCGCGAGATCGGACCGGACGACGTCCTGCCGGGCATCCGCATCGCCGGGGCGCCGACCTTCGTCGAGGAGATCACGGCGGACGACGTCCAGGCCCTCGTCTACTGACACCGTCTACTGACCCGCCGCCGGGCGTCCGGAGCGACGGGCGACCGTCGCGGACGGCGGTGTCACGGGCGCGGGCGACCGCGTCGTCGACCGGCTCGCACCGGGGCGGAGGGCGGCCGCACGGCTCCGCCGCGCGGGCACGACGGTAGAGCCGCGCGGGCACGACGGTAGAAGTGCCGCGGAGCGGATATACGACTGCCGACGCCTCGCACCGAGTGGAGCCTCCCCATGGTCGACATATCCGCGTGGATGTGGGGGGCGGCGATCCTGCTGATCATCGCGCTCTTCGTCCTCGACCTCGTGGCCGCCGTCCGGAGGCCGCACGCCGTCCACATCAGGGAGGCGACGTTCTGGTCGGTGTTCTACATCGCCGTCGCGCTGCTGTTCGGCCTGGCGGTGTGGATGCTCGCCGGGTCCACCGCGGGCACCGAGTACCTGTCCGGCTACGTCGTCGAGAAGAGCCTGTCGGTCGACAACCTCTTCGTCTTCGTGATCATCATGGCGCGGTTCGAGGTGCCGGACGAGTTCCAG
This sequence comes from Spirillospora sp., assembly GCA_036564055.1. Taxonomy (GTDB): domain Bacteria; phylum Actinomycetota; class Actinomycetes; order Streptosporangiales; family Streptosporangiaceae; genus Spirillospora. Next base: position 6,112 of record DATCLF010000089.1, read on the forward strand.
CAGAAGACGCTGCTGTTCGGCATCGCGGCGGCGCTGCTCCTGCGGGCCGTGCTCATCGCGGTCGGCGCGGCGGCGATCAGCCTGTTCTCGTTCACGTTCCTGATCTTCGGGCTGGTGCTGATCTGGACGGCGGTCCAGCTCATCCGGCACCGCAACGAGGAACCCGACGTCGAGGACAACTTCCTCGTCCGCCGGGCCCGCGCGCTGTTCCCGATCAGCGACGACTACCACGGCGGGCGGATGCTCGCGCGGGAGGACGGCCGCCGCGTCGCGACGCCGCTGCTCATCGTGTTCGTCGCGATCGGCAGCACGGACCTGCTGTTCGCCCTCGACTCGATCCCCGCCGTGTTCGGGGTGACGGACGAGCCGTTCCTCGTCCTCACCGCCAACGCCTTCGCCCTGCTCGGGCTGCGCGCCCTGTACTTCCTCGTGGAGGGCCTGCTGGAACGCCTGGTCTACCTGACGGTCGGCCTGTCGTCGATCCTCATCTTCATCGGCGTCAAGCTGGTCCTGCAGTTCGTCCACGAGGACGTCTCCACGTCCGTGCCCGAGGTGCCGACGCCGCTGTCGCTTGTCGTCATCCTGCTGATCCTGGTCGTCACGACGATCGCGAGCCTGATCCGCGTCCGCTCCCACCCCGAGGAGAAGGCCAAGCCCGGTTCGCTCCGCACACGCGCCCGCAGGCCGCGCGAGGAGGAGTCCACCGGCCGCTGACCTCCCCCGGCCGCCCGAACGGGCCCGGGCCCGGTCAGCCCATCGTCTTGGCGCCGTCCAGGGACTCCCGGATGATGTCGGCGTGCCCCGCGTGCTGGGCCGTCTCGGCGATGATGTGCAGGACCACCCGACGGGCCGACCAGTGCTCCTCCCGGAACCACGGCGCCTTCGGCAGCGGCTGAAGCTCGTCCAGGTCGGGCAGGGCGGCGACGAGCTCGTCGGTGCGGCGTGCGACGTCGGCGTGGGCGTCGAGGAGACCGGAGAGGGTCTCGCCGGGCAGCATCCGGAACTCCTCGGCCCGCCGGGCGAAGTCCTCCTCGGTCATGTCGTCGAAGTCGCCTCGCCGGTCGGCGTCTCGGTCGCGTCACGGGCCTTCGCCATCATGCTCGCCCTTCGCTCGGTCTCGTCCCCCGCCCTGCCCGCGGATCGGCCGCCTGCGCACGACCTGCGGGCACGGATCAGCGGGGACGGGCGGCGGGGTCGTCGTCTGCGTCCGCGTCCAGCCGGTCGCCGGGGGCGGGCGCGAGCAGGCGGTCCATGAGCACGTGAAGGTGGTTGCGGAAGGACTCGACGGCCTCGGGGTCGTCGGCCGTCCACACGCCCTTGGAACGGTGGAAGAGGCCCGAGCCGAGGAACCCGTGGACGCACCAGACCATGGTCCCGAGCAGGTAGTAGGTGCCGACGTCCTTGGGGACCATGTCCCTGATCTTGGAGCCGACGAGGGCGAACAGGGGGCGGGCGTAGCGTTCCTCGAGCCCGGACACGTCGGCGGCGTCGGCGACCCAGCGGTGCGCCCACAGCGCCCGGTTGTACCGGTGGGCCACGTGGAAGTCCAGGTAGGCGTCGGCGATCTCGTGGACGGCGGCCCTGCCCGTTCCGGCCCGGGAGACGGCGCTTTCGAGCGCCTCCCGCTCCACCTCGTACGCCTGCCGCATGACCTCGATGTAGAGCGTGCGCTTGTCTCCGACGACGTTCACGATCGTCGAGGTGCTCACGCCGAGGGCGTCGGCGATCATCTGCAGGGGCGTGCCGTCGTAGCCGAGCTCCCCGAACAGGCGGGCGGCACCGTCGATGATCTGCTGACGTGAGATGACTTGTGTCATTCCGTCACGCTATGCGCTCGGCGTCCGGATCGGTCGCGGAGGAGGCCAAGGCGGACTCAAACTTTGATCAAAGCCTCGCCGCGGGCGTTTACCGCACGGTGGCGTGGGCCACAAGGCGCCGTCGCCGTTGCGTCCCGTGTCTCGGATCCGGCCTGCGTTCGTCGCCGTCGCGTCAGACGGCACCGCCTCCGTGGCGGGCCGATCGCGTCACCGGCGAGTACTTCCGGGAGGTCGAGGCCGACGTTGCCGTGGGGTGACTCGCGTCGCGACCGGACGGCGGCCGGGACCCGGCCGTGCCGCCGGAGGCACGGGCCGTGCCCGCCGCACGGGTCCCGACCAGCTCCTGTGCGGTCTCCTCCGGGCGCGGCCGTGCCTCGCCCGACTGCTCGGCGGGCCAGGCCGAGGACGCGGACGCCGGCGACCTCGACGACGAGGACGTGCTGGTGAAGCGGAACAGCCAGTCGGCTCTGGGTTCGATGAGGCATCGGGTGACCCGGACGACCGGCGAAGTGCACAGCAGCGTGGCGACGACGGCGGCGGCGGCCGCGCTGACCAGCACCCCGGGGACGGTCTGCACGAACGCGGTCCTGTGCACGCCGATGTAGACCAGGGTCATGACGCCGAGGCCGTGCAGCAGATAGGCGTACATGGTCCTGGTGCCGAAGACGGTGAACCAGGTCCGGCGGCTGGGAACGAGCGTCAGCACGGCGGCGGCCAGCACCGCCGCCAGGAGCAGAACGCCCAGATGGACGAACACACCTGGGAAGAACTGGACGCCCAGCCACTGGTAGCCCCGGTCCCAGTAGGTCCAGTACTCGGGGACGTAACGCCCGCCCGTGTAGTAGAAGGCGATGGCCGCCGCCAGGACGAGAACACCGGCGACCCTCATTTTCGGCCTCTTCAGCATGGTGAGCTGCTCACGGCGCAGGGACACCCCCAGGACGAAGAACGGCAGCAGCGCGAACAGTCGCCTGAGCGTGAGCTCATGAGGCATTTCATGGGTGTAGGACACGACCGTGAGCGCCACGGCGATCGCCACCGGCCAGCGCACGTTCCGCCAGAACGGCACCGTCAACCGCCAGATGATCACCGACATCAGGAACCACATCAGGTACGTCGGCAACAGGAACTGCATCGTGAACGGCGCGGTTCCGGTGAGCCAGGCGTACACGGAGTAGATCGT
>DATCLF010000090.1:0-10848 GCA_036564055.1 Spirillospora sp.
GGGTTCCGGCCGTCCTGTCGTTCCTGTCCACCGGCAGCTTCGACAGCGAGTTCCGCGGCATGAACGAGCTCCAGCAGGAGGCGGCGGCCACCTACGGGCCCGGCGAGTACCGGCCGTTCGTCCCGGCCGTCTACTGGAACTTCCGCCTCATGGTGGGCGTCGGCTTCCTCACCCTGCTCGCCTCGCTCGCGGGACTGTGGATGCTGCGGCGCGGACGCCTGCCGTCCAACCCCTGGGTGTACCGGATCGGGGTGCTGTCGCTGACGCTCCCGTTCGTCGCGAACTCCGCCGGGTGGATCTTCACCGAGATGGGACGGCAGCCCTGGTCGGTGTGGGGCGTGCTGAAGACGTCGGCGAGCGTCTCCCCCGGGGTCAGCGCCGGTTCGATGCTCGTCTCCGTCCTGGCGCTGACCGTGCTGTACGGCGTTCTGATGGTCATCGAGGCCGGGCTGATGCTCAAGTACGCCAAGGCCGGGCCGCCCACGGAGGACGAGGTCCTGCCCGCGCCCGACGACGGCGACGACTCCGGCTCCGACCGTTCGCTCACCTTCGCCTACTGAGCCCGCGCCTACTGAGTCCGCCTACTGAGAGGGCCGCCGGTCATGGAACTCACCACCATCTGGTTCATCATCATCGCCTTCCTGTGGACGAGCTACTTCTTCCTGGAGGGCTTCGACTTCGGCGTCGGGATGCTCCTGCCCGTCCTCGGCCGCGACGATGTCGAACGGCGCGTCCTGATCAACACCATCGGGCCCGTCTGGGACGGCAACGAGGTGTGGTTCATCGTCGCGGGCGCCGCCACGTTCGCCGCGTTCCCCGAGTGGTACGCCACCCTGTTCAGCGGCTTCTACCTGCCGCTCCTCGTCATCCTGCTCGCGCTGATCGTCCGCGGTGTCGCGTTCGAGTACCGCGGCAAGCGCGACGACGCCCGCTGGCGCGCCCGCTGGGACAAGGCGCTCTTCTGGGGCAGCCTGATCCCCGCGTTCCTGTGGGGTGTCGCGTTCGCCAACATCGTGCGCGGCGTGCCGCTGGACGCCGACCACGAGTTCGCCGGGACGGTCACCGACCTGCTCAACCCCTACGCGCTGCTCGGCGGGCTCACCACGATGACCCTGTTCGTGCTGCACGGCGCGGTGTTCGTCGCGCTCAAGACCGTGGGGGACGTCCGGCTCCAGGCCCGCCGTGTCGCGAGCGTCGCCGCCGTCGCGGCGATCGCCGCGGGCGGAGGCTTCCTGCTGATCACCCAGCTGGAGCACGGCAAGCCGGTGACCTGGCTGACCGCCGGGGGCGCCGCCGCCGCGCTGGTCGCCGCCGCCGTGGCCAACGGGCGGGCACGCGAGGGCTGGGCGTTCCTCGGCACCGGGACCGCCGTCGTCCTCGCGGTCGCCACCCTGTTCACCGCGCTGTTCCCGGACGTCATGCCGTCCACGCTCGACCCCGCGAACAGCCTGACCACCGAGAACGCCGCCTCGACCCCCTACACGCTGAAGATCATGACGTGGGTCGCGCTGGTGTTCACCCCGATCGTGCTGGTCTACCAGGGCTGGACCTACTGGGTGTTCCGCAGGCGGATCGGCACGTCCCACATCCCCGTGGCGAAGACCGAGCAGACGCGATGAAGCCCCTCGACCCCCGGCTGCTCAGATACGCCCGGACGACACGGGTCTTCCTGCTGGCGTCGGTGGCGCTCGGCGCCGCGACCGCCGGGCTGATCATCGCGCAGGCGACGCTGCTCGCCGACATGCTGTCCCGGGCGTTCCTCGGCGGCGCGTCCCTGACCGACCTGCGCGTGCCGATGCTGCTCCTGCTCGGCGTCGTCGCCGGGCGGACGCTCGTCGCGTGGCTGCAGGAGGTCGCGGCCCACCGCTCGTCCGCCGCGGTCAAGTCGCAGCTCCGCGAGCGGCTGCTCGCGCACGCGCTGCGGCTCGGGCCGCGGTGGCTCGCCGGGGAGCGCAGCGGCGAGCTCGCCACCCTCGCCACCCGCGGGATCGACGCGCTCGACGACTACTTCTCCCGATACCTGCCCCAGCTCGTGCTCGCCGTGATCGTCCCCGCCGCGGTCGGCGCGCGGATCCTGCTCGGCGACTGGCTGTCGGCCGTGACGATCGCGGCGACGCTGCCACTGATCCCGATCTTCGCGATCCTCGTCGGGCTGACGACGCGGCGGAAGATGGACCGGCAGTGGCGCACGCTGTCGGTCCTCGCCGCCCACTTCCTCGACGTCGTCGCCGGGCTGCCCACCCTGAAGGTCTTCGGACGGGCGAAGGCGCAGGCCGAGAGGATCCGGGAGGTCACCGACCGGCACCGGCGGGCCACCATGTCGACGCTGCGGATCGCGTTCCTGTCCGCGCTGGTGCTGGAACTGCTGTCGACGATCTCGGTCGCCCTCGTCGCCGTGTCCATCGGGCTGCGGCTCGTCGAAGGCGCCATCGACCTGGAGACCGCGCTGCTCGTGCTGATCCTCGCGCCGGAGGCGTACCTGCCGCTGCGGGCGGTCGGCGCGCAGTACCACGCGAGCGTCGAGGGCCTCACCGCCGCCGAGCGGATCTTCGAGGTGATCGAGACGCCCGCGCCGCCCGCCGGCGCTGACACCGGCGTCCCCGACCTGGCGCGCGCCACGCTCCGCCTGGAAGGCGTGACGGTCGCCTACGAGGGCCGCGACGCCCCCGCCCTGGACGGCTTCGACCTGACCGTCCACCCCGGCGAGACGGTGGCGCTGACCGGGCCGAGCGGGGCCGGCAAGTCGACCGTCCTCGCCGTGCTCCTCGGTTTCGTCCGGCCCGACTCCGGACGCGTCCTGGCCGACTGGACCGACGTCGCGGGCCTCGACCCGGACGCGTGGCGCTCCCAGATCGCGTGGGTGCCGCAGCGTCCCCACCTGTTCGCCGGGACGGTCGCCGCCAACATCCGCCTCGGCCGTCCCGACGCGTCCGACGCCGAGGTCCGGGCCGCCGCGGACGCCGCGGGCGCGCTGGAGTTCATCGAGGCGCTCCCCCTCGGCTTCGACACGCCCCTCGGCGAGCGGGGCCTCGGCCTGTCGGCGGGACAGCGGCAGCGCATCGCCCTGGCCCGCGCGTTCCTGCGGGACGCGCCGCTCCTCCTGCTGGACGAGCCCACCTCGAACCTCGACCTGGAGAGCGAGGCGGCCGTCGTCGACGCCGTCCGCCGCCTGGCGGCGTCCCGCACCGTGGTCCTCGTCGCCCACCGTCCCGCCCTGACGGCCGTGGCCGACCGCGTGATCACCCTCGAACCCTCGGCGGTGACGACATGAGGCCCCGGACCGTTCTCGGCTCCCTCTCCGGCGGGACGGTCGCCCGGCTGCTGCGGTTCGCCCGGCCCGCGTGGGGACGGCTCACCGTCGCCGTCCTGTTCGGTGTCCTGGCGCTCGGCAGCGGCGTCGGGCTGATGGCGACCTCGGCGTGGCTCATCTCGCGGGCCGCCCAGCACCCGCCGGTGCTCATGCTCATGGTCGCCGTCGTCGCCGTCCGCGCGTTCGGGCTCGGACGCGGCGTGTTCCGCTACGTCGAACGCCTCGTCGGCCACGACGCGACGTTCCGCATCCTGGCGGACCTGCGTGCGCGCGTGTACGAGCGGCTGGAGCGGCTGGCGCCGGGCGGGCTTCCCGCGTTCCGCGGCGGGGACCTCCTCAACCGGCTCGTCGCCGATGTCGACGCCGTCCAGGACCTCTTCCTCAGGGTGCTCCTGCCGTGCACGGTCGCGGCCATCGTCGGGGGAGCGTCCGTGGGGCTGGCCTGGGCGCTGCTTCCGGCCGCTGGGGCCGTGCTCCTCGTCGCGCTGCTGCTCGCCGGTGTCGTCGCGCCGTGGCTGTCGTCGGCCATGGCGCGGCGGGCCGAGCGGCGGACGACGGACCTGCGCGGCGAGCTGACCTCGCACGTGGTCGACACCCTCCAGGGAGCGCCCGAGCTCATCGCCTACGGCGCCGCCCCCGCGCAGCTCGCCGAGGCGTCCCGGCTGGACCGCGCCTTCACCCGCGCCACGGCCCGGTCCGCCGTCACGGCCGGCGCGGGCGCCGCCGTCTCCGCGCTCGCCGGGGGACTGGCCGTGTGGTGCGGCCTCGCCGTCGGGGTTCCGGCCGTCCGGTCGGGGGCGCTGGACGGGGTCCTGCTCGCCGTGATCGTCCTTCTGCCGATGGCCGCGTTCGAGGTCGTGGCCGGGCTGCCCCTGGCCGCCCAGTACCTCGAACGCGTCCGCCGGTCGGGCAGCCGGGTCTTCGCCGTCCTCGACAGCCCCGAGCCGGTTCGGGAACCGGACGCCCCTGTGCCGCCGCCAGCCGCGCCCTACACCCTCTCTGTGAAGGACCTGCGCGCCCGGTGGACGCCCACAGCGCCGTATGCGCTCGACGGTGTCTCCCTGGACCTCACCCCAGGCCGCCGTTGCGCAATCGTCGGGCCCAGTGGTTCCGGCAAGACGACGCTCACGGCCGTTCTCCTACGCTTCCTGGAACCCGTCTCTGGAAGCGTGACCCTCAACGGGGTGGATATCCGCGACCTGGACGGTGACGACGTCCGCAGGGTCATCGGCCTATGCGCCCAGGACGCGCACCTGTTCGACTCGACGATCGGGGAGAACGTGCGTCTGGCGCGTCCTACCGCCACCGACGACGAGATCCGCGACGCCCTGCGCCGTGCTCGCCTCCTCGACTGGGTCGACTCACTGCCGCAGGGTCTCGACACCCGCGTCGGCGAGCACGGTGCGCAGGTGTCCGGAGGCCAGCGGCAGCGCATCGCCCTCGCCCGCGCTCTGCTCGCCGACTTCCCGATCCTGCTGCTGGACGAGCCCGCCGAGCACCTCGACCTCGCCACCGCCGACGAGCTCACCGCCGACCTCCTCGCCGCCACCGAGGGCCGGACCACGCTGCTCGTCACCCACCGCCTCGCCGGGCTCGAAGCCGTCGACGAGATCGTCGTCCTCGACGAGGGCCGCGTCGCCGACCGCGGCGCCCACGCCGACCTGCTGTCCCGTCCCGGTCTCTACCGGACCCTGTGGGAACGCGAGCACGCCGCCGTGCCGGCCGCACGGGCATGACAGCCGGTCCTAGGTCCTGGTGAGGAAGTGGCCGTCGGCGCGGATGAGCTCCCCGGTGATGTTCGTGTTGGCGCCGGAGCAGAGGAACACGATGAGATTGGCGACCTCGTGCGGCTCTGTCGTCCGTCCCGTCGCGGCGGACCGCGTGACCTGTTCGAGCACCTCCGGCGGGACCTCGCCCTTGGCCACGAACCCGGCCATCACCACATTGGTCAAGATCCCCGCGGGGGCGAGCTCACGTGAGAGCGTCCGGGTGAGCCCGTGCAGGGCGGCCTTCGGCGCGGTGTAGGCCGAGGAGCCGGGAAACCCGTCCTCCACCAGGCCGGTGGAGACGTACACGATGCGGCCCCATCCGTTCGCCCGCATCGATCCGGCGACCGCCTGGCTGAGCGCGTACTGGCCGATGAGGTTCGTCTTGACGGAGGCGCGCAGCCGTTCGAGCGGCGCCTGCTCGAACAGCTCGCCGGCGGACCCGCGTTCCGGCCACGCCACGGCGTTGTTCACCAGGACGTCGACGCCCCCGAATTCCCCTTTCACCGTCGCGACCGCCTCCGCGACCGAGCCGGTGTCGCCGAGATCGAGCCGCACCACGGTGGCGGTGCCGCCGGCCGCCTCCACGTCCGCCGCGGTCTGCTCGGCCCGATCCCGACGGCGGCGGTAGGCGACGGCGACCCTGGCGCGCTCCGCGCCGAACGCGATCGCGGTCGCGCGTCCGATCGTGCCGGACGCGCCGGTGACGAGCACGCTCCGATCCCGCAGCCCCAGATCCATGAGCATCCTTTCGCTAGTCGGCTAACAAATAAGCTAGCCGACTATCTAAGTACGCTGCACCCATGACCCCGGATCTTCCGCAACGGTTCCGCGACACGCTGGCCGCCGCCTCGCGGGCCTTCAAGACCGCGGCCGCCGCCCAGATGCGCGGCCTCGGCGTCCACGACGGCCAGAACTTCCTGCTCGCCGAGCTGCGCGACGAGCAACCGCTGACCACCGGCGAGCTCGCCCGTCGCCTGCACGTCGAAGTCCCCACCGCCGTGCGCATGACCCAGCGGATGGAGGCCGCCGGGCTGCTGCGCCGCCGCACCGACCCCGCCGACCGCAGGCGCGTCCTGGTGGAGCTGACCCCCGAGGGCCTCCACGCCGCGGAGCGGGTGCCGATCCTGCTCGACCAGGTCAGCGAACGCGCCCTGGCCGGACTCGACGACACCGAACGCGAGCAGCTCGTCGGCCTGCTCCGGCGCGTCGCCGCCAACCTGGACTGGCCTCCCCCAGCCCACAGGTAGGGGCAGCGGCCGTTCGGTACCACTTCACGCGGGGCATTCTCGACAGCTCGGCGGCTCCGGCCTCGCTTCAGCGGCCAGGGCTCGCCGGCGCTCAGGAGGACGGTTCCGGTTCGAAACGCCGCAGCCTCGGCGGGCAACCGGCCCCCACTCACGGAGAGGGCCGCACGCTCTCAATGGTCCGCCTGCACCGGCGCGTTGGCGCCCGGTCGCGCACAGCGCCGTTGCGGCGGTTCAGAAACGAGGCGCGCGCCGCGCCCACGACGGCGGGCGGACACCCCGGACGACCAAGTCCGGATTGGCGATGGACAGGCGGTACACCAGGTCGCGGAAGCCTTGTCCCGACCAGCGCTCAGGCCGCAGCCCGGTGTGGTCCGCCGGCCCCGACACGTACTGCACGTCGCTCCAGAGCCGGAACCAGCGGTCCGCGTAGTGGACGCGAGCTGACCACCCCGCCAACCGCGCGACAGGGGAGATGCGTATCTCCTTGAGCTGCCTGACGTCGACGTCGATGTCCTGTCCGGAGCCGCGGACGCTCAGACGAAGGTCCGGTGTCAGGGTCACCCAGCGGGCGAAGCGGCGTTCCACGCCGATCGCGAGCGCCGCGCACACCCCCAGCCACAGGAGCAGCCAGTACCGGTGGGGCCCGAAGGCACCCCCGAAGGCGATCGCCGGAACGGTCACGGCGATCGCGGCGACGATCCACGTCAGGGGCGGGTGAGCGCGATACCGGTAGTGCGCTCCGTCTGCTGTTGGTGTGTCCCGCGGCGCCACATGCTCCACCATGTCTTCGCCTGTCCTCGCCTGCCGACGCCATCAGCGTGACACCGGAAGCCCGGCAACGACAACACACGGCCCGGGGGAAGGCCACGGCAATCCCGGCCGATCGGCCACGTCCGGCACGGCGACGGCGAACCTCAGCCGTCCACGACAGGTCCTCGCCGCTGTACCTCTGCGGGATCCTGCATCGAGCACGCGCGCTGCGGCGGCCAGGGCAAGGAGAGCAGGCCGGCCGGCTCTGCCGCCGCCCGAGACCCGATCAAGGACGTCCGGATCCTGCCATCCGCCTGTTGCTTCACGCGGACTCTGCCGGACGATCTCCTGTGGCGCTGTCATCACAGCGCACGACGCCTAGGGCGTCGTCGGTCAACAACCTAAAGGTGGTGTCAAGTGAACGCATCAAATGACCCGTTACAACGGGCGACGAACCCGGACGGACCCCAAGGGCCGTCGCAGGAGAAAGCTGATGCCCGTGCCTCCTCTGGGAAGAGGCTGCGCATCACGCTCTCCACTGCTTCGGTCCTTCCGGCGAACATCAAGACGGCCTTCATGATGGCTCGCGATGCCGGCTACGACGGGGTCGAGGTCATGCCGACCCTCCTCGATCCCCTGTCATGGTCCGTCGACTACCTGGAAGAGCTGAAGGACCAGTACGGCATTCCGATCAGCTCCATCCACGCCCCGTGCCTCGGGGTGGAGACGGCCGGCGTGTGGGGTCTTGGGGCTTGGAAGAAGCTGGACCGTGCCATCGAGGCGGCTCGCCGGCTCGGTGCGCGCGTCGTCGTGGTGCACCCGCCGCTCTGGTACCAATTCCGCTACGCCAAGAGGTTCGTCAAGGGTATCCGGGAGCGGCAGGAGAGGCTGGATCAGGAGATGCCGGATGGCAGGAAGCTCCTGATCGCGGTCGAGAACATGTGGCCGCGCACCCTGCTGAAATGCCGGCCGCACTGGCACATCGAAAGAGCCCCGTGGGCGACGTTGGACGTCTCCCACGCGGCCGCCGCGAACGTGTCCATCCTCAAGCTGGCTGACACGATGGGCGAACGCCTGGCGCACGTCCACCTGTCCGACAGCCGGATGGGCGAGGACGGGCACCTGGCGCCGGGCCGCGGCAACCTGCCGCTCGACGAGTTGATCCGGCACCTCGTCGCGAGGGGCTGGAGCGGTGACCTCTGCCTTGAGGTCAACACGCTGGGTCGCGGGTCCGCGCGGCAGGAAGATCTGGAGGCGTCGGCCAGTTACGTCCGGCAACTGGTGGCCTTCGCGAAGTGAACCAGGCGGGGACTCGTGACGGGGGTCCCGCGCAGCCCCGGTCGGACAGCGCACTGTCCGACCGGGGTTTCCTTTTCTCTCGGTCGCACATCTCGCCGATCATCCGAAGAGCCGGCGAAGATGCCCGATTCCGTGGCAAGCGCCTTAGACCGTTCACGCACGACGCCGTCATCTGAACGAGGGGCTCGACTGCATCGGCCTTCGATCAACGGTTTCGGTCTCGCGCGCGACGATCGTCCGGGACACTCTTCACCGAGTCCTTGATGCTTCGCGACGCCCATGTCGTGCTTGCAGGCCCCTCTGGAGGCTCCTGATGGCGATCACCGCGACCGACTATGAGTGGATCAACGACTACGCGGACCTGGCGGAGGCGTACTGCGCGACGCTGGTCCGGGGGATGACCCCGCGGGAGTTCCTGCGGGGAATGCGGGCCGAGCCCCAGGGGGAGATCTCCGGATACGCCGAGCTGGAGCTCCGGACGTGGGACTTCTGGAAGCGCCATCACGACGACAAGTACCTGATCGGAGCCACCGCCGTCCCCGGCGACCAAGGTGACTGGGTGCTCGGCCTGGAGGTCAACGGCTACCTGGGCACCCTGCCCCATCTGGTGGAGCCGCTGTCGCGCGGTACCCGCCTCGTCTCCCACTTCTGCAACGTCAACGCCGTGGACAAGTTCCTCTGGTACGAGGACGGCACTCTGCGGACGGGTTTCGAGCCGCTCTTCCCGACCGAACGAGAGGGTTCCACCCCTGACGAGCTCGTCGGACTGATGGTGGACGTGGGTTTCGACCTGGAGGAAGAATCCCCCGACCTGACGACCGAGGCGGCGTTCGCCCTCGCCGCACGTCTGACGGGAGTTCACCTGACGCCGGAACTTCTCAATGAGGCCACCTTCGTCACCGGCATCGTCCCTCACAGCGCGACCAAGAACACCTGAGCACCCGCACCGGCACGAGACCCGCAAGGCAGCCGGGGTTGCGCCGCAAGCGTGAATTCGCACGGTCTTCATCGGCCCGGTCACCGGACCGCGGCCGCGTTTCCGTCCCGACGGTGCTTGACCCGCGAAGGGCTCAGCGACGCCCGATATTGAAGGGATGGGGAACTCCAGTGACGGACGGCGATGATCTGTCTGCGCGCCACCGACGACCGTCCCCGCAAAAGCGTCAGCACGCTCGGCACCATGGTCACGGCCGGACCGGAGCGGGCACAGCGCACCCGACCGGGCACGCCTTCGGGAACAGGCGTCGTCAACGATCGAAGCCCAGGCGGAGCATGAGGCTCTGCCCTGGGCTTGCGGCTGGTGGAGCCTAGGGGATTCGAACCCCTGACACCTGGCTTGCAAAGCCAGTGCTCTGCCAACTGAGCTAAGGCCCCGTGCGCGGGGACAAGCCTACCGGTGGTCGGCGGTCAGCGTGCCACCGACCGGGACCGGACAGATGAGTTCGGGCAGCGCCGCGACGCTTTGGAGGATGTGGGTCGCTCCGGCGGCGCGGAGGCGGTCGCGGTCGTGGGCGCCGGTGAGGACGCCGGCGACGACGGAGGCGCCCGCGCGGCGGCCCGCGTGCACGGCGGCGGCCGTGTCGCCGCAGACGGCGATGCCGCGGACGTCGTCCACCCCGAGGCGGAGGGCCGCGGTGAGCACGGGGTCCGGGTACGGCCGGTCGCGGGGGACGTCCTCCGGGCAGAGGGTCAGGTCGACGCGATTCCACCAGTCGAGGGCGTCGAGGACGCGCGCCTCGAGGCGGCGGCTGAAACCGCTGATCAGGCAGATTTTGATCCCGGCGCCGCGGATGCGGTCGAGGGCACCGTCGGCGCCGGGCACGGGCCTCAGGCCGCGCCGGTCGACGAGCCGGCCGTAGGAGCGCTCGAACGCCAGGTGGGCGGCTCGGGCGCGGGGCTCGTCGAAGAGCGAGCGCAGGATGCCGATCGTCGACTCGCCGCGGGACCGGCGAAAGCGAGACAGTGCACGTTCGGACGCCGCCGTGCCGGCGGCGATCCCCAGGGCGGCGATCGCCTCGGCGAAGGCGGTCTGGACGATGTCGCCGTCGGCGACGGTGGTCCCGGCGAGATCGAGGCAGGCGACGGTGATCGGCTCTGCTTCGTTCACGCCGGGGCCTTGTCGCCGGCTGCTCAGCTGTCGGACGACGTGGCCTCGTTCCACAGGTCCAGCTCGGCGCGGTCCTGCTGCAGCCGACGCCAGACGGCGAAGCCACCGAGAGCGAGGACGGCGAGAATGAGCAGCTTCTTCACTGTGGGACCCCTTCACCTCGACTTTGAAGTCAGCCGGGTCACGTCCGCATCAGCGTCCGCTTTCCCAGGCTCTCAGCAGACTAGCAACCGAGCGCGGCCGTTCCGCACCCATCACCGTATCGGGGCCGAGGCCGGTCCGGGGACCCCAGGGGCCGTCCCGTCCGACTCCGTCGCGGGGTGCCGCCGAACGGCCGGACGCCCCCGCGAGACCGGTGCCTCATAT
>DATCLF010000091.1:0-9217 GCA_036564055.1 Spirillospora sp.
CCCGCAGCACCGTCGCCCGGTAGTCGGCGGCGCGTTCGGCGAACAGGTCGAGGACGTCCGCGTCGTCGTCGGCGGCGTGGTGGCGGCGCAGATAGTTCCGCTCGATCCGGTCGTAGGCGGCGGCGACCTCGGCCGGCGGGCGCGGCGGCACCGTCCGGTCGATCCGGCGGAGGATCTCCTCGCGTGCGTTCACCGGTCCCCCTTCCGCCGGCCGGTCGTGCGCCGCGGGTCGTCCCTGCGGCCGCCGTCGGTGCGGGCCCACCAGGCGCGGAACGACTCGGGCGGCGGCGCGGGCGCGTCCCGGGTCTCGGTCCAGGCGTTCAGCGGACCGGGCAGCCGCCGGATCCGGCCGCCGCGCGCCACGACGCGGCGGGCCGCGGACGCCGCGCGCTGCGCGAGCCCGAGCCGGGTGGGGGAGCGCAGCGTCCACCCGGCCGCCGTCATCGCCACCCGTTCGAGGGGGTGGCGGGGACCCTTCTCGACGGCGCGGGCGCGCAGGTGGACGAGCACCTCCGGGATGTCGATGGCGACCGGGCACGCCTCGAAGCACGCCCCGCACAGCGACGAGGCGTAGGGGAGCGAGGCGTCCACCTCCGACCCGATGCCGCGCAGCTGCGGCGACAGGATCGCGCCGATCGGCCCCGGGTACGGCGACCCGTAGGCGTGCCCGCCCGCGCGCTGGTAGACCGGGCACACGTTCAGGCATGCCGAGCAGCGGATGCAGCGCAGCGCCTGCCGTCCCACCTCGTCGGCCAGCGTGGCGGTGCGGCCGTTGTCCAGCAGGACGAGGTGGAAGTCGCGAGGGCCGTCGCCGGGGGTGACGCCCGTCCAGGTGGAGGTGTAGGGGTTCATCCGCTCGGCCGTGGACGAGCGGGGGAGCAGCTGGAGGAAGACCTCCAGGTCCCGCCAGCTCGGAACGATCTTCTCCACGCCCATCACCGAGATCAGCGTCTCGGGGAGGGTCAGGCACATCCGGCCGTTGCCCTCGGACTCCAGGACGACGAGCGTGCCGGTGTCGGCGACGGCGAAGTTCACCCCGGAGACCGCGACCTTCGCCGACAGGAACTTGGCGCGCAGGTGCCGGCGGGCGGCCTCGGCGAGCTCCGCGGGGGAGTCGGTCAGCCCCTCGGGCGCGTCGTCCATCGCGCGCAGGAAGATCTCGCGGATGTCGGCCCGGTTCCGGTGGATGGCGGGGACGAGGATGTGCGAGGGGCGGTCCTCGCCGAGCTGCACGATCAGCTCGGCGAGGTCGGTCTCGTAGGCGGTGATGCCCTCCTCGGCGAGGAACTCGTTCAGGCCGATCTCCTGGGTGGCCATCGACTTGACCTTGACGACCTCGGTCTCGCCGGTCGCCTTCACCAGGTCGGCGACGATCCGGTTGGCCTCGGCGGCGTCGCGCGCCCAGTGGACGGTTCCTCCCGCCTCGGTGACCTTCTCCTCCAGCAGGCGCAGGTAGTGCCCCAGGTTCTCAAGGACGTGGTCCTTGATCTGCTTGCCCGCCTCGCGCAGGGCCTGCCAGTCGTCGAGTTCGGCGACCGCGGACGCGCGCCGCGTCCGGATCGTCGTGGTCGCGTGGGCGAGGTTGCCACGCAGCCGCGGGTTCGCGACCGCCCGGCGCGCCGCGTCCGGGAAGGACGGCATTCCGACGTAGGTCGGCATCGCCTCGCTCATCGCACATCCTCCTCGGTGGACGCGAGGATCTCGGCCAGGTGGACCGTCCGCACCCCCGCGCGGGTGCGGGTGAGCGCTCCGCCGATGTGCATCAGGCAGGAGTTGTCGGCCGCGCACAGCGTCTCGGCCCCGGTCGCCCGGACGGCGGCGACCTTGTCCGCGCACATCGCGGCGGACACCTCGGAGTTCTTCAGCGCGAACGTCCCGCCGAACCCGCAGCACTCGGTGGCGTCCGGCAGCTCGACGAGGTCGATGCCGCGGACCTCCCGCAGCAGCCGCAGCGGACGGTCCCCGACGCGCAGCATCCGCAGCGAGTGGCAGGTGGGGTGGTAGGTGACGCGGTGCGGGTAGTACGCGCCGACGTCGGTGACGCCCAGCACGTCCACGAGGAACTCCGACAGCTCGTGGACGCGCGAGGCGACCCGCGCGGCGTGCGGCACGAGCCGCGGATGCCAGTCGCGGATCATCGCGGCGCACGACGCGGACGGCGCGACGACGGCGTCGTAGGGCGCGAACGTCTCGGCGAACTCCTCCACCAGGTGGCGGGCCTGCCGCCGGTAGCCGGTGTTGAGGTGCATCTGCCCGCAGCACGTCTGCCCCTCGGGGAACACGACGTCGTGGCCGAGGCGCCGCAGCAGCCGCACCATCGCCTTGCCCGTCTCCGGGTACAGGGTGTCGTTCACGCAGGTGAGGAAGAGCGCGACCTTCATGATCTCCCTCCCGCGGCCGGGCGGCTCGACTCGCGCACGACCAGCTCCGGCTGGAACATGACCTGCTGGTGGGCGTGCCCGGCCGTGCGGTCGCACTCCTCCAGCAGCAGTTCGGTCGCGATCCGCCCGAGCTGGTAGGTGGGCTGCCGTATCGAGCTCAGCGGGACCGCGGCCGCCGCCGAGAACTCTATGTCGTCGTAGCCGATCAGCGCGACGTCGTCGGGGACCTTCAGCCCGGCCTGCAGCAGCACCCGCAGGACGCCGAGCGCGAGCAGGTCGTTGGCGCAGAAGATCGCGTCGGGCAGCGGGGCGCCGGACTCCAGGAGCCGCCGCGCCGCCTCCTGCCCGGAGCGGGCGTTCATCGCCCCGACGGTGATCTCGCGCATCGCCTCGCGGCCGATCCCGGCGGTGCGCAGCGCACGCAGCGCGCCCCGGCGGCGGTCGGCGCACTGCCGCAGGACGCTCGGGCCGGTGATGAACGCCAGCGTGCGGGCCCCGCCCTCCAGCAGCTCGGTGACCGCGAGCTCGCCGCCCGCGACGTCGTCGACCGCGACCGAGCACTGGTTGGTGCGGGGCGTCGGATGGTCGAGCAGCACCACCGGGACGCCCCGCTCGCGCAGCGGGTCCGCGGCCTCGCCGTCGTCGCCGACCGGGGTGAGCAGCACGCCCCTGACCCGCTGCTCGGCGAACACGCGCAGGTTGCGCTGCTCCCGCTCGTCGGACTCGCCGGACGACGACAGGATCACCGCGTAGCCGCGTTCGCTGGCGACGTCCTCGACCCCGCGGGCGACGTCGGTGAAGAACGGGTTGGCGAGGTCGAGGACCATCAGCCCGATCGTGCTGCTGTGCCCGGCGCGGAGCGTGGACGCCGAGCCGTTGCGGACGAAGCCGAGCTCGCGGATGGCCCGCTCGACGCGGATCCGGGTGGCCTCGGCGACGCGTTCGGGGCGGTTGAGGACGTTGGAGACGGTGCCCGGCGACACACCGGCGTGCGCCGCGACCTCTTTGATGCCGACCGTCCTGCTCCTCGGCCCGGGACGTCCGGTGCCGTCTGTGCCCACTCTCCCTGCCCCCGGTCAGTCCGCTCGATGTGCCGCTCACTTTGGTCATCCAATTAAAACGTGTCAAGTCCGCGGTTGAGGCGCCGGGGGTGACCGAACGGCCGCCGACGCCCGACGGCGTGGGGCCTCGCGACGTGTCCGATCTCTGCCACGGCGACGCGTTCACCAGCGCGGAAGCGGTCTTCCCGGAAGACGACCCCTTGACGGCCGCGTGGGCTCGCTCTACCGTTCTCGGTTACATCGACTTAAAACGTTTTTCATGCGTACGTCACAGACGTGCCCCGCGAGGAGGGTCGCGATGGGTGCACCCGGCCGGTCGGCCCTGCCGACATTGGCACTGGTCAACGTGAGCAAATCGTTCGGCGCGGTTCGCGCGCTGCAGGACGTCACCCTGGAGCTGTACGCGGGTGAGGTGCACGCCCTGGCCGGGGAGAACGGCGCAGGCAAGTCCACGGTCGTAAAAACGTTCGCAGGCGTCCACCGCCCGGACGCGGGCGAGGTCCGCGTCGACGGCGAGCCGGTGACCTTCCACAGCCCCGCCGACGCGCAGGCGGCCGGCGTCGCCGTCATCTACCAGGAGCCCACCCTGTTCCCGGACCTGTCGGTCGCCGAGAACATCTTCATGGGCCGCCAGCCCCGTACCCGCGGCCTTCCAGGGCTCGGCCGCATCGACCGGCGCGCCATGCACGCGAGGACGGCCGAGCTGTTCGCCAGGCTCGGCGTCCCGCTCGACCCGCAGCAGCCCGCCCGCGGCCTGTCGATCGCCGACCAGCAGGTCGTCGAGATCGCCAAGGCCATCTCCCGGAACGCCCGGGTCCTGATCATGGACGAGCCCACCGCCGCGCTGACCGGCCAGGAGGTCGCCCGCCTGTTCGCGGTCACCCGCACGCTGGCGAAGCAGGGCTGCGCGGTCCTGTTCATCTCGCACCGGCTGGAGGAGATCTTCGAGCTGTGCCATCGCGTCACCACGCTGCGCGACGGCACCTACGTCGGCACCGACCTCACCGCCGACCTCACGCCCGACGACCTCGTCCGCCGGATGGTCGGCCGCGACCTCGACGCGCTCTACCCCAAGCAGGACGTGACGCCCGGCGAGGTCGCGCTGAAGGTGTCGCGGCTGACCCGTGAGGGCGCCTTCACCGACGTCTCCTTCGAGGTCCGGCGCGGCGAGATCGTCGCGCTGGCCGGGCTCGTCGGCGCAGGCCGCTCCGAGGTCGCCCGCGCGATCTTCGGGGTGGACCGCTGGGACGCCGGGTCGGTCGAGGTCGCCGGACGGCCGCTGCCGCCCGGCAGCCCGACCGCCGCGATGGCCGCCGGGCTCGCGCTCGTGCCCGAGGACCGGCGCCAGCAGGGCCTGGTCATGGGCATGTCGATCGAGCGCAACATGGGCCTCACCCAGCTGCGCTCGCTCCGCCGCGAGACCGGGCGCGCCGGTCTCATCTCCCGCAGGGTGGAGCGCAGGCGGGCCGAGGACTGGGCGCTGCGGCTCCAGCTCAAGTACTCCCGGCTCGGCGACGCCGTCGGCGTCCTGTCGGGAGGCAACCAGCAGAAGGTCGTGCTCGCCAAGTGGCTGGCGACCGAACCCGCCGTCCTGATCGTGGACGAGCCGACCCGCGGCATCGACGTCGGCACCAAGGCCGAGGTGCACCGGCTGCTGTCCGAGCTCGCGGCGCAGGACCTCGCGGTGCTGATGATCTCGTCCGACCTTCCGGAGGTGCTCGGCATGGCAGACCGCGTTCTCGTCATGCATGAGGGCCGCCTCACCGCGGAGATCCCCCGCGCCGAGGCGACCGAGGAGAACGTGATGGCCGCCGCGACCGGCCGGACCGCGACGGGAAAGGCGGCCTGACCCGATGACCGTACTCACCCGGACCTCGGCGAAGGCGGAACCGGGCGGCGCCCCCGGGGGCGGGCGCCGCCTGGTCGAGGTCGTCCTGCGCGCCCGCGAGCTCAGCATCCTCGGCGCCCTCGTCGTCCTCGTCGTCGCCACCACGATCGCGAACCCGCGGTTCCTGTCGGGCCAGGGGATGAAGGACATCTTCCTCAACGCCTCGATCCTGGTCCTGCTCGCCGTCGGGCAGAGCATGGTCGTCGTGACCCGCAACATCGACCTGTCGGTCGGGTCGGTCGTCGGGCTGGTCGCGTTCACCACCGGCAAGTTCGCCTCCGGCGGGGACCGGAACGTCGTCGTGGTGCTCGTCCTCGGCGTGCTCATCGGGCTCGTCTGCGGGTTGGTGAACGGCCTGCTCGTCAGCCTGTGCCGGGTTCCGTCCCTGGTCGTCACCCTCGGCACGCTGTACGTGATCCAGGGGCTCGACTACCGCATCGCGCAGGGCGACCAGATCAGCGCCTCCGAGCTGCCGCCGTCGGTCCTCAGCCTCGGCAACGACGGCGTCCTCGGCGTCCCGTACCTGCCGATCATCACCGTCGTCGTGATGCTCGCCGTCGGCTACTACCTGCGCTGCTACTCGTCCGGACGCGAGTTCTACGCGATCGGGTCGAACCCCGAGGCCGCGATGCTCGCCGGGGTGCCGATCCGCCGCCGCGTCCTCACCGCCTACCTGGTCAGCGGCGCGCTCGCGGGCCTCGCGGGGGTGCTCTGGCTCGCCCGGTTCGGCACCGTCGTCGCGGACGCCGCGCACGGCTGGGAGCTGAAGGTCGTCGCCGCCGTCGTCGTCGGCGGCGTCGCGATCACCGGCGGCGTCGGCACCGTGTACGGGGCGGCGCTCGGCGGGCTCCTGCTCACCACCATCGGCAGCGTGCTGGTGGTGCTCAAGGTCAACTCCTTCTGGCAGGAGGCGATCACGGGCGTCCTGCTGCTCCTCGCCATCAGCGTCGACCGGCTGCTGGCGCTGCGGGTCACCCGGGCCCTGAAACAGCGGTCCCTGGAGTCGACCGTCCACCGTGACGTGCCCTCCGTCGAGGCCACCGAGACGGAGACCGGCGCCGGGGCCGCCACGACCACCGAGAGCACGACCACCGAGACGGAGACCACCACGACCTCTGCGGAAGGGAAGGGCCGGTCATGAGCCGCGTCGGACAACTGCTGCGGTGGGAGACCGCCATCATCGTGCTGCTGGTCGCGGTCTTCTTCGGCGGCGCCGGGGTCTCGCCCGACTTCGCGCACAGCGGGAACCTGTCGTTCGCGCTGCTGGACCTCAGCGAGATCGCGCTGATCGCGCTGCCGATGACGCTGCTCGTCGTGTGCGGGCAGGTGGACCTGTCGGTCGCGTCCGTCCTCGGCCTGTGCAGCGCGCTGACCGGATGGATGTGGGACGGCGGCATGGCGATCGAGACGATCATCCCGCTGGTCCTGCTCGTCGGGGTCGTGTGCGGGCTCGTCAACGGGCTGCTCGTCACCCGGCTGGGACTGCCGTCCCTCGCGGTCACGATCGGCACGATGACGCTCTACCGGGGCCTGGCGTACGTGACCCTCGGCACCGCCGCCATCTCCGAGTTCCCGTTCACCTACACCAACCTCGCGACCTCCTCCGTCCCCGGGACCCCGATCCCGTACCCGATCGCGTTGTTCGCCGTGCTCGCCGTCGTCACGGGGATCGTCCTGCACGCCACCGGCGTCGGGCGGTCGCTGTTCGCGATCGGCGCGCAGGAGGACGCCGCCTACTTCGCCGGCATCCGCGTCAAGCGGATCAAGCTGGTCCTCTTCGTGGTGTCCGGCCTCGCCGCCGGTCTCGCCGGGGTCATCTACACGCTCCGCTACGGCAGCGCCCGCGCCGACAACGGGCTCGGCCTGGAGCTCGCCGTCATCGCGGCGGTCCTGCTCGGCGGCGTCGACTTCGAGGGCGGCAGGGGCACCCTCGGCGGCGTCATCGCCGCGGTGCTGCTCGTCGGGCTGCTGCGCAACCTGCTGATGCTCAACGACGTCTCCACCGAGACTCAGTCGATCGTCACCGGACTACTGCTCATCGTCAGCGTCCTCACGCCGCGGCTGATCACCGTGGTGCGGGAGACGCGCGCACGACGAAGGGGCGCGAGACCCGCGGCCCAGGCCGCCGCGCCCTGACGGGAGCGCGGCCCGGGGTCCCGGGCCCGCCGCGTCCATCCACCCACCCCCGAAGCACCACCCCTGGAGTGAAAGGCACTCACATGACCATTCGTTCGCGCGCTCCGCGGCCGACCGGCCGGCCGGCTTCCAGGCTGACGACCGGGCTGGCGGCCCGGCTGACGGCCACGGCCACGGCGGGCGTCCTCGCCCTCAGCCTGGCCGCCTGCGGCGGGACCACCAAGGAGTCCTCGTCCGCGTCCGGCGGGGGCAAGTCCGACAAGAACGCCACGGCGAACCCGAACGCGCCCATGAAGAAGGGCCTGAAGATCGCGTTTCTGCCCAAGCAGGTCAACAACCCCTACTCCACGATCGTCGACAACGCCGGCATCGCCGCCGCCAAGGAGTTCGGCGCGCAGGCCAAGGAGGTCGGGCCGTCCGACGCCTCGGCGTCCTCGCAGGTCTCCTACATCAACACCCTGATCCAGCAGCGGCACGACGCGATCCTCATCGCCGCGAACGACCAGAACGCGGTGTGCAACCCGCTCAAGCAGGCCATGTCCCAGGACATCAAGGTCGTCGCGTACGACTCCGACACGAACCCCGCGTGCCGCGACGTGTTCATCAACCAGGCGTCGTCGGAGGACATCGGCCGCAGCCAGGTCAAGCTGCTCGCCGACCAGATCGGCGCCGAGGGCGAGATCGCGATCCTGTCGGCGACCGCGAACGCCACGAACCAGAACACGTGGATCAAGTACATGCAGGACGAGCTGAAGAAGCCCGAGTACTCGAAGATGAAGCTCGTCAAGATCGCCTACGGGGACGACGACGACCAGAAGTCGTTCCAGCAGACGCAGGGTCTGCTGCAGGCGTACCCGAACCTCAAGGGCATCATCTCGCCGACCACGGTCGGCATCGCCGCCGCGGCCCGCTACATCTCCGGGTCCCAGTACAAGGGCAAGGTCGCGCTGACCGGCCTCGGCACCCCGAACCAGATGCGCAAGTTCATCAAGGACGGCACGGTCGAGAAGTTCGCGCTGTGGGACCCGGCGAACCTCGGCTACCTCGCGGCGTACGCGGCGGGCGCGCTGGCCTCCGGCCAGATCACCGGCAAGCAGGGAGAGAAGTTCAAGGCCGGCAAGCTCGGCGAGCGCACCATCGGCGCCAACGGCGAGATCATCCTCGGCCCGCCGACCGTCTTCGACAAGAACAACATCGACGACTACGACTTCTGACGGCCGGGACCCGATGACCGAGGACGCTCCGGCCAGGAAGCGGATCTGCTTCCTGCTGAAGGTCAGGCAGGACCGCCTGGAGGAGTACAAGCGGCGCCACCAGGCGGTCTGGCCCGAGATGCAGGACGCCCTGCGCGACTCCGGCTGGCACAACTACTCGCTGTTCCTGCGCGAGGACGGTCTCCTCGTCGGCTACCTGGAGACCGACGACTTCGAGGCCGCCCAGGAGCGGATGGCCCGCACCGAGGTCAACGCTCGGTGGCAGGCGGAGATGGCGCAGTTCTTCGAGGACCTCGACGGCCGCCCCGACGAGGCGATGCGCCCGCTCCCCGAGGTCTTCCACCTGGACTGACCCGCGGGGGCCGGGCGGGCGGTTCCCCAGACAGCACCGGAAAAGAGGTAGACGTGAACGACACCGCAGCGGTGAAGGAGGCCCTGCGCCGCCAGGAGATCGAGACCCCCTCGTGGGCGTACGGAAACTCGGGGACCCGCTTCAAGGTCTTCCCCCAGAAAGGCGTGCCGCGCACCCCCCAGGAG
>DATCLF010000092.1:0-7309 GCA_036564055.1 Spirillospora sp.
GACCTCAACACCGCCACCGTCGAACAGCTCGACGACCTTCCCGGAGTCGGGCCCGTCCTCGCCGAGCGCATCGTGGAGTACCGCACCCGCCACGGCGGCTTCCGCTCCGTCGAGCAGCTCCAGGACGTCAGCGGAATCGGCGCCCGCCGCTACGCCGAGCTGAAACCCCTGGTCCGCGTATGACCCACGACCTGCGCCTCCTGGCCCCGGCCCTCACCACCTGGGTCACCGCCGCCGTGACCCTGGGCCTCCCCTCACCCGTCACCTTCACCCTGGCGGCCGCCGCGGCCCTGGCCGCCCTCTGCCTTCTCGCGCCCGGCGCCAAAAGGCCGCGGACACGACGGAGCGCGCAGGCACGGCGGAGGGCGGGGGCACGGCGGAGGCTGGCCGGGGTGGTGCTCGTGTGCGCCGCGGCGTCCGCGGCGGGCGTGGCCCTGCGGACCACGGCCGTCGGCACGGGACCGGTGCGCGAGCTCGCCCGCCACGGCCGGTTCGCGACGGCCGACGCCGTGGTCACCGGCGACCCCCGGGCGAAACCCGGCCGGGGCCGGCAGGTGATCGTCGTGAGGGCGCGGGCGGAGGCGGTCGCGCACGCCCGGGTCCGGGTGCCCGTCCTGGTGATCGGCGACGATCCCCGCTGGCTCCGCCTGATTCCCGGCCAGCCGGTGCGCCTGCACGGCAGGTTCGCGCCCCCGGAGGGCGCCGACCTGCTCGCCGCGGTGGTGATCGTCCGCGGCCCGCCCACCGTGCTCGGGCCGCCGCCGCGGACGCAGCGCGCCGCCGAGCACGTGAGGGCGCGGCTGAGGGCCGCGGTGGAGCGCCTGCCGCCCGACCGGCGCGGCGTGCTGCCCGGCATGGTCGTCGGCGACACCTCCCGCCTCGACCCGGCGCTCGCCGAGGACTTCCGCGCCGCCGGGCTCACCCACCTGATGGTCGTCTCCGGCGCCAACCTCGCGATCGTCATCGGGGCCGTGCTGGGGCTGTGCCGTCTCCTCGGCCTCGGCCGGCGCCGCGCCCCGCCCGTCGCCGTCCTCGCGGTGCTCGCCTTCGTCGTCGTCGCACGTCCGGAGCCGAGCGTCCTGCGGGCCACCGTGATGGGCCTGATCGGCCTGCTGGCGCTCGTCACGGGACGGCAGCGCCAGGGGATCCCCGCCCTCGCCGCCGCCGTGCTGGTCCTCGTCCTGCTCGACCCCGCGCTGGCCCGCTCGTACGGGTTCGCGCTGTCGGTGCTGGCGACGGCCGGCCTGCTCGTCCTGGCGCCGCCGTGGCGGGAACGGCTCGCCCGCCGGCTGCCCGGCCCCGTCGCCGACGCCCTCGCGGTCTCCGCCGCCGCGCAGGTCGCCGTGGCCCCCGTCCTGGTGATGCTGTCGGGCGAAGTCGGCGTCGTCGCGGTGTTCGCGAACCTGCTGGCCGCCCCCGCCGTCGCCCCCGCCACACTGCTCGGCGCGCTCGCCGCCCTCACGGCGCTCGTCGCCCTGCCGCCGGCGCAGGTGATCGCGTGGCCCGCGGGCCTCGCCGCCGGCTGGATCATCCGGGTGGCCCGCACAAGCGCCGCCCTGCCGTATGCCACGATCCCCTGGATCGGCGGCGGTCTCGGTGCCGTGACGCTGCTGCTCGCCGCGGCGGTCACCCTCGTGGTCCTGCGCAGCCGCCGCGTGCGGCTGCTCGTCGCGGCCGCGCTGACCGGGATCATGGCGGCGATCGTCGTCATGCGCGTCACCTCCCCGGGCTGGCCTCCTCCGGGCTGGCAGATGGTCGCGTGCGACGTGGGCCAGGGCGATGCCCTGGTCCTGTCCGCCGCACCCGGTCAGGCCGTCGTGGTCGACACCGGGCCGGACCCCGCACTCGTCGACCGCTGCCTGCGCCGCCTGGACGTCGTCGACGTCCCGCTGCTCGTCCTGACCCACCCCCATGCCGACCACATCGACGGGACGTCCGGGGTCGGCAACGGCCGCGACGTCCACGCGATGCTGACGACCTCCCGCACCTCCGGCCGGGAGGCGCGCCTCGCCCCCGGCCTCCCTTCTCGTCTCGCCCGGGAGGGACAGCAATGGCGCATCGGCGAACTGACCTTGTCGGTCCTCGCCCCCCGTCCCGGCCCCGTCCTCGCCCACGGCGACGACGGCGCCACGATCAACAACGCCAGCGTCGTCCTCGTGGCCCGCAAGCCCGGCTTCAGCGCCCTGCTGGCGGGCGACGTCGAAGAAGAGGCACAGCGCGCCCTGGCGCCGGCCGTTCCCCGCGTCCAGGTGCTCAAGGTCCCGCATCACGGCGCCCGCACCCAGAATCCCGGCTTCTTCGCCGCCGCCCGCGCCTCCGTGGCCCTGATCTCGGTCGGCGACGACAACGACTACGGCCACCCGTCCCCGGCGACCCTCGACCTGCTCCGGCGTCTCGGCACCCGGATCCACCGCACCGACCGCGAAGGAGACATCGCCATCACCCGCACGCGAACCGGCATCGCCGTCGTCCCCCGCGGCTGACGCGCCCAGCCGGCCGTCGCCCGCCCGACGGCGCGGACGGGACGTCGGACGTGGCATGCTGCTGGGGTGTCGGTCGAGCCCATCATCCTGATCGTCGGAGACGAGGAACTGCTCGTGGAGCGGGCGGTCGGCGACGTCGTCGCCTCCGTGCGGGCGCAGGACCCGGAGACCGAGGTGATCGACCTCGCTCCGGGCGGGCTGGAACCCGGACGGATCTCGGAGCTGACCTCGCCCTCGCTGTTCGGCGGCGGGAAGGCGCTCGTCCTGCGGTCGGCGCAGGACCTGGGCAAAGACCTGATCAACGAGGTCCTCGCGTACGCCAAGGCACCCGCGGACGACACGGTGCTGATCGCCGTCCACCACGGCGGAGCCAAGGGAAAGGCGCTGGTCGACGGGCTGAAGAAGCTCAAGGCCCGCACGGTCTCCTGCCCGAAGATCACCAAGACGGGGGAGCGCGTCGACTTCATCCGCGCCGAGGTCCGCCGCGCCGGAGGGAGGATCTCGGCGGACGCGGCGCGCGGCCTGCTCGACGCGGTCGGCAACGACCTGCGGGAGCTCGCCGCCGCGTGCAGCCAGCTCGTCGCCGACACCGGCGGCAGGATCGACGACGCCGCGGTCGCCCGGTACTACCGCGGCCGCGCCGAGGTGAGCGGGTTCACGGTGGCGGACAAGGCGATCGAGGGCCGGCTCGCCGAGGCGCTGGAGCAGCTCCGCTGGGCCCTCGCCACCGGCGTCCCGCCCGTGCTGATCGTCAGCGCGCTCGCGCAGGGGGTGCGCGGCCTGGCGAAGGTCGGCGGCGCGCCACGGGGTGCGCGTGGCGCCGCGCTGGCGAAGGAGCTCGGCATGCCGCCCTGGAAGATCGACCGGGTGCAGAAGCAGCTGCGCGGCTGGTCGGCGGACGGTGTCGCCCGCGCCCTCACCGCCGTCGCCGAGGCCGACGAACAGGTCAAGGGCGGCGCAGCCGACCCCGCCTACGCCCTGGAGAAGACGATCGCCGACATCGTCGCCGCCCGCGGCTGACCCCGGCGCCGGCCGTGGGGCCGCGCCGCTCACGGTTCACCGCGTCACGCGTCCCTCGCCTGGCCGCCCGCCGAGATGCCGGCCGTCTCTCACGGCTTGGGCACCGCCTCGGCCACGCGGTTGCGACGGCCACGGCACGCCCGGCGGGTGCCGGACGCGCAGCCTGGCGAGGAACGGACGAGCCCGGCTGCCGCCGGCCGCGGAGCGGCACGGCTCACGGTCCGCCGTGCAGGGCGTGCAGCCCGGCGAGGGTGCGGACGCGTCGGCTGCCGCCGGCCGCGTGAGCCGCACCGGGGTCCCCGTGGCCGCTGTGACGGCGGGGACCGGCGCCTTGCGGTGCCGCGATCCCGAGTCGGGTGGCCGGACGTGGTCGCGCGGGTCGTGTGACTGAGCCCGTCGTCGTGGTGTCGGCGCCGTGTGCGCGGCACCTACCGAGATCGGTTTCTCGCTAGCCCGGGGCCCGTGCACGCTCCTTCTCGAAGCGGCGGCCCGGTCACCCGTCGGCAGGAGCGCACGCGGCGGCGGGCAGGCTTCATGGACAGTCTGACAGGGCGCCTGGAGGTCTGCCCGTCGAACGCTTCTGGCCTCTGGCCGAACGCAATGGACGGGTCGTCCGGCGCAGCCGACGTCGCCGCACGTGGGTCGATGTCCGGGGTCAGGAGCGTTCGGCCGCGTTCTTCAGGCCATGGGCCTCCATGGTGACGTAACGGCGGGTCAGGCGGCCCGTCAGCAGAGAGACCACGGGGGCGAGCGGGCCCGTCTGGTCGATGCTCAGGCGGACGGTCACCGTCCCGTCGGGCTTGGCCGACAGATGGTGGCCGGCGACCGTGGTCACGCCCGGGGATCGGGACTCCCAGGTGAAGCCCGTGTTCTCCTCGAACTCGGTCACCGTCCACACGGCGGCGGGGAGCCTCGGCTGGTGGACGCGGGCCCGGCTGGACGGGCCGAAGGCGCCGTCGAGAAGCTCGACGCGGTTGATGGAGGCGGTCATGTCCGGCCAGCGTTCGACGTCGGTGAGGAGCTTCCAGACCGTCTCGGCCGGGGCGTCGATGTCGACGGCGATGTCGAAGTGCATGCTCGTCTCCTCAGTGCGGAGCGGATGGCGGACAGCAGATCGGTGACCAGGGGATCGTCTGCGCGCGACGGGAGGTGGACAGCATGGTACGGGACCGCCGGCAGGTCGATGATCTCGCGTGCGACGAGGCCGGGAGGCGGCACGACACAGCCGTTCACGATCGCGAGGCCGATGCGGAGCGACACGAAGTGCAGCTGCAGGGGCCAGCCCGCGGCCTCCACCGCGAGCGTCCACGGCACCCCCGCGGCGCGGAGGGCGCGTTCGAGCGCGACGCGGTGCGGCCCGCTCGGCGGCGGTGCGACCAGGGAGGCGCCCGCAAGGTCGGACAGGGCGACGGTCGGTTTCTCGGCGAGGGGATGGTCGTCCGGCATGACGAGGACCTGCGGGTACGTCGCCAGCAGGACGGCCTCCAGGTCGGTGGGCATGACGTCCAGGACCGACACCCCGACGTCGGCATGGCCGGTGCGGACGGCGGCGAGGGTGCGGGCCCGGTCGCCGTTGATCAGCCGGATGCCCGGGTGCACGACGTCGCCCAGCAGGTACAGGTAGGCGCCCTCCCCGGCGGCCAGCACCGGACGGCGCGTCGGCGCGGTGCCCCGCACGTCGGACAGGAAGGCGGCCACGCGGGCGTCGAGGTCGCGGGCGAACCGGGCGACCTGCTCCCCGGCGGGCGTCAGCACGAGCCGGCGCCCGTGCCGGGTGTAGAGGGGACGGCCGAGCGTCTCGGAGAGCTTGCGCACCTTGACGTGGAGGGCGGGCTGCGAGATGTGCAGCTCCTCTGCGGCGCGCGTGAAGTTGAGGTGGTCGGCGAAGACCGCGAAGGAGGCGAGCGCCTCCGTCGAGAGCCGACCCAGTTCCATAGACCAGAACTATAGCTCCCGCAACGATCGATAGTTCTGCTTTAGCTGAGCGGACGCGAATCTAGGGGGGCATGAAGACCGAACCCAGACTCGGCGTCGACTTCGGCCGGGTCATTCACGGAGGGCTGCTGCCTCCCGGCGACGACGACACCGTGTTCCTCGACGGCAGTTTCGAGCAGGCGCTCGCCTCACCGGCGACCGAGGGCGTGTACGAGGTGCTGCCCGGGCTGATCGAGGTCTTCGGCGGACGGGCCTGGATCATCTCCAAGTGCGGTCAGCGGGTGCGGCGGCGGACCCTGGCCTGGCTCGACCACCACGACTTCTACGCCCGTACGGGCCTGCCGAGGGGGAACGTCCGGTTCTGCCGGAAGCGGGAGGAGAAGGCGGCGATCTGCCGGGAGCTGGGGATCACCCACATGATCGACGACCGGCTCGACGTGCACCGCGCCATCCGGGGGATCGTCCCCCACGGGTACCTGTTCGGGCCGGGGGAGGGGCTCGCCGAAGGCTCCGGAGATGATCTCGAGGGCGTCCGGCACATCCCGGACTGGCCGTCCGCCGAACTCATCGTGCGAGATATTCCGGCGGAACCCGGGCGGTCAGCCACACGCCGTTCTCGCTGACGCGGAACTCGTGCCCGTCGGCCGCCATCCGCCCGGCCTGGACGACGAGGACGACGGGGACGCCGCGGCGGGCGCCGACGCGCCGGGCCGTCTCACGGTCGGGGGACAGGTGCACGGCGTGCCGCCCCATGGGCAGGAGCCCGTCCCTCATGATCTTCTCGACGGAGCGGCTCACGGTGCCGTGGTAGAGGAGGTCGGGCGGCTGGACGGACGGCAGGCCGAGGTCCACCTCGATGGAATGGCCCTGGGCGGCCCGGATGCGGTCCCCGTCGAGGACGAAGCGCTTCTTGTCGTTGACGGCGACGACGTGTTCGAGTTCGTCGCGCGTGATCGGGAAGCCGTGGCGGGCGCAGGCGTCGAGCAGCTCGCCGACGTCGGCCCAGCCCGCCCGGTCGAGGGTGAGGCCGATCTGCTCGGGGCGGTGCCGCAGATGACGGGCGAGGAACTTGCTGATCCGCACCGCGCGCCGCTCGTCCATGGACATGCGTCGGGGCCGGCGGATCGCCGGCCCCGAGGGTCGTGCCCGTTACTTCTTGGCGGCCTGCAGCGCGGCGGCGCGCTTGGCGATCGCCGACTTGCGGTTGGCGGCCTGGTTCTTGTGGATGACGCCCTTGCTGGCGGCCTTGTCGAGTTTGCGGGCGGCGTACCGCTGCGCGGCGATGGCGGCCTCGACTTCGCCGCGGTCGGCGGCCTCATGGAACTTGCGGATCACCGTCTTCAGCTCGGACTTGACGGCCTTGTTGCGCAGGCGGGCCTTCTCGTTCTGCCTGTTGCGCTTGATCTGGGACTTGATGTTAGCCACGTCGGTAGTGCCTCAGCTTTGATCGCGATCCTCGCCTGCGCTCCGCAGGCTCTGGTGAAAGGTCTGGATGACGGGGGCGGGACGGTGCCCCCAGGGCACGACGCTACGCCACACGCAGGCGCACAGCTTACCAATCATGGGGACCCTCCCCAAACCGAGCCCGCGCAGAGCCCGGCCACGCGCCGGGCTCTGGCGCCGGACCGAGGCCTGCACGGAGCATTCCGCCTGGCATGGGACCATGGGAGGTGCACACGTCCCTGTCCATCCAGAGTTTTGCGAACGGATCCCGGTGGCAGCGCCTCAGCCTGACATGACCGATCCCGCGATCATCCGCAACTTCTGCATCATCGCGCACATCGACCACGGCAAGTCGACCCTCGCGGACCGGATGCTGCAGTTGACGGGTGTCGTCACGGAGCGCCAGATGCGCGCGCAGTATCTCGACC
>DATCLF010000093.1:0-3688 GCA_036564055.1 Spirillospora sp.
GTCGTGCTCGTGGAAGGTGTACGTCAAGGACGGTATCATCACCTGGGAGGCGCAGCAGACCGACTACCCGTCGGTGGGCCCGGACCGGCCCGAGTACGAACCGCGAGGCTGTCCCCGGGGCGCGTCGTTCTCCTGGTACACCTACTCGCCCACGCGGGTGCGGTACCCGTACGTGCGCGGCGTCCTGCTGGAGATGTACCGGGAGGCGAGGGCGCGCACCGGCGACCCGGTGCGGGCGTGGCGGGAGATCGTCTCCGACCCGGAGAAGGCCCGCGCGTACAAGTCCGCCCGGGGACGCGGCGGCCTGGTACGGGCCACCTGGGACGAGGCGACCGAAATGATCGCCGCCGCGCACGTCCACACGATCGCCGCGTACGGGCCGGACCGCATCGCCGGCTTCTCCCCGATCCCGGCGATGTCGATGGTGTCGCACGCCTCGGGCGCCCGGTTCCTGTCGCTGATCGGCGGGACGATGCTGTCGTTCTACGACTGGTACGCCGACCTTCCCGTCGCGTCGCCGCAGGTGTTCGGCGACCAGACCGACGTGCCCGAGTCGGGGGACTGGTGGGACGCCGGTTACCTGATCATGTGGGGCTCGAACCTGCCCGTGACCCGCACCCCGGACGCGCACTGGATGGCCGAGGCCCGCTACCGGGGGCAGAAGGTCGTGGCGGTGTCCCCCGACTACGCCGACAACGTCAAGTTCGCCGACGAGTGGCTCGCCCCGCAGCCCGGCACGGACGGCGCCCTGGCGATGGCCATGGGGCACGTCGTCCTCAAGGAGTTCTTCGTCGACCGGCGGGTCCCGTACTTCACCGACTACGTCAAGCGCTACACCGACCTGCCGTTCCTGGTGCGCGTGGAGAAGCGCGGCGACGTCCACGTCCCCGGCAAGTTCCTCACCGCCGCCGACCTGCCCGGCGCCGAGGCCCGTTCCGAGAACGCCGCGTTCAAGACGGTGCTCCTGGACGCGGGCACCGGCCGTCCGCTCGTGCCGAACGGGTCGCTGGGGTTCCGGTACGGCGAGTCCGGCGAGGGCCGGTGGAACCTCGACCTCGGCGACGCCGACCCGCTGCTTTCCGTCGCGGACGGCTCCGCCGGCGAGCCGGACGGCGCCGGGGCGGGAGAGGCCGGAGCGGTGGAGATCGAGCTGGCCCGCTTCGACGGCCCCGGCGGCGCGGCGGGGACGCTGCGGCGCGGCGTGCCCGTCCGCGACGTGGGCGGCCACCTGGTCACGACCGTCTACGACCTGCTGCTCGCCCAGTACGGGGTGAGGCGCGACGGCCTGCCCGGCTCGTGGCCGGCGGGCTACGACGACGCCTCGCAGCCGTGCACTCCCGCCTGGCAGGAGGCCGTCACGGGCGTGCCCGCGCGGGCCGCGGAGCGCATCGGACGGGAGTTCGCCGCCAACGCCGAGGAGTCCCGCGGACGCTCGATGATCATCATGGGGGCCGGGACGAACCACTGGTTCCACTCCGACACGATCTACCGGGCGTTCCTGGCGCTGACGACGCTGACCGGATGCCAGGGCGTCAACGGCGGCGGCTGGGCCCACTACGTCGGGCAGGAGAAGTGCCGCCCGGTGACCGGGTGGGCGCAGCTCGCCGGGGCGCTGGACTGGTCACGGCCGCCCCGCCAGATGATCAGCACGGCGTTCTGGTACCTGCACACCGACCAGTTCCGCTACGACCACTTCGGCGCCGACGCGCTCGCGGTGCCCCGCCCGGACGGCTCCGCGGGACCCCTCACCGGACGGTCCACCGCGGACGTGATCGCGCAGGCCGCGCGGCTGGGCTGGATGCCGTCCTATCCGACGTTCGACCGCAACCCCCTCGACCTGGCCGACGAGGCAGAGGCCGCGGGCAAGGATCCCGCCGAGCATGTCGTGGACGAACTGAAGGCGGGACGTCTCAGGTTCGCCTGCCAGGATCCCGACTCCCCGGAGAACTTCCCCCGCATCCTCAACGTCTGGCGCGCCAACCTGCTCGGCTCGTCCGCCAAGGGAAACGAGTACTTCCTCAAGCACCTGCTCGGCGCCGCGAGCGCCGTGCGCGCCGCCGAGGCCGGCCCGGACGCCCGCCCGCGGGAGGTCGTCTGGCACGAGGAGGCCCCCGTCGGGAAGCTCGACCTGCTGGTGTCGCTCGACTTCCGGATGACCAGCACGACGCTCTACTCCGACGTCGTGCTGCCCGCGGCGACCTGGTACGAGAAGCACGACCTCAGCACGACCGACATGCACCCGTTCGTGCACGCGTTCAACCCGGCGATCGCGCCGCCGTGGCAGACCCGCAGCGACTGGCGGGCCTTCCAGGACGTCGCCGTTGCGTTCAGCCGTCTCGCCGCGCGGCACCTGGGCGTGCGCAGGGACGTCGTCGCGGTGCCGCTGATGCACGACACCCCCGACGAGATGGCGACCCCGCACGGCCGTGTCGCCGACTGGGCCGAGGGCGAGTGCGATCCGGTGCCCGGCGTCACCATGCCGAGGCTCGTGACGGTGGAGCGCGACTACACGGCGGTCGCCGCGAAGATGGCGGCGCTCGGCCCGCTCGCCGAACGGCTCGGCGCGACCACCAAGGGCGTCACGTTCGACGTGGGACGCGAGGTCGAGTACCTCAAACGCAAGAACGGCGTCGTGCGGGGCGGGCCGGCGGACGGCCGGCCGTCCCTGGAACGCGACGTCGACGCCTGCGAGACGATCCTCGCCCTGTCCGGCACGACGAACGGGCGCCTGGCCGTCCAGGGGTTCCGGGCGGTGGAGCGGCGCACCGGCACCCGGCTCGCCGACCTCGCCGCCGAGCACGAGGGCACGCGGATCACCTTCGCCGACACCCAGGCCCGCCCCGTCCCGGTCATCACCTCGCCGGAATGGTCCGGGTCGGAGAGCGGGGGACGCCGCTACTCCCCGTTCACGATCAACGTCGAGCGCCTCAAGCCCTGGCACACCCTCACCGGCCGGCAGCACTTCTACCTCGACCACGACTGGATGCAGGAGCTCGGCGAGCAGCTCCCGACGTTCCGGCCGCCGCTCGACATGACCGCGCTGTTCGGCGAGCCGCGGGTGGGGGAGACCGGCGAGCTGGGGCTGACCGTCCGGTACCTCACCCCGCACAACAAGTGGTCCATCCATTCGGAGTACCAGGACAACCTGTTCATGCTGTCGCTGTCGCGCGGCGGCCCGGTGATCTGGATGAGCGGCGCGGACGCCGCGAAGATCGGCGTCCGCGACAACGACTGGGTCGAGGCCGTCAACCGCAACGGCGTCGTCGTCGCCCGCGCGGTCGTCTCCCACCGGATGCCGGAGGGGACGGTGTACATGTACCACGCGCAGGACCGGTTGATCGACGTCCCGCGCTCGGAGACCTCCGGCCGCCGCGGCGGCATCCACAACTCGCTCACCCGCCTGCTGATCAAGCCGACCCATCTCGTCGGCGGGTACGCGCAGCTGTCGTTCGCGTTCAACTACCTCGGCCCCACCGGCAACCAGCGCGACGAGGTCACCATGATCCGCCGCCGCTCCCAGGAGGTGACCTACTAGATGCGCATCATGGCGCAGATGGCCATGGTCATGAATCTCGACAAGTGCATTGGCTGTCATACCTGCTCGGTCACGTGTAAGCAGGCGTGGACCAATCGCAGCGGTGTCGAGTACGTCTGGTTCAACAACGTGGAGACCCGCCCGGGTCAGGGC
>DATCLF010000094.1:0-13461 GCA_036564055.1 Spirillospora sp.
GTGCGGGGAGGTCCTCACCGTGCGGCAGGGACGCGGCCGGCCCTACCTGTTCACCCCGACGGGGCAGGCCACGGTCGAACTGGCGCGGACGACGTTCGCGAAATGGCTGGAATCCGTTCATCGGAGCCGGCGGCGTCTCGGCAGGATGCTCACCGTCGGCACCACCGAGTTCACGCTTCCGATCGTCTCTCGCGCCTGGAGACGCGTGCAGGAGGAGTTCCAGCAGCGCGAGGTCGAGTTCAGGGTGGCTCACGTCCGCACCAAGGATCTGTGGTCACGCCTGGAGACCCGTCAGTTCGATCTCATCTGCGGCAGCATCGTCAGCACCCCGGAGGGCGACCAGCGGTTGAAGGAGTACGAGGTCGTCGAGTACGCCCGGGGGCAGGCGCTGCTGCTCACCAACCTCCCGGAGCCCGAGCTGCCGGACACCCCGGTCGAGACGAGCCGCCTGCCCGGGATCCCGCTCGTGGTGCCGCCGGCGGGGCTCGTCGCCGACCTGCTCGCCACTTGGTACGGGCCGAACTTCCGTGACCGTCTCACCGTCGTCGCCGACATCGACGACGTGCACTACGGCCTGTCGCTGCTGCGTTCGGGCTTCGTCCGTGGCTGCATGATCGTCACCGGTTCGATCGGGCGCGGCATGGCCGCCCAGGAGGATCCCGACGCCGTCCCCCTGCGCGCGATCGGCCTGCGCGACGACCTGGAGCCGAAGGCCGAGCTCATGACCGGCGCGTTCGTCCGTCGCGCCGATCTCGAACGGTACGACGCCGACCACCCGCTGAACCGTCTGTGGGCGGCGGTGAAGGAGGACGTGCGCACCTACACGCCCGTCGCCTGACCGGTCCACGCGATGTCGCGGGCCGGTCAGGCGACGGGCGTGCCTCCTGCACGATCGGCCGGCACGGGTCTGCCCTGCGCGGTCCGTCCTCCGCGCGGCTCGCGCGCTACTTGATCTGGTTGTCGACCACGTCGAGGGTAGGACGGGCGCCGAGATGCTGCAGCGCACGCGCGGCGAGGCGGCAGCCCGCGGTGAGCGCGTCGGCGGGCGGCTTGCCGTCCAGCCAGGGCGGCAGGAACCCCGCGACGAAGGCGTCCCCGGCCCCCGTGCCGTCGACGATCTTGTCGAGGGGCTCGGCCGCGACGGTGACCGGGTCGGGACGGCCGTTGGTGTACCAGAGCGCGCCGTCCTCACCGGTCTTGATCACGACCTGCGGGTACCAGGCGGTGAGGACCTTGGCGGCCTGCGTGGGCGACTCACGGCCGGTGAGGACCTCGGCCTCCCTCTCGTTCACCACGAGGAGACGGACGCCCTGCGTCATTTCCAGGAAGGGCTCGGCGCCCATGCGCTTGAGCGGCGAGTGCGAGCCCCCGTCCACCGACACCGACATCTGCGCTTTGCGCGCCAGGCCGAGGGCGTGGAGGGCGGCATTGCGGGAGCCCTCGTTGATCAGTGAATAGCCGGACAGATGCAGGTGCGTTCCCTGGCTGAAAAGGTCTTTGCAGCGTTCGATGTCCTCGGGCAGGAGCGCGCCGTTGGCGCCGGGATCGGAGAGCATCGTCCGGTCTCCCTTGTGGGTGACCATCACCACACAGGTGCCGGTGGGGCGGTCCCCGTCCATGACGAGGCGGGCGTCGACGCCGTACCCCATCAGTTCCATGTCCCGGTTACGGCCGGCGATGTCGGATCCGCGGCGGCCGACGAAGGCGACGTCGACCCCCTCGACGGCGAGCCACGCCGCCACGTTGGCGCCCGAGCCGCCCCCGTGGATCGTCACGGCGGCGGGCGTGTCGCTCCCCTTGGCCAAGGGGTACGCGGCACGCGCCACGGTGTCCGTCATCAGATCGCCGACCACGACCACGCGCGTCATGGAGTCATCACCTCGATCAACACGGCCCGCGCGAGCGGCAATTCAGGGCGTGTGGACGACCGTAACAGCTCCGGGGCCCGGATTAGGTCTCGAACGCGCAGCGAAAGCCAGGAAGCGTCGTTTTTCACTTCCCGGGCTCGCGGTCACCCGTGCCTTACCCTCGGGTACGTGACCGAGGGTTATCCGGATCATTGGGAGGCCGACGTCGTCCTGAGCGACGGCGGGACGGCCCACCTGCGTCCCATCCGGCCCGACGACGCCCGTATCCTGCGCGACTTCCACGGACGGCTGTCCCCAGAGTCGATCTACTACCGGTTCTTCTCGCCGCGGCCGCACCTTTCGGACCGTGACGTCGAGCACTTCACCACCGTCGACTACGACAACCGGGCCGCACTGATCGCAACGATCGGTGAGGAGATGGTGGCCGTCGTCCGTTACGACCGGCTGAGCGACCGGCCGGAGACGGCGGAGGTCGCGTTCCTGGTGGAGGACGCGCACCAGGGCCGCGGGCTCGGGCCGGTGCTGCTGGAGCACATCGCGGCGGCGGCGCGGGAGCGGGGCGTGCGGCGGTTCGTGGCCAGCGTGCTGCCCGAGAACCGCCGGATGACGCGGATCTTCCGGGAGGCCGGATACCGGGCGGAGCAGCGGTTCGAGGACGGCGTGATCGAGCTCGTCCTCGACCTGGAGCCGACCGAGACGTCCCTGGAGGTCATGGCGGCCCGCGAGCACCGGGCCGAGTCGCGGTCGATCCAGCGGCTGCTGTTCCCGCGCTCGGTCGCGGTGGTCGGCGCGAGCCGCGCCGAGCACAGCGTCGGCCAGACCGTGCTGCGCAACCTGCTGGCCGGTGACTTCAGCGGGCCGGTCTACCCCGTGCATCCGACGGCGGTGGCCGTCGCCGGCGTGCGGGCCTACCCGTCGGTCCTGGAGATTCCGGACGACGTGGACCTCGCGGTCGTCGCGGTCCGCGCCGAGGCCGTCCACGAGGTCGTGGAGCAGTGCGCGAGCAAGGGCGTGCGGGGCCTGGTCGTCGTGTCGTCCGGTTTCGGTGAGATCGGTGACGAGGGACGCGCCCGGCAGGAGGAACTGGTGCGGCTCGCCCGCGCCTACGGAATGCGCGTCGTCGGGCCCAACTGCCTGGGCATCGCCAACACCGACCCGGAGGTGCGGCTCAACGCGACTCTCGCGCCGACCATGCCGGGAAGAGGTCCGGTCGGTTTCTTCTCCCAGTCCGGTGCCCTCGGCATCGCCATCCTGCAGCGGACGGCCGAACGCGGCCTCGGCCTGTCCACGTTCGTGTCCGCCGGGAACCGGGGCGACGTGTCGGGCAACGACCTGCTGCAGTACTGGGAGGAGGACCCGGCGACCAAGGCGATCCTGCTCTACTTGGAGTCGCTGGGAAATCCCCGCAAGTTCACCCGGCTGGCCCGCAGGATCAGCCGCCGCAAGCCGATCGTGGCCGTGAAAAGCGGACGCAGCACGCAGGGCGTCCCGCTCGGGCACGCGGCGCGCGCGCTGACCCTGCCCGACCACGCCGTCAGCGCGCTGTTCGAGCAGGCGGGCGTGATCCGCGTCGAGGACCTGTCGGAGCTGTTCGACGTGGCGCAGCTGCTCGCCTACCAGCCGCTGCCGGCCGGCGACCGCGTCGCGATCATCGACAACTCGGACTCGCTGGGGCTGCTGGCCCAGGACGAGGCGGTCGCGCTCGGCCTCGACGTCAGGCCGCGCGTCGATCTCGGCCCGCGGGCGGACGCCGACGACTACGAGGCGGCGCTCGCCGGGGCGTTGGACGACGACGAGGTCGACGCGGTGGTGGCGCTGTTCACGCCCCCGACGATCGGCGGGTACGACGTCCGCGTCCCCGAGAAGATCATTCGTCTCGCCGCGCGGGCCGACAAGCCCATCGCGGCGACCTACCTCGGCACCGAGGGCATGCCCCGCGATCTGCGGGTGACCGGCCCGGACGGGATGGCCGCCGAGGGCTCGGTGCCGTCCTACCCGTCCCCGGAGGACGCCGTCCGCGCGCTGGCCTACGTGATCCGCTACGCGCAGTGGCGCCGGCGCCCCCAGGGCACCACCCCGGACCTGGACGGCGTGGACCGCGACCGCGCCCGGACGCTGGTCGGCCGCTGGCTCGACCCCGGCGGCCCGGTGGAGATCACGCCGAAGCAGGCGGCCGAACTGCTGTCCTGCTACGGCATCGAGGTCGCCGAGGGCGGCGCCGGGGAGGCGCGCGGCGTGCCGACCTGCATCGTGGTCCAGGAGGACCGCTCGTTCGGGCCGCTGGTCTCGTTCGGCATCGCCGACGAGACCGCCGCCCTGATGGACGACCGGGCCTACCGGCTGTCGCCGCTCGCGGACGTGGACGCGGCGGAGATGATCCGCGCCATCCGGACGGCGCCGCTCCTGCTCGGCCACCGCGGCGCGGAGCCGGTGAACCTGGCGGCGCTGGAGGACCTGCTGCTGCGCGCCTCCCGTCTCGGCTACGACCTGCCCGAGGTGGCGCACCTGGAGCTCGACCCGGTGGTGGCGGACGCGTCCGGCGCCACCGTGCGCGGGGTGAGGCTGACCCTGGACCGGCCCCTCGGCCCGCGTCCCGAACTGCAGCCCCGCCGCCTGTCCTGACCGCGCCTGTCCTGATCGTGCCCGTCCTCATCCGTGCCGGGCGGTTCGGGCGGTGTCGGCTCCGGAGCCGGCGGAACGGGGTCGGGCTCGGGTCCCGGCGGGACGGGATCCGGCTCGGGCGCCGGGGGAGTGGGCTCGGGCGGCGGCCCCGGCGGCGTCGGCTCCGGAGGCGGCCCCGGCGGGACGGGCTCGGGCGACGGTCCCGGCGGAACCGGCCCGGGAGGACGAGGCGGCGGCCCCGGCGACGGGCCGGGAGGCGGTTCGGGGGGCGGCACGAGGGGCTCGGGAGGCGGCGCCGGGTCCGGTGCGGGAGGCGGCACCGGCTTCGGCTTCGGCAGCGGCTTTTCGTCCATGCCGGTCCCGTACCCCGTGGCCGGCGGCGTGACCGCGGGACGGGGACCGGGCCGTCATGTGCACGTCCGGCCCCGGACAGGGCAGGATGGGGCCATGAGGGAAACCCGAGCGACGGTGAGCGGACTGCGCGCGGCGATCGAGCGCAGCGGTTACTACCCGGCCCTGGTCGCCGACGCGGTCGAGTCGGCGGTCGGGGACGAGCCCGTCGTCGCCTATGTGGTGCACCATGAGGCGACGTTCGACCCCGGGATGGAGGTGCGGCGGCACGTGACCGTGCTCGTGCTGACCGCGAGCCGCCTGCTGGTGTGCCACACCGACGAGCACCCGCCCGGCGAGGGCATGGGCCGGCCGCACGCGTCCACGACGACCGAGGCCGTCAAACTCGAGCGCGTCCAGTCGGTCGCGGTGACCCGCGTCGTGCCCGACCCCGCGTCGTACGTGCCGGGGATGCCGCCGAGCGAGGTCGTGCTGACCATCGGCTGGGGCGCCATCGCGCACGTCGACCTGGAGCCCGCGACCTGCGGCGACGAGAACTGCGAGGCCGACCACGGCTACACCGGCAGCGTGACGGCCGACGACCTGTCGCTGCGGGTGAGCGAGGCCGCCGACGGCGCCGAGGCCGTCGCGCAGGTGCTGGCGTTCGCCGCGAAGCTGTCCGCCGCGACCGCGCGCTGAGCACGCCGGACGCCGGCCCGGAGCCCCGTCCGTCCCGGCCGGGCACCGCCGGACGGTGGACGAGGGCCGTGGCCCCGAAGGCACGCCGTCCCCCCGAGCAGATCGTGTGAGCGGAGCGAACCCGTGACCGAGCCACGAGGCGAGACCAGGTCGGACGCCGCCGCGGCGCCCGCCCCGAGGTACGGCGCGGGCGCGCTCGCCGACCTGCCGTCCTCGGTGCTGGCCGCCCTGGGCGTTCCCGACGCGGCGAACGTCCTGGACCTGGCCCCGCTTCCCCGCGCCTGCGTCCTGCTGATCGACGGGCTCGGCTGGGAGCAGCTCACCGGCCACCCGGACGAGGCGCCCTTCCTGAACGCGATGGACGGCCGTCCCATCACCTCCGGGTTCCCGGCCACGACCGTGACGAGCCTCGGCTCCCTCGGGACGGGCGCCCCGCCCGGCGCGCACGGGCTCCTCGGCCTCCAGGTGGCGGTGCCCGGCACCGGCAGGCTGCTCAACTGCCTGCACTGGAGGGACGAGGACGCCGAGCCGGAGACGTTCCAGCCGGTGCCGACCGTGTACGAGCGGGCGCAGGCGGACGGCATCGACGCGGCGTACGTCGCGCTCCGCCAGTACCGGGGCACGGGGCTCAGCCGCGCCACCACCCGCGGCGCCCGGTACATCCCCGCCGAAACCCTCGGCCAGCTCGTCGGGCGGGTGGAGAACGCGCTTCGGCGCGGTGACCGCGCGTACGTGACCGCCTACCACGCCGACCTCGACGCGACGGGCCACCGCTTCGGCGTCGACTCTCCGGAGTGGCGGCACCAGCTCCGCTTCGTGGACGTGCTGGTCCAGCAGATCGCCGCCGTGCTGCCGCCGGGGACCGCGCTTTACGTCACGTCCGACCACGGCATGGTCGACCCGACCGAACGCGTCGACGTCGACACCGTGCCCGAGCTGCAAGAGGGGGTCGCCCTCCTCGGAGGCGACGCCCGCGCCCGGTACGTCTACGCCGAACCGGGCGCCGCCGACGACGTTCTGGCCGTCTGGACGTCCCTGCTGGGTGACCGGGCGTGGGTCGTCTCCCGCGAGGAGGCCGTCGAGAACGGCTGGTTCGGCCCGATCGCCCCGGGCATGCTCGAACGCATCGGCGACGTGATCGCCGTGCCGCACGGCGGTCTCGCGATCGTGGCCTCGGAACGGGAGCCGTGGCTGAACCGGATGGCCGGAATGCACGGCTCCCTCGTGCCCGCCGAACAGCTCGTGCCGCTGCTCATCACATCCCGTCCCTGAGGCCCGGAACCCCGGTACCTGGGACGATGACCAACGAATCAGGACGGCTACGGATGAACCGGAATTCGCCTCTCCCTAATCGGGGCAACGGCGGTCAGACTGGCGATGTGCACCCTCTCATCGAAGTGCCCGCGTTGGAGCGGCTGCTCCGGTCGCACACGCCCGTGGTCCTGCTGGACGCCCGCTGGCATCTGGGCGGACCGCCGGGGATCGAGTCCTACCGCAGGGGGCACCTGCCGGGAGCCGTCTTCGTCGACCTCGACCGGGACGTGGCCGGCCCGCCGGGTCCCGCCGGCCGTCACCCGCTGCCCGAGCCCGCCGACTTCGAGGCGGCCATGCGCCGCGCCGGCGTCTCGCAGGACAGCCTCGTCGTGGTCTACGACGACGCCGACTCCACGGTCGCGGCCCGGGTCTGGTGGTCCCTTCGGTACTTCGGTCACGAGCGCGTCCGCGTCCTGGACGGCGGCTACCGTGCCTGGACCGAGGCCGGCTGCGCCGTGAGCACCGACGAACCCGACGTCAAGCCGGGCGATTTCGTGGCCCGCCCGGGAAGGCTGCCCGTCCTGGACGCCGAGGGCGCCGCCGAACTGGCCAAGGCCGGCGTCCTGCTGGACGCCCGCGCCGCCGAACGGTACCGGGGCGAGCAGGAGCCCGTCGATCCCGTCGCCGGGCACATCCCCGGCGCCCGGAACGCGCCCACGCTGGGCAACGTCGGGGTGGACGGCCGTTTCCTGCCGCCCGAGCTGCTCCGTGAGCGGTTCGCCAAGCTCGGCGCGACCGACGCCTCCGACGTCGGCGCCTACTGCGGGTCCGGCGTGACGGCCGCCCACGAGATCCTCGCGCTTCACCTCGCGGGAATCCCCGCCGCCCTCTACGTGGGCTCCTGGTCGAACTGGGTGGCGGATCCGTCCAACCCCATCGCCACCGGCGAGTCCTGACGGGCCCGGACGGTCCCGCCCGGGTCGGGCGCCCGGTCGTCGCCGAGGCAGAGGAAACCGGTCACACCCGGGGTCCGCGGCACGCCCGCCAGGGCGCGGGCGGGGGAGCGGCCGGCGGCCATGGCGGCGTGGAAGGCGGCCATGAAACGCGGCGTCGTCACGTCGCGGACGGGGCTGACCGAGGCGACCACGGTGGCGGTGCCGAGGGCGAGCAGGACGCCCGCCACGCCGAGCGCGGCGTCGCTCTCGTCTCCGCGGCCGATGTCGCACGCCGACAGGACGACCATGCGCGGCGGCGCGTCGAGGTCGTCCAGGTCGTGCGCCATCAGCGGGCCGTCGGCGAGACGCAGGCGCGAGAACAGCGGGTTGCCCTCGCGGAACTCGCCGTGGGCGGCGACGTGCACGAGGGCCGCGCCGTCCATGGCGTCCCGCACCCGTTCTGCGCGCGCGTCGGCGCCGGCGAGGACGATCGCCCCCGGACGCAGACGCCGCACCAGGGCGATCTCGTGGTCGGCGTGGTCGAGGCCGGGACCCGCGACGAGCACGGTGTGCCCGCCGGTGCGGCCGGGCTCGCGGGCACGCAGCCACGCCGCGGCGGACGGGACGACCGTGAACGCGCGTCCCTCCAGCGACGGCAGAGCCGCCCAGGGCAGCCCATGGAGCATCCTCGTGGGAACGATGACGAGGTCCCGGTCGCCGAGGTCGCGGCTCAGCGGGCCGAAGAGGAGACGGTCGAGGCGCCCGGCCGCGGCGGCGAGCACGGACCGCGGCTCCGGGGCGTCGCCCTCCATGAGGCGGCGGACCGCGAACCGGATCAGGCCGGTCTCCCGGACGGCCTCGCCGAGGGAACCGAGGCGGTGGCGGCGGACCCGGCCGCCCGCGACGGTCACCGTGTGCAGCACGGACCCGATCACGAC
The DNA here is from genome assembly GCA_036564055.1 of Spirillospora sp. Lineage (GTDB taxonomy): Bacteria > Actinomycetota > Actinomycetes > Streptosporangiales > Streptosporangiaceae > Spirillospora. The sequence continues at coordinate 8,647 of DATCLF010000094.1, forward strand.
GATCTCGACCAGCGCGCGGCCGTCCCCGAGGGCCGCGGCGACCTCGTCGAGGTCGGGCGCACGCGACGGAGACGTTTCCGGCGGGAGCTGCCGCGTCCGCGCACGGATCTCCGCCTCCAGGGCCGCCACGTCCCGCGTCGGCGCCGCCGCTGCGCCCCGGGCCCGGCTCGCCGTGTGCCTGGCGCTGAGAACCCGGAGCCCCGCGAGCGCGGCGGCCCGTTCCGGGTCACGGGGAGGACGGACCCGGGCCGGACGCGCGATCGCCCGCCGCCGTTCCTCGACGGCGAACAGCTCGGCCGCCGAGCGGGAAAGCTCCAGCCCGAGTTCCGACAGCTCGCCGGCGAGGCCCGCCGCTCGTGCCCGAAGGTCGAGCGCGCCGAGCGTCTCGGCGTGCTCCTCGGCGACCTGGAGCCCGGCCTTGACGGCCTCCACCGCTCCCTCGCGGTCGGCCCGCGCGGCGCGTTCGAGCGCGGCGGCGTGCCAGCCGGCGATCCGGGCCGCTGCGGAGCCCCGCGAACGCCCGACCCGCGACAGCAGGTGACCGGCCGGCCTGCCCAGCGACAGCGCCGTGCGGGCGGCGACGATGCGGGCCTCGTCGGCGACGTCGGCCCAGCCGCCGCCGTCCAGCCGCCGGGCCGTGGCCTCCGCCGAACGCAGCAGGACGGCCGAACGCTCACCGGACGCCCACCGCGCCTTGAGGATGACGTGCTCGGCCAGAAGCATCCATCCCGTTCGCTCCTGCTCGGCGAACAGGGCGCGTGCGTTCTCGGCGGCGTCGGTGCACCGCTCGTGGTCGCCGCTCGCCAGTTCGGCGTGGGCGAGGAGGAGGTACCCGTCGGCGATGTCGCACTCGTATCCGCTCGTCGCGGCGGCGTTCAGGGCCGCGGTGAGAACCGGCTGGGCCTCGGCCGGCAGGCCCGCCGTGATGAGGGTCTCCGCCTGGTCGAGCCGGCACTGCGCCAGACGCTCCCCGACCAGGTGCGGCTCGGCCTCGGCGAAGAGCCGGAGCGCCCGCGGGACGTCGCCGCGGCGCGACGCCACGAAGGCGAGGTTGGCCGTGGACATCGCCGTCTGATAGCGGAGCCCGGAGGCCTCGCCCGCCGCGACCGCCTCCGCCAGGTCCGCCTCCGCTCCGTCCAGGTCGCCTTGCAACGCCCGCGCGAGACCCAGGTTGGTGAGCAGGCCGCCGAGGACGGCGTGGGCTCGACCCCCCCGCAGGCGGGGCAGCGTCCGGGCGGCGAGGTCGCGGGCCTCGTCCAGCCGCCCGGCCCTCGCCAGCGCGCACGCCTTGTTCGCGGCCAGGCGGTCGGCGTCCTCGCCGCTCAGCACGGGCTCCGCGCGTCGGGCGTTCGCGAACGCCTCGGTGAGGTCACCGCGCGCCGTGAGAAGCCCGACGAGATTCATCCGCACCTGGGCGGCCGCGTAGGCGTCGCCGGTCTCGTCCGCCAGCCTCAGGGCCCGCTGCAGGAGATCGAGCCCCTCTGCGAGCCGTCCCAGTTCCTTGGCGGCCAGCCCGGAGACCCGCAGCGCGAGCACCTCGCCGCCGGAATGAGGATCGCCGGAATGAGGACCGTCGCGGCCGAGCAGCGCGCGTGCCCGGTCGAACGCGGCGGCCGGGTCCACGGCGACGAGCCGCAGCAGGACGCGCTCGTCCGCCGCGGTCACAGCCGGACCCAGCTCGTCACCACCGAGGTGCCGTCGTCCAGCCGCAGCACGAGGCTCACCAGCCCCGCGGGCACGCGCGGCACCCAGAACATCCCGTCGCCGTCCGCGCGGGCCGTGATCCCCTCCCGCGGGAGACCGGGATGCCGCACCTGCACCACCCCGGACGACGCCGGAACGAGCCGCCCGGTGATCTCCCGGTCGCGGCCCCGCTCGGCCACCTCGATCTCGACCGTGGCGCCGGGGCACGTGAACGTCAGCACCCGGGCGGTCTCGCCGCGGACCCCTGCCGCCGGCCGCGTCTCCCGGTCCTGCGCGGGCTCGGCCAGTGTCGCGAACGGCGTCCGCCACGCGATCGCCGCCCGCGCCGCGGCCAGGACGTCGTCCGGCACGGGGTCGAGCACCTCGAACGCGCGGCGGACGCCCTCCATCAGCTCGTCGTCGTTCACGGGACGAGCCTCCGCAGGGCGTCCAGGCACCGCGCCCGCGTCGGACCGACACTGCCGACGGGGATGCCGAGCGCGGCGGCGAGCTCGGCGTGGCTCGGCGCGAGCGCGAACAGCCGCAGCAGCGTCCGGCACCGCCGCGGAAGCGCCTGCAGCGCCGCCCCGACGTGCCCGAGGCGCTCACGGCCGAGCGCCACCCGCTCGGGGCCCGGCTCCGGCGACCGGGGCGCGGGCACGACCGGCAGGTCCCGTCCCCGCCGGCGCACCAGGCGCAGGCTCTCGTTCCGCGCGGTGGTCGCAAGCCAGCATCCCGTCGCCGACGGCTCGCGCAGCGCGTCGATCCGCTCCACCAGCCGCAGCCACGTCGTCTGCACCACGTCGCCGGAATCGGCGTCGTTGAGGCCGTGCGAGCGGGCGATCGACCACAGCAGCCCGCTGTGGCGCTCGACCAGCCGGGCCCACGCGGCGCCGTCGCCGTCGCGTGCCCGGACCACCAGCTCGTCGGTGTCGTTGTCCCATTGGGCCATCGAAGACTCCTCCCCGAGGCCCCCCGCAGGCGTTGACCCTACGCCATCACTCCCTGACTCTGCGGAGAAAACCGGACACGTTCAGGACACGACCACGCCGAGGCCGGGCAGGGACGGGTTCGCCGGGTCCAGCACGCGGTCCGCAGCGGCGGACGCGTCGACGTCCTCCGCGGCCGCGAGCCCCGCGATCCGTCCCGCGACGACCGGCGTCGCGAACGACGTCCCGCTCCAGACGGCATAGCCCTCGAAGGCGTCCGGATCGATCCCGTCCACCGCCGGCCGCGTCCCGTCGAAGCTCACGAACGTGCTGGTCACGTCGACGCCCTCGGCGCACGCGTCCACCCACGGGCCGTGGTTGGAGAACGAGGCGCGCTCGCCGCCGTCCAGCGCTCCGACGCCGACCACCGCGTCCATCGCGGCGGGCCAGAACGGCCGGTCGCCCCCGGCGTTGCCCGCGCACGCCACCACGACCGTTCCGCGGCCGAGCGCCGAGATCGCCCGGGTCAGCAACGGCGACGGCCGGTCGTCGAAGGTGTGGCAGCCGAGCGAGACGTTCACCACGTCGGCCCGCCGCCGCTGCGCGAGCCACTCCAGCGCCCGGATCACGTCGAGTTCGTCGCCGACACCGTCCCCGCCGATGACCCGCCGGGCCAGCAGCCGGGCCGCCGGCGCGTGCCGCAGCACCACGCCCGCGACGAACGTCCCGTGCCCGGCCTGCGCGTCGAGGTCGTAGTCCAGGTCGGCGTCCAGCACCTCCCGCACCTCGTCGCGCTGCTCCCGGAACCACTCCGCGTCCTCGTACCAGGGGTGCGGCGACAGGCCGGTGTCCAGGATCGCGACCGTCACGTCCCGGCGCGTCGCGGCGGCGCGCGGAACGGGCAGGGGCCCGGCCGGACGCGGCACGCCCGCGGGCCCGCTCCACCACAGCGGCTGCCCCTGGACGAGATGGTTCGGTGACACGCTCAGCCTGCGGCGCCGCGGCCCCTCGCCGACCCCGTCCACGCCCAGCCGGGTCGCGAGGTCGCACACGTCCACCCCCGCCGCCCTGCGCAGCCGCAGCCGCGTGACGCCGCACTCGTCCTGGCGCGCGTCGCACCAGCGGCGGACGGCGGACTCGGCGTCGCCCGCGTCCCGTCCCGCGACCAGCAGCTCGTCCCGGCGGATCAGCGCCGGACGCCCCGGCACCGCCTCCACCAGAGCCGCATCGGGATGCCGCGCCAGCACCCGCTCGAGCCGCGCCCGCCGATCGACCATCAGCCCTCACCTCCGACGCATCGTGGCCGAGCACTAATAGTGCCCTAGCGGACACTGTGCGTGACGGTCGAACGTGAGATGCGCGACCTTCGATGGTCTTCCGGCATTCCGCGCCATGCGCCGCCGGGGCGGCCCGGCGCGGGCTAGAGTTGTGGGCGGCTCCAATGAACGTTGTGCATCGCGTGGTCAAGCGTTCAACAAACGCCGAACTCACGGTGGTGCGACACGGGCCGATGATGCACAATGAGGGACGCGGACGCCGACTTGGGACGTACGAGGCCGTAGGGGAAGACGAGCCTCGGTACAGAGTCCAGGAGGTCCGGTGACCGCACGTGGCGTTTTCTACGTCCACTCCGCGCCGCCTGCGCTGAGCCCGCACATCGAGTGGGCCGCCGCAGGTGTTCTCGGTGTGCCCGTTTCTCTTGAGTGGGCAGATCAGCCGGCCGCGCCGGGGATGCTGCGCGCCGAGCTTCATTGGGAAGGCAGACCGGGCACCGCCGCCGGAATCACCTCGGCGCTGCGCAACTGGAAACTGGTGCGCTTCGAAGCCACCGAGGATCCGACGCCCGGCGCCGACGGTGTCCGCTTCAGCTTCACCCCCTCCCTCGGGGTCTTCAGCGGCATCATCGGAGCCAACGGCGACATCATGATCCCCGAAGACCGGCTCCGCGCCGTCATGGCCAACGCCGCCCTCGGCAAGACCAACCTGGAACACGAGCTCGAACGGCTCCTCGGCACCCCCTGGGACAACGAGCTCGAACCCTTCCGCCGAGCAGGCGACGGAGCCCCCGTCCGCTGGCTCCACGCTGTGTAGATCTTCATCGCCCTTGGCGGTCGGGCCTTGGCGGCCCTCCCTTCGGCGGGCAATGAGCGCGATCGCTGCATCGCTCCGTCTCGCCTTGACGGCTCGCTGCGCGATCAGGTCC
>DATCLF010000095.1:0-2183 GCA_036564055.1 Spirillospora sp.
TCACGGCGAGCACCGCCGTGCTCGACGCGTCCCGGACCCGCGTGCTGCTGACCCTGCACGCGAAGGTGAAGGCGTGGCTGCAGCTCGGCGGCCACTGCGAGCGCGACGACGCCGCGCTCGCGGACGCGGCGCTGCGGGAGGCGACGGAGGAGTCCGGCATCCGGGGCCTGCGGCTGCTGCCCGATCCCGTCCGGCTGGACCGGCACGCCGTGCGATGCCATCCGGGGGGCTCGTGGCATCTGGACGTCCAGTACGTCGCGGTCGCTCCGCAGAGCGCGCGTCCCACGGTGAGCGACGAGTCGGACGATCTGCGCTGGTTCCCGGTGGGCGAGCTGCCGGAGCGGACCGACGACGTGGTCCGGGCGCTCGTCGCGCGGGCCGTGGCGCTGACCCGGTGATCCGCGGGCGTTCAGCGGGTCAGCGGATGCCCTTCGAGGAGGGCGCGGGTGTTGTCCCAGCCTTCCAGGCCGGGATCGAGGAGGCGCAGGTCGTCGGGGCTGCGCAGGCGGTGCCATGCGGGTCCCTGCGGGACCTGGCCGTGGCGGGGGGCGGCGGCGCGCAGCCGCGCCAGCGCGTCGGGGGTGTCGAGGTCGACGTCGCGGAGGGCGGCGTCCAGCCAGGCGGGCAGCGGCAGCCGCGCGGCCAGGGCGACGAGCCCGTTCGGGCCGGCGCCGCCGCGGGCCTGGCAGGCGGCGGACGGGGCGCTGCCGAGCGCGCGGAACAGCTTGCCGAGCAGCAGCGGCGGCAGGTCGGGGGCGTCCTGCGCGACGATGACGGCGGCGCCGGCGCCGAGCGCGTGCAGGGACGCGAACGCGCGGTCGAGGGTCGCCGCGCGGACGATCGGGGTGCCGGGCCAGGTCACGGCCTCGGCGTCGGGCTGGTCCGGCGGGTCGAGCACGAGGGCGGAGGTCACCCCCTGGAGCCCGGCCACGACCTCGTAGGTGTCTTCGAGGAGGGCGAGGCGGAACGCGTCCGGGTCGACGCCGGGCGGGGCGCCGGCGCTGCGGGCGGGACGCGACAGCACGGCGGCGAAGCGGACCGTGGCGCCGGGCTCGGCGTTCTCGCCGGGCGGCACGGGCACGTCGGTCACCCGGCGGCCTCGCGGGGGAATCCTCCGGAGTGCAGGCCGTCCCCGTGGTGCGCGGCGGCGGGGTCGGGCCCGTCGGCGACCTCGGCGTCGGGCGCGTCGGCGTCCAAGGGCAGGTGCGCGGCGGCGGCGACGCCCTCCAGGTAGCCGCGGGCGCGGTCGGCCTTCGGGTAGTTGGCGACGAGCTCCCAGAAGTCGGCGCCGTGGCCGGGGACGAGCAGGTGCGCGAGCTCGTGGACGAGGACGTAGTCGACGACCCAGCCCGGCATGCCGCGCAGGCGGGTGGACAGCCGGATGGTGCGGTCGTCGGGCGTGCACGAGCCCCAGCGGGTGCGCTGGTTGGCGACCCATCGGACGCTGACGGGGTCGGCGCGGCCCCCGAGGTAGCGCCGGGACAGCTCCCGGGCCCTCGCCTGCAGGTCGGCGTCGGTGGGGCGCCTGCGCCGTTCCCTCTCTTCGAGCCGTTCCAGGATGGTGGCGACCCACTGTTCCTCTTCGGCCTTGGTCAGCCTGGACGGAACCATCACCACCACCTTGTCGCCGTCGCGGTAGGCGGACACGGTGCGCCGGCGCCTGGCGCTCCGGCGGACCTCAACGTTAGGGGGCACGCCTGAACGGTACTCGAAATATTGCGCGCACCATAGAGGCAGTTGAACATCATTGCAGGTCAGCCCCCATGTTTTAAGGAGTCGTCCGTCCGTCGCGGCCGTGGGCGGGCCCGGCGGCGATCGGAGTCCGCGTCACGGCGCTCGCGGCCGGGGCGGGGACCAAAGAACGTCCCGGACCGCGTGAGAAAGCGCACACTTACAGCGTTTGCGCAGCTCACGGCCGTCCGTACCGGCGGCGGCCCGTGATTGTCACCCGGCGCTGTGGCGTGAACGACAGCCGATCACCGACAATGGTCGGCGTGAGTGATCTCCCCCGCCGCGCGGTGACGCGGTCAGCAAAGCTGGCGACCCTCCCCCTCGGCTTCGCGGGCCGTACCGCACTCGGCGTGGGCAAGCGCACCTTCGGCCGGTCCGCGGAGGCGGTCGCCACCGAGATCCAGCAGCGCACCGCCGAGCAGTTGTTCACGGTGCTCGGCGAGCTCAAGGGC
>DATCLF010000096.1:0-7029 GCA_036564055.1 Spirillospora sp.
GCCCTGTGCCAGGATGCGACCGTGATCGGCCGGAATGCGGCATTGCCGCTGCACCTCACGTCGGCGACGCTCCTGCGGGTGTCGGCCGAGGGGGTCGCGACGGCGCTGGTCCTGACCGTCCAGGCGCGCACCGGCAACGCCGCCACCGCCGGATACCTGCAGACCGCGATGACGCTGCCGTACGTCCTCAGCGGTCCCCTGATCGGCCTCGCGCTGGACCGCATGCGGCGGCCCCGCCGCGCCGCGGTCGCCCTCGCCGCCGGGTACGCCGCGAGCACCGGCCTGCTGCTGGCCGTGGCGGGACGGTCCCCGCTCGTCCTCGCGCTGCTCGTCGCGGCCGTGATCGGATGCACCGAGCCGATCGTCGTGGCGGTGACGAGCCTGCTGCCCCGGTTCGTCCCCGCCGAGCGGCTTTCCCGCGCGTACGGGCTGGAGGCGTCGAGCTACAACCTGGCGGCGATCGCGGGGCCGGGGCTCGCCGCCGCGCTCGCCTCCCTGGCGGGCGGTCAGTACGCCGGGGTCCCGATCGTCATCGTCGGCGTTCTCGGCCTCGTCACCCTCCCCCTCCTCCCGTTCCCCGGCCCGCCCCCGGACAGGACGGGCGGCTCCGACGCGGGGTTCCTCACGGTGATCGCGGGAGGGCTCGTCGTGCTGGCCAGGGTGCGCGTGCTGCGGGCGCTGACCGTGGCGACGACGCTCGCCTGGACGGGTTTCGGCGGCGTCGCGGTCACGGCGGTGCTGTACGCGGAGCACATCGGCGCCGAGCCCGGCGTGGGCGGTCAGCTGCTCGTGGCGATGGCGGTCGGCTCGCTGGCCGGCTCGCTCGCGTCCAGCCGGTGGCTGACGGCCCGGCACGCCGAACCCGTCATGATCGCCGGGTTGGCGGTGTTCGGGGCGTCGCTCGCCGCGGTCGCCGCCGCCCCGTCGCCGCCGTGGGCGATGGCGGCGTTCGTCGCGGCGGGCCTCAGCGAGGGCCCGGTGTTCGCGGCCACGCTGATGCTCCGGCAGCGCGAGTCACCGCCGGAACGGCTCGGCCAGGTCAACACGACGGCCGGCAGCCTCAAGATCGGTGCGTCCGCGCTGGGCGCCGCGCTGACCGCGGCGTCCGCCGGGGCGTTGGGGGCCGTCGGGCTGATCCTCGCGATCGCCGGCTTCCAGTTCGCGGGCGCCCTCGCCGGCCTGCTCCTCCTCCGCCTCCCCTCACCCCGAAAGGGGGTATCCGGCCGACCGAATCCGCCATGAGGGACTGGGGGTGAATCGGTGGCAGACGCGATCTTGATGTGGTGGAATCTCGTCGGCATTCCCCCGGCTGACACCCCCTTTCTGGAGAACGTGTGCGAGCCCCCCGCGCCCTGATTCCCCTGTTCTCGGTCTGCGCCGCCGCCGCGGTCGTGTCCGCGGCCGCCGCCGGCGCCGCCATCGAGGACGTGCAGGGCGGCGAGAGCCCCGCCCACGCCGACGCGGCCGTCGCGGATCCGGCCCCGGAGGCGGTGACGATCAACGCGATCACCTGGAACGTCTGCGGCGGCGCCGAGCCCGGCTGCCCCCTCGGCACCGACCCCGAAACGCTGGGCGACGAGATCCTCCGGCGGATGGACGCCACCGAGGTCGGCGGGCGCAAGGTCCGTCCGAACGCCGTCTTCCTCCAGGAGGTCTGCGAGGGGCAGGTCCGCCGGTTCACGACGACGGCGAAGGGCTGGAGCTGGGCGTTCGCGCCGATCCCCGGCGGCTCGTCCTGTGCGAAGGGTCAGGGGCGCGTAGGCGTCGCCATCGGCACCGACGCCCCGCTCGCCGAGACCAAGGAGACCAGGCTGCCCGCGCCGGCCGGCCGGGCCCCGGTCGCCCTGTGCGGCGAGGTCAGGGACTGGGCGACCCGGGTCTGCGTCACCCGGTTCGACGCGGGTGAGAGCGCCGACCGGAAGCGCAGGCAGGCGCGGGCGCTGGCCGACCTCGCCGGCACCGGCCGCGTGCTCGTCGGCGGCGACCTCGCCGACGTCCCGGGCAGCCCGGCCCTGGACCCGCTGTACGGCGTCTACGACGAGTGCGACCAGACGGGCTCGTCCCGCACGGGCGCCGACACGCGGCAGGACTGGCGGGGCACCGCGGTCGACAAGACCGACTACCTGTTCATCACCCGGTCGGCCGCCGTGTCCTGCAGCGTGCCCGCCGGCACCGTCAAGGCGTCCGACCACCGCCCGCTCTCCGCCGTCGTCCGTTACAACGGGTAGCGTCCCGCCGCAACGGACGACGGGGCCGTACGCGCCTCAGTGGACGGCTCTGTCGTGGCCCTCCCAGTAGGGCGCGCGCAGCTCGCGCTTGAGGATCTTGCCCGTGGGGTTGCGGGGGATCTCGTCGCGGCGTTCGACGGAGGTCGGGCACTTGAAGTGGGCGAGCCGCTCCCGGCAGAAGTCGATGATCTCCTGCTCGGACACGTCCGAGGACAGCACGACGAGGGCCTTCGGAGTCTCGCCCCACTTCTCCGACGGGACGCCGATGACCGCGCAGTCGGTGACGGCCGGGTGGCTCATCAGGACGTTCTCGACCTCGGCGGGGTAGATGTTCTCCCCACCCGAGATGATCATGTCCTTGACCCGGTCGTGGATGTAGAGGTAGCCGTCCTCGTCCAGGTAGCCGACGTCGCCGGTCCGGAACCAGTTGTCCTCGGAGAGGGCGGTCTTGGTCTCCTCGGGAAGGCCCCAGTAGCCCTTCATGTTCTGCGGGGTCTTGCAGACGATCTCCCCGACCTCGCCGACGGGCAGCTCCTTCTGCGTCGCCGGGTCCACGATCTTGATCGTGGTGTTGGCGTTGGGCAGGCCGGCGCTGCGCAGCCGGTGCGCGTTCGGGCCGTCCGGGTCGTGGTCCTCGGGGGGCAGCATGGTGATCGCGCCGGTGACCTCCGTGAGCCCGTACACCTGCATGAAGTCGGTGCCCGGCAGCATCCGCATGGCGCCGCGCAGGACGTCCTCGCTGATGGGGGACGCCCCGTACAGCAGCAGCCTGAGGCTCGACATGTCGGCCTCGGAGACCTCCGGGATCAGCTGCATGAACTGCAGCAGGACCGGGACGAGGAAGATGTGCGTGACCCGGTGCCGCTCGATCCCCTTCGCGATCAGCGTCGGGTCGGGCTCGCGGGCGATCACCCCGGTGAGGCCGTTGTACACCGACGAGACCGTGAGGACGTTGCCCGCCACGTGGTACATCGGCATGGCCACCATCAGGACCGACGACTCGTCGATGTCCCACACGTCGTTGGTGACCGTCAGGGCCGCCAGGAAGTTGTCGTGCGTCAGCATGACGCCCTTGGGACGGCCCGTCGTGCCCGACGAGTAGAGCTGGACGAACACGTCCGAGGTGCTCGGCTCGTACTCGGGGCGGCTGTCGGGCGCGCCGTCGATCCAGGCGGAGTAGTCCTGGTACTTGGTGTCCCCGCCGTTGATCACCACCGTGAGACCGGTGTGCTCCAGCTTGTCGGCGACGGCGTCGAGAACGGGGACGAACTCGGGCCCCACGACGAAGACCTTGGCCTTGGCGTTGTTGACGATGTAGGCGACCTCGTCGGGCGCCAGGCGGTAGTTCACCGGCACCTGGACGGCGCCGAGACGCGCCGCGCCGAAGAGCTGCTCGGCGTACTCCAGCGAGTTCTTGTCGAGGATCGCCACGCGGTCACCGTGGCCGACGCCGGCGGACGCCAGCGCCGAGGCGACCCGGTCGACGCGCCGGTCGAAGTCCCCGAAGCTGATTTCGGTGTCGCCCGCGATGTACGCGATGCGGTCGGGATGCGAGCTCGCGCGCTCGCGGAGTACGTCGGTGAGAACCGCCACGGTAGGCCCCTTCGCCGCTGACCGCTGTCCTTGGTGTCCTGGTCTCCGGTGTCCTGGTGTCCGGTGTCCTGGTGTCCGGCATCATGCGGCCATTCGCGACGCCCCGGCAAGAGGCGGAGCCGGTTTTTGCCAAGGCAGGGCCGCCGACGCGACGGGGCACCGGCACGTCGGGGCTCGCGGCGCTCCGCCGGGGGGCGGTCAGGTCGCGGACGGTGTCGAACCCGGCGCCCGGTGTAGGCGATCAAAAGGGACGGTCTCGTCCGCCGCAGCCGGCGAGCGGACGGTCGGGCGTGATCGCCGTCCACGGCACCGCCTGACCGGACCATGGTGGAGAAGAAGGGGCTCGCATGCCGCAACCGCCGGGCTTCTACCCCGATGGCCAGGGGAACAGCCGGTATTGGAACGGTCAAAGCTGGACGAACAAGATCGCCACCACGACCGGATGGGACTACGACTTCAACGTCCCCTCCGGTTCGCCGCCGGGAGAGTTCTGGAGGGACTCCACGCGCGGTGGTTCGCCGGTCGTGGGCGCGGAGCCGCCCGGCGCGACGCCCGCCGGGATACCCGCAGGGACGGGAGGATGCCTGACCGGCGCCGTCGTTCTGATGTTCCTTCCCATCGTCCTGGGACTGATCTACCTGGAGATGGTCCGGGCGTACCGGTGGACGCTGCTGGTGGCGCTCGTCGCGTTGACCGTCGGCGCGCTGGTCCGGCGTGTTCGCGCCCCCCATCGGCCGAAGCGGCGGGGTGTGTTCGTGGCGGCGTGGCTGGCGCTGGCCATCTCGACCGTGATCGGCTTTCGTTCGATTCCCGAGCCCCCGCCCCCGCCCAAGCACGACCCCGTCGCCGAGGCACGGCACCTCCTGGTCGCGCTGGGGCGAGGTGACCGCGACCTGTGCGACGGAATCGACTCCGCCCTCCAGGACAAGCTGAACGACCACTACGAAAGCGCCTACTGCTTCGGCACCATCGACAAGATCGGCGAGGAGATCGACGAGAGGGAGCTTCAGCAGCTCGCGAACCTGCAGATCACCGTGCTGGGCAAGCGCACCCACAAGTACGCCGTCCAAACCCACCCGACCACGTACTTTCGCGTGCGGCTGGCGCCCAACCCGCTGGGCTGGAAGGAGATGGAGTTCGCGCACAACGAGCGCGACATCCTGACCGACGTGGTCTGGTGACCGGCACGGCACGCCGGGGCGCCGCCGCGCCCGCCGGGGCGCGGCGGCACCGCCCGACGAGCCTCTAGCTCTTCGAGAACTTGGAGACGGCGGTCACCACGAGGACGACCATCACCGCGGCGAGCCCGATGAAGAAGAAGGTCTTCAGCATCGCGAGGAGCGACCCGATGATGGTCATCACGAGCCACACCGCGAGCACGACGCCCAGGATGGTCAGAACTGTCCTACCCATGTCTCCACCGTAGGCGCCGGACTGGACGCGGTCATCACTCTTGAGGACCACTCTGCATGCCTCAGCCCCCGCCATGGGGTGGAGGCCCACCCTGAGGACCTCCCGGAGCCCAACCCGGACCCGGGGCCGGCTGGCGGGGCGGGCCGGCGGGCCGGGACGGCGGAAGGCTCTTGGCGACCATCATCACGCGCAGTCCGGCGAGGCCCGCCGCGATGAGCGGTGCCAGCAGGTCCTCGACGTCGAAGTGGTACTTCATCAGCGCGGTGAAGTACACGGGGTCGGGGATGCTTCCGCTTATGTCGAGGGCTATCACGCCGAACCGGTTCCCCACGTAGAGGGCGCCGAAGGCGGTGATCGCGGCGGCGATCGGTGCGAGCGGCCCGCGCGGGCGGCTGATCAGGGCTCCCGCGCCGGTGAACAGGCCGACGAGGACGCAGGAGATGACGTAGTAGCCGGTCGAGGTCCGGAACGACCTCAGGATGTCGGACGCGTAGCCACTGAAGAACATCATGATCGTGGCAACGGCCGTGGCGACGGCGCCGCCGACGAGGATGAACGCGATGACGCCGGCGGCCGGAGTGGCGGGGCGCGTGTTGACCATTCGCCTATTAAAGCGTCGATCGTCCCCCGTCGGGGCTCTTTGTCGTGATGCAGACGTGGTGATGCAGACCGGTCAGGTGCCCAGGGTCTCGTCTATCGCGCGGAAGGTGGGGCACGGCCAGCGGGCCATGCAGGCGCGGCATCGGTGAACGGGGCTCTCCGGGTCGCTGGAGATGCCCCCGGACGCTCGCGGACGGTGCAGGTCGAGGAGACGGGTGCCGAGTTCGGCGAACATGAGGACCTCCTCGCGGGCGCCCGCGAGGAAGGCGAGGTCCTCGCGCGACAGACGCGCCTTGACCGAGACGACGCCGTCCTTGTTCACCAGGCGTGAAAGGTAGTCGGTGGACGAGCGCCACGAACTCGACTTCGCGGAGCGCACGCGGATCGTCTCCAGGCGCTCGCGAAGCCGGGCCTCTCTCGGGTCGGCCTCCCACCCCTGCCGGTGTCGCACCTGCTCAGCCTCTCCTATTCGGGGTCCCCGTGAGGCGGGAACCGGGGAGAACACCGCGATGTCCGCCGACCCCGCCGCCGGTGAGATCACGACATCACGGTGCGTAGTTCTCAAAGCGTGTGGACCACCCGCGCGACGACACGCCCGTGCCGCAGGGGACTTGGCGAACTGTCTGGCTCGCGGGCCGTTCCCGAGATAGTGTGCCGGACGTGGAGCTAAACGTCTCGACCGCGTCTCAAGGGGGTCACGCCGTCGTCACGGCGGTGGGCGAGCTTGACCTGTACACCGCGCCCAGGCTGCAGGCGGCCCTGGCGGGCCTCCTGCGCGACCAGGTCACCAGGATCGTGGTCGACCTGAGCGGCGTCGAGTTCTGCGACTCGACCGGCATGAACGTGCTGCTTTCGGCCATGAAGCGGCTCAAGGAGCAGGGCGGCTCGCTGGAACTCGCCGCGCCGCGCCCCGCGGTGAAGCGCATCCTCCAGGTCACCGGGCTCGACTCCGTCTTCACCGTCACCGACGTCGCGCCCGCGGACGCGGGCTGACCCCGTCCGGCCCCGTCCGAGCCCGTCCGGCCCGCCGCCCGACTGACCTTTCGAGCGTTCCACCGCGCACCGGTGGCGTCCCGCGGTGACGGGTGTTCGTCCGGCCGATGACCGCGCCGCGAACGCGCGGAAGCGTTCGCGGCGGCGTGCTCCGCCGCCCGCCCCGCCCCGACTACGATCGCGGATATGCAGGACGTAGCGG
>DATCLF010000097.1:0-22744 GCA_036564055.1 Spirillospora sp.
TCCCTGTCTCGTCCGCGACTGAACGACCCGCGGGCGAACGCTCCACGGCCGAGAGCTCCGCGTCCGAAACGACTCTGGGGCTGCGGACGGTGATCGGAAGCACACCCCGGAGCGCAGGATGCGCGATCCGCGGTCGGTAGCATCGGGCGGAAGCACGGTTCCCCCTACCCCAGGCGAGGACATGCAGCAGACCGATCGGCCCGCGGCCGACTGCCGGCACATCTACGAGTTCAAGATCCGGTTCGGTGACATCGACTCCCAGGGTCACGTCAACAACGTGAAGTTCCTCGGCTACCTGGAGGACGCGCGCCTGGAGATGTTCCACGGCGACCCGGTGCGCAAGGGGGAGAAGCCCGTCCGCGGCATGGTGGTCGCCCGGCACGAGATCGACTACCGGGCCCCGCTGCTGCCGACGGTGTACCCGATCCGCGTGGAGACGTGGGTGACCGAGCTGCGCACCGCCTCGTTCAGGCTCGCCTACGAGGTCCGCGACGACGACACCGTCTACGCCGAGGCGACCTCGACGCTCGTCGCGTTCGACGTGGAGGCGAACCGGCCTCGGCGCTTCACTCCCGAGGAGCGGGAGTTCATCGGCCGCTATCTCGTGCCGTCGGCATGACGGCGCTCGCGGGGGTCCCGGCCTCGTTGGACCGTGCCAAACCAGGGGTGCGGCTGCGGGTCGTGCATCTGGGGGACGCGGAACGCCTCGCCGCGCTCTACGCCGAGAACCGCGAGTACCTGCGTCCGTGGGAGCCGGAGCAGGACGACGCGTACTACACCGTGGAGGGTCAGCGCGACAATCTGCGCGCCCTGGTCGAGGCCCACGCGGCCGAGGAGATGTGGCCCGGGGTCATCCTGGTCGACGGTGAGATCGCCGGGCGGATCACGCTCAACAACGTCCTGCGCGGCCCCCTGCAGTCCTGCTTCGTGGGGTACTGGGTGGCGCGGGCGCACGCCGGCCGCGGCGTCGCGACCGAGGCGCTGCGGCAGGCGCTGGACGTGGCGTTCGGTGAGCTGCGCCTGCATCGGGTCGAAGCGTTCACGAGGGTGGACAACCACGCGTCCCAGAAGGTTCTGCGACGCAACGGGTTCACGCTCGTGGGGACGGCCCGCCGCCACATCCACCTGGACGGACGCTGGCACGACGAACGCCTCTACGAGCGTCTGGCGCCCTGGGACGACGGCGTCTCCCCGGCCCCGCCCACCTGACGGTCCCCGTTCTCCAGGCGGCGCACGGCCCGGCTATCGTGCGCCTTTTCGTCTCCTGTGCCCTTCTGTCGGCGTTCGCCCTGGCCGCCGGATGACAACCGGGCCATTACGGATGGGTAACAAGCGCATCGGCAATCCGTTTCGACCCTGATTTTCGATCTAGGGTCGCGACGCGATTGTGGAGAACCCACGCGAAAGGGGCACGATGCGGCGCGTCTCACGAGGAGCGGCGGCCCTGCTGCTCGCCGCGGGCCTGACCGGCGCCACCGCCACGTCGGCGCAGGCGGTCACCGTCCAGGCGGGCACGGCCCAGGCGGGCACGATCACCACCGGCACGGCCCAGGCGGCCGACATTCTCGAACGCCTGAAGTCGATTCCCGGAATGAAGGTGACGGAGAAGCCGTCGACGATACCGGGCTACCGGTGGTTCTGGCTGACGTACCGGCAGCCGGTCGATCACCGCGACCCGAAGGGCCAGTGGTTCGAGCAGCGGATCATGCTGCAGCACAAGGCCGACGACCTGCCGGTGGTCCTGTACACCAGCGGCTACCACACGCCCGAGACGATGTTCACCGCCGAGCCCACCGCGCTGGTCGACGGGAACCAGGTCTCGCTCGAACACCGCTACTTCACGCCCTCGCGTCCCGTCCCGACGGACTGGACCAAGGACACGATCTGGCAGGCCGCCACCGACCAGCACCGGGTCATCCAGGCCCTGAAGGGCATCTACACCGGCAAGTGGATCACGACGGGCGGCAGCAAGGGCGGCATGACCGCCGTCTACCACAGGCGCTTCTACCCGCGCGACGTCGACGGCAGCGTCGTCTACGTGGCGCCGAACGACTACGACAACAACCACGACCGGGCCTACGACGAGTTCTTCCAGAAGGTCGGCACCGACCCGAAGTGCCGCGCCCACCTGCAGGCCCTCGCCCGCGAGTTCCTCAAGCGCCGCCCCGCCATGCTCAAGCGCTTCGCGGCCGACGCCGAGGAGAACGGCTGGACGTTCACGCTCCTGCGCACCCCGGACCGTGCGTTCGAGAACTCGGTGATGGACTACGAGTGGGCGTTCTGGCAGTACAGCCTGCAGTCCGATTGCGCCGACCTGCCGCCGGTGGACGGCACCGACGACGAGCTGTACGCGTCGCTCGACGCCATCTCCGGCCTGTCGTTCTACACCGACCAGGGCCTCGAACCGTACATTCCGTACTACTACCAGGCGGGGACGCAGCTCGGCTGGCCGTCGCCGAAGTTCGCGCACATGCGCAAGCTGCTGCGGCACGAGCGCAGCTACCACCCGCGCACCTACGTCCCGCGCGACATCCCGATGCGGTTCGACAACGGCCGCGCCATGCGCGACATCGACCGCTGGGTGCGGTGGCACGCCAGCCAGATGATGTTCGTGTACGGGGAGAACGACCCGTGGGGCGCCAAGCCGTTCCGTCTCGGGCCGGGCAGCCGTGACTCGGCCGTCTACGTCGCCCCGGGCATGAACCACAGCGCCCGCCTCATCACGACGCTGCCCGACGAGCAGCAGGCCAGGGCGATCGCCGACCTCAAGCGGTGGGCGGGTGTCGACGACAGGGCGCAGACGCTGAAGACCGCGCCGCGCGCCGACGACCCGCTCCGGCTCCAGCGTCCGCCGCTGTAAGGACGAGTCGGGCGCACGCCGCGACGATGCGCCGGGGCCTCGCGGTGCGCCGTCCGCCGGGACGGCGCACCGCACCGGCCTCGGGTCCGACCGCGAACGCGGCGCACCGCCGTCCGCCGAGCGTCGCGCAGGGCGGTCCGCCCGGTCATGTCGGTGAGTTCACCAGGCTGTGCGCCGCCATCGTGAAGTAGTCCCAGAGCTGCTTTTCCAGGTGTTCGGGAAGGTCCAGCTCGTCCACCGCGTCCCGCATGTGCCGGAGCCAGGCGTCCCGTTCGCGCTCCCCGATGACGAACGGGGCGTGCCGCATCCGCAGCCTGGGGTGCCCGCGCCGCTGGCTGTAGGTCGTCGGACCGCCCCAGTACTGGATCAGGAAGAGCCGCAGCCTCTCCTCGGCGGGGCCGAGGTCCTCCTCGGGGTAGAGGGCGCGAAGGTGGGGGTCGTTCGCGACCCCCTGGTAGAAGCGGTGCACCAGCCGGCGAAAGGTCTCCTCGCCGCCGACCGCTTCGTAGAAGGTCACCTTGTCCGTCATAGCGATCTCCACCCTATGCGAGAGGCACGTCCTACGCGGTGGGGGTCGCGACCGAGACGCCGGCCTCGTCGAACGCCCGCTTGACCCGTTCCCGCAGCTCCCGCGCGACCTCGCCCTGCTGGCCCGGGGCGGTCTTGAGCACGACGCGGATGACGAGCGCGTCACCGGCGAACGCCTGCACGCCCCACACCGACGGTTCCTCCAGGATGAGGTCCTTCCACGCCTCGTCGGCCGCCATCTCGTCGGCGGTGGTCTTCAGGAGGGTCTTGACCCGGTCGGTGTCCTCGTGAATGTCGACGGGGATGTCCAGGACGGCGCGTCCCCAGTTCTGCGACTCGTTCCCGACCTTCTTGATCTCGCCGTTCGGGACGTACCAGACGACGCCGTCCACGTCCCGCATCCGGGTGACCCGCAGGGTGACGGCCTCGACCGTCCCCTTGGCGCTGCCGACGTCGATGTAGTCGCCGACGCCGTACTGGTCCTCCAGGAGCATGAACAGCCCGGCGAGGAGGTCCTTGACGATGTTCTGGGCGCCGAAGCCGACCGCGACGCCGATGACGCTCGCGCTGGCGAGGATGGGGGCGAGGTTCACGCCGAGCGTGCCGAGGATGCTGAACAGGGCCGTCCCCATGATCACGACGGACGCCGTGGAGCGCAGCACGGAGCCGAGCGTCTGCGCGCGCTGGGCGCGCCGCTTGGTGAGCAGGGCGGGGCTGCCCTCGAACGCCGTCCGGGAGCGTTCCCTGGCGCGTTCGGACATCGTGCCCTCGGCCATCCGCACCGTCACCCTGGTGATCATGCGGTGCGCGATGTTGCGCACGATCAGCGCGACCACGAGGGTCACGATGATCGACAGCAGGGTCGACAGGGGCCCGTCGAGCCAGGTCGCGTAGAAGCGGGTGAAGTCGGTGTTGTGCGTGATGTTCCAGACGAGTCGGCAGGACGTCGTGGGCGTGCTGTCGCGGCAGGCGGTTTCGGGCGATCCGTCCTGAGCCCACAGCAGCGGCGCTTCGACGGCGAGCGACATTCGGCAGACCCTCCCCGGCCGTTGTGGTGCCTGGACACCGCGCCGTGGACGGCGGCGGGTGCGAGCCCGATCGTAGGGGACGGTCGCGACCGCTTCGCATCACCGTCACCGACACCGTCGTGACCCGCGTTCGTAGCCCGCGTCGCCGTGATCCGGCCGGGGAGGGGCCGGTTCGGCGAGCGTGTCCCGCGAGGTCCGTGGCTGCCGCGCCGTCCGGCCACGGCCTCACGGGACACGCCCGGTCTGGGGGTCCCGCCGTTCAGGGCGTCCGGCTCGGCGGCCCGGGGGACGGGCGCGGCCGGGGGCGCGGGGTCACCGCGCGGCGGAGGGTTCCCGGTCGCCCGGAGGCGAGGCCTCGCTCGCCTCGCGCAGGGGCTGCAGGACGTGCGCCAGCTTCACCGCGGCGCCGCCGACGTCGTCCACGCGGTGCATGCGCTCACCCCAGGACCACCAGAAGTAGTGGTCCGTGGTCTCGGGGGCCGGGGCGCAGGTGATGTCCTCGGCGAGGCTCGCGGCCTCGGGGTTCACGACCCGCAGGAACGCGGGCCCCGAGCGGGTCCTGACGACGCGGGCCACCAGGCCGCGCGCGCCGAGTTCCCGCTCCAGCTCCTCGAGGTAGCCGACGCGTCTGTCGCTGACCACCTTCCCACCCCCTCCGCCGGGGAGCGCCGACTCGCGGCCGGGCACCGGCGATTGATCAACTCTGCGAATCCGTTCGGTCACTCGCCGCGAGAATTGCAACTCTCACTGCCGTGGTCAAGTGAGTGGACGCCCCGTGTGGTACCGGATCTCCTCACCTCAGGAGAAGTCCTCGTCCCCGTGGAGGAAAAATCTCTACCTCGGGTGTGCGGGACGCCTCCTGGCGACTGCTTCTTGCGGCGAACCGCTTGGCCGCTTCCGTGACCAGGGTTACGCTGCGTGCGCGAGAGATTATCTGTCGTGGCCATCTAGATCACCGGTCGCCGTGGCGGAACCATCGCCCTTCTCCCCCGGGAGGAGCGATCCCCGTCCGGCGTGAGGAGGCCGGAACCGATGTCGGACCCCCCTCGGAAAGAGACGGACGTGGCTCGGCGGATCCGTGCGCGCGCTCTCGCCCGGGGACAGGACCCCGTCGAAATCGCGCAGGAGATCCACGAGCAGTGCGGGCCGTTATTCGGCACCAGCCGGATCAAGACGCACCGGCTGGCCCACGGTGTCGCGCTGTCCGACATCGTCGCCCAGGTGAAGGCGCTCTACGAGCTGGACGGCAAGCCGCCGCCCAGGCTCGGCGAGACCCTCCTGTCGGCCTACGAGAGCGGGTACAAAAGGCCCGGTCCCGAGTATCTGCACTACCTGTGCTGCGTCTACCGGGTGGAACCCGACGCGCTCGACTTCCCGAGCCCGTGCATCTGCGGTCGCGGCCACGCCGTCCGTCAAGGAGGCGCGGTTCGTCAGGGCGGAGCGGGCGTCCCCCAGCCCCGGGAGCCGGAACGGCGTCCCGGAGAAGAACCCGACGCACTCGTCGGGGCGATCGTCCCCAGGGCCGACGACCGTCCCTGGGTCACCGTGAACGAACTGCGGGCCCCCGACCGCGCCGAGAGCCCGCTGACCATTGATGTCGGAGAGGAGGACATCGTGCTTCGCAGAACCCTTCTGCAGCTGCTGGCCGGAGCGGGCGTGGCGCTCGACGGTCAGTTTCTGGGGGCCGTCGACAACCTGCGCCGCAAGATGGACGACACGCTCGTGGGCGCGACCGTCTCGCCCACCATGCTCGACCAGTGGGAGGAGACGACCTACGGCTACGGCCAGCAGTACCAGGCGACACCGTCGCTGCGGATGCTCTGCGACGTCCTGCTGGACTTCAGCGAGGTGCGGCGCATGTGCGACAAACGCCAGCCGATCGAGCTGCAGGAGCGATTGTGCCGGATCGCCGCGCAGCTCTCCGGGCTGTCCGGGCTGATCATGATCAACCTCGGCGACCACCGGCTCGCCCGCTCGTTCTTCCGCACGGCCCGCACCGCCGCCGACGAGACCGGCGACCGTCAGCTGCGCGCCTGGGTGACCGTCCGCGAGTCGCTGGTCCCCATGTACTACGGCGACCCCCGCGAGGCGCTGCACCTGGCCCGCAAGGCGCAGGACCTCGCCGGCCGCACGCCCGGCGTCGCCGGGGCCATGGCGCCTGCCGTGGAGGCCCGCGCGCTCGGCATGCTCGCGATGCGCGGCCGCGGCGACGCCGCCCCCAGCGCGCGGCGCGCCCTCGTCCGCGGACGCGCGGTGTTCGAGCAGCTCTCCAAGTCCGACACCAGCGACCTCGTGTTCGGGTTCACCGACCGGCAGATGGCGTTCTACGAGGGCGACACCTTCACCAGCCTCGGCGACCACAAGCACGGCGACGAGGTCCTCAGCCACGCGCTCACGCTGTACTCGCCCACCGACCGCGTCGACCTGACCCTCGTGCGCCTCGACCGGGCGATGTGCAGGCTCCACGCCGGGGAGCCCGACGCGGCGCTCGCCGCCGGGCAGGAGGCGATCCTCGACCTGCCGGTCGAGCACCGTTCCGACATCCTCGTGCACCGTGCCCGGCAGATCGGCGCGGCGGTCGCCGCCAAGCACGGTGAGATCCCGGCCCTGAAGGAGTTCTACGAGGCGCTCTCCGGTCCCTGGATCAAGAGCCCCACGCAGGACCGCCGCTCCGATCCCCCCACCGAGCAGGTCTGACCCGGCATGCCCGACGGCACCCCCTGGCGGGGCAATCCCGCCCGCGCTCTCGTCCGCGTCCAGGACGAACCCCCCGAATGGAGCTTCGGCGAACTGCGGCTGCGCCGCTATCGCCCCGCCGACCACGCCACCGTCCTCGCCCTGCATCGTGAAGGGCTGGCCCAGGTCGGCCTCCGTCCCGGTGACGGCGTCTACTACGACCACGACTTCTTCCGAATGGAGGACATCTATCTCCGCAACGACGGAGAGTTCCTCGTCGGCGAGCTCGACGGAACGATCGTCGCGATGGGCGGCCTGCGCCGCGCCGACCTCGTGCCCGGCGGCCGTGCCCGCGCCTTCGGCGGCTACGCGCTGGGCGCCCCCGCCCTCGACGCCGTCGAGATGGTGCGGCTGCGCGTCCTGCCGTCCGTCCAGCGGCGCGGCTACGGCACCGCCGTCGTCCAGGCCCTCGAGGAACGGGCCCGTGAGTACGGCTACCGGATCCTCAAGGCCGACACGACCGAGCTCCAGACGCCCGCGCTCTCCCTCTACCGCAAGGCCGGCTGGACCGAGACCCGCCGGGAGAAGATCGGCGGAATAGTCAACATCTACCTGGAGAAACCCCTGCGCTGAGCCCTGCCGACGACTCGGACGAGCTGAACGCGCCTCACCCCCACCCCCGGCGTTTCCGTCCGCTCAGGGGCGTCTGGCCCCGACCATCTGCATGAAGGGGTAGCGGCATTGCCTGATGTGGGTGAGGCCGCGGCCTGCGAGCGCGGAAGTGATCTCGTCGTCGCCGAAGACGGTGTAGCCGGTGGTGCGGCGGATCACCTCGACGGAGAGGCGGGCGAGGGGGAACGACACGGGACGGCGTGACGTGAGGACGATCAGGCGGCCGCCGGACCTGAGGACGCGGATCATGTCGTCGAGGGCCGCCCAGGGATCCTCGAACAGGTACAGCGCCCCGAAACAGCAGACGGCGTCGAAGACCTCGTCGCGGAACGGCAGGTCGGAGGCGTCGGCGCGCACGTAGCAGACGTCGGGGTCGTCGGTGCCGGGTTCGGGGGTGTCCGCGACGGCGCGGGCGAGCATGGGCGAAGACGTGTCGAGCCCGACGACCAGGCCGTCGCGTCCGACACCGGCGGCGAGACCCCGGGTGACGTTGCCGGGGCCGCACGCCACGTCCAGGACGGCGGCCGGCGGGCGGCCGGACCGCCCCGGCTGCGACAGCCCGAGCCACTCGCGGGCCATGGCGTGCTCGGCGGCCGTGTCCGGGCCGATCGGCCAGCCCTTGGCGATGTTGAACCCGACGGGCCGCCACACCCGCTCGTAGATCCGCGGCAGGAGCGTCGACTCCATCATCGACTGCAGCGGCGTCGGCGGCCGCCGCGGCGGCGCCCCGATCAGGTCGAGGTAGCCCGCCGAGACGTCCGGCTCGCCGGGCGGCTCCCTGAGCAGCCCGAGCGCGCGCTCCAGGGCGGACGGTTCCCGCGCCGTCGACTCGTTCACCCCCGTATTAGATCATCCGTCAACGTCCTTCGGCTGCTCTGCGCCGGAAAGATCGAGGCCGGTGTGCGCCGCCAGGAAGGCGAGCGTGTCGGTCATGAGATCGACCGAACGGCTCACCGAGCGGGTGAAGTGACCGACCTTCTGCTCGTTGCGCAGCAGGATCGGGGCGTCCGACGCGGTCGCGTGCTGGAGGGCCGCGCACATCTTGCGGGCGTGCAGCGGGTCCACGCGGGTGTCGTTGTCGAACGTCGTGAACAGCACGGCCGGATACGCGGTCCCGGGATGGACGTGGTGGTAGGGCGAGTACCCGATGAGCCAGCCGAACTCCTCGGGGTCGTCGGCCGTCCCGTACTCGTCGTTCCAGGTCTCGCCGAGGCCGAACTTCTCGTACCGGACCATGTCCAGCAGCGGAGCCGAGCACACCACCGCCCGGTAGAGGTCGGGACGCTGGGTGAGCGCCGCGCCCACGAGCAGCCCGCCGTTCGACCCGCCGTGGATCGCGAGCTGCGACGGCGTCGTCAGCCCGTCGGCGATGAGCTTCTCGGCGGCGGCGTGGAAGTCGTCGAACACGTTCTGCTTGTTCTCGCGCATTCCGGCGCGGTGCCACTCCTCGCCCTCCTCGGACCCGCCGCGCAGGTTCGCGATCGCGTACACCCCGCCGGCCTCCACCCAGGCCAGGATGCTCGCCGAGTACGACGGCGTCATCGGGATGTTGAAGCCGCCGTACCCGTACAGGATCGTGGGCCGCGGCCCGGACGTCCCGGGACGGGACACGACGAGCATCCGCACACGCGTCCCGTCCCGGGAGGTGTAGGTGACCTGGCGTGTCTCGATCTCGGGGACCGTGACCGCGCCCGGGGCGGACGCCCACGTCGTCGTCTCGCCCGTCCGCGCGTCGTACCGCAGGACCGACGACGGCGTGACGTTGTCGGTGTAGCCGAACCATGCCTCGTGGCCGCCCTCGGGCCGCTCGATGATGCCGCCGATCGACCCCAGCCCCGGGGTGGGAACGGATCCGAGCCGCTCTCCGGTCCCCAGGTCGTGGACGGTGATCTCGCTGATCGCATGGCGCGTCCACCCCGCCAGCAGGACGGGACGGTCCACGTCGTCGAGGATCGCGAAGTCGGTGAGGACGGCCTCCGGATCCTGTGGAACGAGGTCCCGCCACGTCTCGTAGGACGGGTCGGCCGGATCGGTCACGCACAGCCGGGAGCGCGGCGCGTCGCGGTCGGTGAAGACGTAGGCGCGTCCGTCCCGGCCCACATGCAGGCTGGTGTGGGCGTCCACCCCCTTCTGCACGACCCGCAGCTCGGGCGCCTCGGGCGGCGACGCGGACAGGTCCGCGATCCACAGGTCGTTGCGCGGCGCCGTGCCCTGCGACGACGAGATCGTGAGCCAGCGCCCGTCACGGCTGACACGGGCCGTGTAGTAGTTGGTCTTGTCCATCCCCTCGCCGAAGATGAGCACGTCGTCGGCGTCGGGATCGGTTCCGACGCGGTGGAGGTACACCCTCCGGTGGTACTGCTCCTCTCCCTCGGGGACCTCGTGCGGGGGCAGGCGCCGGGTGTAGTAGTACGCCTCTCCGCCGGGCAGCCATGCGATCGACGAGTAGCGCGCCCGCTCGATCGGCCCCTCCACCCGCTCGCCCGTCGCGACGTCCATGACGTACAGCAGCGACTCCTCGTCCCCGCCGGTGGACACCATGTACGCCAGCCGGCGGCCCTCCTTGTCGGGCTGCCAGCCGTCCAGCGTCGTCGTGCCGTCCGGGTCGAGGGCCGTCGGGTCCACGAGGACGCGCTCGGAACCTCCCGGGTCCACGGTGTAGAGCACCGGATGCTCCTGGCCGGGGGCGCGGCGCGTGAAGAACGCCCGCTCGCCCCGCCACACGGGGGAGCCGACGCTGCCCGCGCCGAGCAGTTCCGCGAGGCGCCTGCGCAGCGCCTCACGCCCCGGAAGGGCGTCCACGAACTTGTGGAAGAGCCTGTCCTGCGCGGCGAGCCACTCCTTGGTGGCCTCGCTGTCGGCGTCCTCAAGCCAGCGGTACGGGTCGGCGACCCGGTGCCCGTGGATGTCCTCGACGATGTCCTGGCGGTGTGCGGGAGGGTACGGCGTCATAGCCTGAACTGTATTGGTCGCTCAGAAGTATCGGCCGCTCAGAGGGTGTTCGCGTTCGGCCGGTGGGCCGAAGGGGGATGATTCGGGGTAGCGGATGGCCTCCCTGAGACGCCACACTGAATCTGGTCGGTTCGCCTCTGGGGAGGTCCTCATGGCGAGAACGCAGGAGCCGGAGAACATACTCGGGCCTCGGTCCGGGGCGCGGTCCGCCGCGCCCGCCGAGGCGAAACCACAGCACAGCCCGGTGGAGGGCGTCTGATGCGACAGGTCCTCCTCCTGAACGCGACGTACGAACCACTCACCACGCTCCCGCTCCGGCGGGCGGTCTGCCTCGTGCTTCGGGAGAAGGCAGAGATCGTCCACCATGACACCTCCGGCGCGGTACTGCACTCGGCCACGATGACGATGGAGGTTCCGTCGGTCATCCGGCTCCGTCGTTACGTCCGCATCCCGTTCCGCACCCGCGTCCCGCTCACCCGCGCGGCCCTGATGCGCCGCGACAACTTCCGCTGCGTCTACTGCGGCCGTCGCGCCGAGACCATCGACCACGTCCAGCCCCGCAGCCGCGGCGGCAAGCACGTGTGGGAGAACTGTGTCGCGTCCTGCATGACCTGCAACCACCGCAAGGCGGACCGTCTGCTCTCCGAGCTCGGCTGGACACTGAAGGTCACGCCGACCGTCCCGCGGGGGCCGCACTGGCGTCTCATCGGTCTGCTCCACGACGGCGACCCCCAGTGGGCCCCCTACGTCGGGGAACCGGCCGCCTGACCGCGGCCGCCCGACAGGCCGACGGGACGAGACGGCCGGGGCACCGGCGTATCCTGATGCCGTGCCTCGTTATGACTACCGTTGCCGTGCCTGCGGGTCGACCTTCGAGGTCTCCCGCCCGATGATCAACGCGTCCGATCCGGTCACCTGCCCGGACGGCCACGACGACACGGTCAAGCTTCTGTCGACGGTGGCCGTCACCGGCACGTCCCGCTCGCGGGAGGGCGCGCCCGCGCCGAGGCCCGCCGGCGGCGGCTGCTGCGGCGGGGGCTGCTGCTCCTGAGCGGGCCGGACGTCCCGTTCCGCCGGGAACCGGTGCGCGGCTGGACGTCCGGTCACGCGTTCTGTGCGGCGCGGAGGGCGTCCGCGGTGGCGGCCGCGTCGTAGCCGTCGGGGACGCCCGGGAGCAGGACGGCCGTGCCCTCGATGTTCTTGGTGCGCATGGGAAGGATCTCCTGGTAGGCGTCCGACGTGTACCAGGCCCTGGCCTTGTCCATGTCAGGGAACTCGATGATGACGTAGGTGCCGTCGAGCGGACCCTCCATTACCTCGGGTGTGGTGCCGTGGACGAGGAAACGCCCCCCGAACGGGTCCATGGTGGCCTGGATGCGCTCCATGTAGGTGAAGACGTCGTCGTGGAGCGGCGGTTGCGGGCGCAGGTGCGCGAGTGCGTAGGCGGTCATCGTGATCTCCTTGTGAGCCGTCCGGGCCGGGGCCTTGCGGCCCCGGCCTTTTGCGCCCACTGTGTCCCACGCGGGGGAACGAAGGCGATGACCTGGGAGGTAATGGTGCGGCGCGATGCCCGGACGTGATGCTCAGCCGTGCGTGCGGTCGAGCTGGGACACGTCCCGGGCGGCACCCGTCGACGCGGACGTCGCCATGGCGGCGTAGGCGCGCAGTGCCGCGCTGACCGGCCGGTTCCGGTTGCGGGGACGGTAGCCGCCGAGGTCGGCGAGGAGCTTCTCGCGCCGGATCTCGAGCTCGTCGGACGGGACGTCGAGTTCCAGCTTCCGGTTCGGGATGTCGATGACGATGCGGTCGCCGTCCTCGACGAGGGCGATGACGCCGCCGCCCGCGGCCTCGGGGGAGGCGTGCCCGATCGACAGCCCGGACGTGCCGCCGGAGAACCGGCCGTCGGTGATCAGCGCGCACGCCTTGCCGAGCCCGCGGCCCTTGAGGAAGCTCGTCGGGTACAGCATCTCCTGCATCCCGGGGCCGCCCTTCGGGCCTTCGTAGCGGATCACGACGACGTCACCGGGCTTGACCTTCCCGCCGAGGATGCCTTCGACGGCCTCGTCCTGCGACTCGAACACGACGGCGGGGCCGGTGAACGTCCACAGCTCCTCCTCGACGCCGGCGGTCTTGACGATCGCGCCGTCGGGGGCGATGTTGCCGCGCAGGACGGCGAGGCCGCCGTCGGCGGTGTAGGCGTGCTCGACCGACCGGATGCAGCCGTTCTCACGGTCCAGGTCGAGGGACTCCCAGCGGGCGCTCTGGGAGAACGCCGACGTGCTGCGGACGCCGCCGGGCGCCGCGTGGAACAGCTCGACGGCCTCGGGCAGCACGTCGGGTGAGCGGACGTCCCACTTGGCGACGAACTCGTCGAGGGACGCGGAGTGGATCGAGTGCGCGGAGCCGTGCAGCAGCCCCGCCCGGTTCAGCTCGCCGAGCAGGGCCGGGATGCCGCCGGCGCGGTGACAGTCCTCGACGTGGTACTTGCCGGTGGCGGGGGCGAGCTTGCAGATGCAGGGGACGCGGCGGGACAGCTCGTCGATGTCGTCGAGGCCGAAGTCCACGCCCGCCTCGGTCGCGGCGGCGAGCAGGTGCAGGATCGTGTTGGTGGAGCCGCCCATCGCGATGTCCAGCACCATGGCGTTCGCGAACGCCTCGCGCGTGGCGATGCTCAGCGGGAGGACGGACGCGTCGTCGCCGTCGTAGTAGCGGCGGGCGAGGTCCACGACGGTGCGGCCCGCGTCCTCGTAGAGGCGGCGGCGGGCGGTGTGGGTGGCGAGGACGGTGCCGTTGCCGGGCAGCGCCAGCCCGATCGCCTCGGTGAGGCAGTTCATCGAGTTGGCGGTGAACATGCCGGAGCAGGACCCGCACGTGGGGCAGGCGCTCTCCTCCATCTCCCGGAGCTTGTCGTCGGGGAGGGAGGAGTCGGCGGAGGCGATGATCGGGTCGATCAGGTCGAGCTTGTTGCCGTCCATCACGCCCTGGACGGGCTTGCCGGCCTCCATGGGGCCGCCGGAGACGAACACGGTGGGGATGTTGAGGCGCAGCGCGGCCAGCAGCATCCCCGGGGTGATCTTGTCGCAGTTGGAGATGCAGACGAGGGCGTCGGCGCAGTGCGCGTTCACCATGTACTCGATGGCGTCGGCGATCACCTCGCGGGACGGCAGCGAGTACAGCATGCCGTCGTGGCCCATGGCGATGCCGTCGTCGACGGCGATGGTGTTGAACTCGCGGGGGACGCCGCCCGCCTCGCGGACGGCGCCGGCGACGACCTTGCCGACCTCGTCCAGGTGCACGTGCCCGGGGACGAACTGGGTGAAGCTGTTGGCAACCGCGACGATCGGCTTGCCGAAGTCCTCGCGTTCCACGCCGCTGGCCCGCATGAGCGCGCGTGCGCCCGCCATGTTCCTGCCATGGGTGACCGTGCGTGACCTGAGCGGTGGCATGAGTGACCTCTCCAAACCTGTGACGTGTATGAGCGGTCCCGGTCGGGGAGCGACGGTGGGGTGTTCGCAGCGGCGGATCGCGGCGCTGCCGCAGGCTCGGCGGAGGTCGTGCCCGGGCCGGCCGTCCCTCGATGCTACCAACGGGTGCGCGGGCACGAGAAAGGCCGCGACACGGCGTCCCGGCGGTGGCGGGCAGGCCGGGGAACGGGCCGCGGCCCGTGGTGACGTGGGAGTGGGAGCTCGGGGTGGCACCTCGGCCGCGGAGGCCGCGGGCGAGGTGCCCCTCCGTTCCGGTGCGGGTGGACGCGGCACCGGTCTGTCGGGGCTCGCCGTTGAGCCGTTGGGCCGTGGCGGCCCGCAGGGTGGGGCCGCCCGGTGTCGACGGGGACTCGGCCGGCGTGCTCGGCCGGCTCACCGAGCCCGGGGGTTCAGTCGGGGTACTTCGGCGGGAGGGCCTCCTTCGCCGCCTGGAAGATGCGCTGGATGTCGCTGTCGGTCAGGACCTTCGGGCGGCGACGCAGGTAGGCGCGCGCCCGGTTGCCGGCGTAGACGTCGACGTCGCGCACCCGCATGACCTTCCACGGGATGGACGGCCCGTAGATGGCCACGGACGGCTGCACCGGAACCTCGAAGCCGACGCGCCCGGCGAGGACGCGGCTCGCCTGCTGGGCCTCCCAGCGTGCCTCGTCCAGTCGGTCTTTCTTGTCGAAGGGGCCGTGGAAGAGCTTGAGGTGGGACATGGTGCGCACGGGGAGACGCTTGTCCCACTTCTCGGAGTCGATGGCGTAGACGCCGCTCGGCCCGATGACCAGGTGGTCGATCCGGCCGTCGCTGACGCCCTCGTCGTCGCGGGGGACCGCGCGCGCGTGCAGCACGAGGTACCCGTTGCGTTCGAGGGACCGCAGCTGCCTTTCGGTGCGGCGTTCGGCGGCCGAGGACTTCTGCCACGCCGGGACGGAGGAGCTCTTGCGAGACCGGCGGATGTGGTCGCCGATCACGATGAGGACGGCGGCGGCCAGGCCGAACCGCCAGCTCAGCAGGACGCCGATGACGAGCAGGCCGGCGAGTGCGGCGCCGGCCGCGGGCAGCCAGCGGCGGATCCTGGGGTCGGCGAGCAGCGTCGCCGCGGTGCGCTCCGCGGGACGTTCCTTCGCCGGGGCATGCTGCTCGTGTGTCTCCTCCGACCCCGTCGCGTCCGGCTCCGCGGTCTCCGGATTCGCCCGGGGTTGGCCCCTGGCTCCCTGTGTGTCGCCCCGCTCCCTGATCGCCATGAGTGACGCTCCGTGTTCCTTTCCGATCGAGGACATGATCCTCCGCGCGCAGAGTAATCACCCGTGTGGGTGGCGACTAGTCATGACGGGTGAAAGTTTTGTCGCCGCCCGTGAGTGATTCACTGCCGTGGCGGATGGGTATGTCGATAATCTTCTCCCCTTCGCCGGCTTCGTCCCAACCCTCTTCCCGCCCGCGCACACGGCGTCTAGCGTTCCGTTCCGTGACACAGATTCATGACCTCAGCGCCGCGGAGACGGCCGCCGCGGTCCGCACGAGGGAAGTATCCCCCGTCGAGATCACCGAGCATTACCTGAACCGCATCGAACGCCTCAACGACCAGGTCGGGGCCTATGTGACGGTCACCGCCGAGCGTGCCCGCGAGGAGGCGAAGCTGGCGGAGAAGGCCGTGCTGGACGCCCCGGACCCGGACGCCCTGCCTCCGCTGCACGGGGTCCCGGTCCCCATCAAGGACCTGAACCTCGTCAACGGCGTCCGGACCACCCTCGGCTCGCGCGTCTACTCCGATCTCACCGGCTTCGCCGACGACACGGTGGTGACCCGCCTGCACGAGGCCGGCACGATCCTGCTCGGCAAGACGACGACGCCCGAGTTCGGCCTGCCGTGCTACACGGAGAGTGACGTCGCTCCTCCGGCGCGGACGCCCTGGGACCTGTCCCGGTCGGCCGGCGGGTCCAGCGGCGGCGCCGCCGCGGCGGTCGCGTCCGGCCTGGCCCCCGTCGCCCAGGGCAGCGACGGCGGCGGGTCGATCCGCATCCCGAGCAGCGTGTGCGGGCTCTTCGGCATCAAGCCCACCCGCGGACGCGTCTCCCACGGGCCCATCGTCCCCGACCTGTTCGGGCTGGCGACGAACGGGCCGATCGCACGGACCGTCCGGGACGCGGCGCTCCTGCTGGACGTGATGGCGGGCCCCATGCCCGGCGACTTGTACTCCGCGCCGCCGGTCGAGGGGACGTTCGCCTCCTACGCCGAGCGCCCGCCGGGCCGGCTGCGGATCGCGCGGAGCATGGAGCCGCCGGTCCCGGGGGCGGAGGTGCATCCCGACTGCGTCGCCGCCTACGAGGAGGCGTCCGCGCTGCTGGAGGAGCTGGGCCACGAGGTGGTCGACCTGCCGCCGGTGCTGAGCAGCGAGGTCGTGCCGCACTTCTTGACGCTCTGGGGCGCAATGGCGACGTTGACGCCCGTCGAGAAGGACAAGGAGGACCTCCTCCAGCCGCTGACGCGCTGGCTGCGCGGCCTCGGCGAGGCCACGACGGCGCCGCAGCTGCTCCAGGCCCACGCCGCGCTGCAGAACGCGCTGCGCGCGGCGTTCCCGGTGATGGACCAGTACGACGTGATCCTCAACCCGACGCTGGCGCAGCCGCCCGTCCCGATCGGGTACTTCCACGAGCTGGAGCCCGCCGAGAACTTCGAACGTCAGGCGAAGTTCACCCCGTTCACCGCGGTGTACAACATCTCGGGGCAGCCCGCGGTCAACGTCCCGCTGCACATGAACGACGACGGGCTGCCGATCGGGGTCATGCTCGCCGGACGGCTCGGCGGCGAGGGCACGCTGATCTCGCTGTCGGCGCAGCTCGAGGAGGCCCGCCCCTGGGCCGACCGCAAGCCGCCCATCTGGACGGCGTGACCGGGGACGCCGAAGCGGGCGCCACCGCCGACATCCCGCGGAACCGGCGACCCGGCCGAGACCGCGATGCCGCCGCCCCGGCTTCAGGCGCGGCGGAACGTCCGCAGTTCTCGGCCGGGTCGCCAAAGACGCATGACCATGGTCGATCCCTCGATCCTGGTGTGGACGACCTCGGCGATGTCGGCGATGAAGAAGTGAGAGTCGCTGAAGGCGCCGGGGTCAAACCCTCGTGCGGTGAGCATCGCGGCGCGGCGTTCCGGGTCGGTGACCTCGATCGCGCGGCCGGTGACCTTGGCGTCGCCGCCCGCCGTGGCGGGGTCCTCGGCGCTCAGGATGACCGGCGGCCCGTGCAGCGCGAAACGCGGATCGCGCTGGAGGTCCCGTGCCTTCAGGGCGCCGGGCATCGACCCGAACCACAGGTCGTCCTCGATGAAGTACGCCTCAATGCCGCTGACCCGTGGTGTGCCGTCCTTCCGCAGCGTCGCCAGGGTCTTGTGCTTGTGCGCCTCGAACGAGTCTCGGACCTGGGCGGCGAACTCCGGGGCCGAAGCGACCACCTCACGCCAACTGGCCAATGAATTCCCCCTACGGATCGTGCGCCTCACGGCGGCGGACGATCCTGCCATCCGGGTCCGACAAAACGGCGCCGGTCACTCCTGCCCCGTCATGCCCGGCGTGCGCTGACGTTCACGCATCCTGGGGTTTCCTCTCACGATCGCGACCGGCGTGAGGCCGTCACGGCGGGGCATGGTGGAGGCGTGGGCGACGACGAACTGATCAGGCTGGCCGGCCTGCACGGTGTGGCGACCCGGTACGTGGACTGGCGGGGACGGGAGAGGGCCGTCGCGCCGGACACGCTCGTCGCCGTCCTCGCCGCTCTCCGGGTGGACGCGTCCACGCCCGCCGCGATCCGGGAAGAGCTGGAGCGGTGCCGGGAGCGGTCGCGCCGGATACCGTCGCCGCTCACCGTCCGCCGGGCGGCGGGGCGGACGGCGGAGCGCGTCCGCGCGGCGCTCCGGCGGTTTCTGGACCCGGAACGGGAGGCCACGGCGGAGATCTGCCTCGGCGACGCGGAGATCCCCGGGCCGTCGCACACCGGCGCCCCGCCCGAGCGCCGGTTCGGGCCGCTGCCGCTCAGCGGGGACGTCCCGTCCGGCTGGCACAGGCTGCGCTTCCGGCGCGACGACCACTGGGAGTACGTTGAGCTGCTCGTCGCCCCGGATTCGCTGCGGCCCCCTCCTCGGGGCTGGGGGTTCACGGCGCAGCTGTACTCGATCCGGTCCAGAGGGTCGTGGGGGCTCGGCGACTTGCGCGACCTCCGGGACCTCGGGGCGTGGAGCGCTCAGGAACTCGGTGCGGACTTCGTGCTGGTCAACCCCCTGCACGCCACGGAACCCGTGCCGCCGGTGGGGCCGTCGCCGTACTCGCCGATGAGCCGCCGCTTCTCCTCGCCGCTCTATCTGCGCATCGAGGACATGCCGGAGTACGCGCGGCTGCCCGCCGAGGACCGGGAGCGGCTCGCGGCCCTCGCGGCCGAGCTGCGCGCCAAGGAGGGATTGCTGGACTGGGACGCGGTATGGGCGGCCAAACTGAAGGCCTTCGAGACGATGTACCGCGTCCGGCGTGTGGACGACCCGGAGTTCCAGCGGTTCCGTGCGCGGGAGCGCGGAGCCCTGCGCCCCTTCGCCACATGGTGCGCCATCAGCGAGTCGCAGGGCACCACGGACTGGCGGCGCTGGCCGTCCCATCTGCGCTACTCCCAGGGCCGCGCCCTGGCGGAGACCTTCGAGTACGACGATCGCATCGCCTTCTACGAATGGCTCCAGTGGCGGCTGGACGGCCAGCTGGCGGCCGCGCAGCGGGCCGCCCGGGACGCCGGGATGGCGGTCGGGATCATCCACGACCTGGCGGCCGGAGTGCCGCACGCCGGCGCCGACACCTGGATGGACGGCGACCTGTTCGCGCGCGGGGTCAGCATCGGCGCGCCCCCGGACGAGTTCAACCAGCGCGGCCAGGACTGGGGCCTGCAGCCGTGGGCGCCCGGCTCGCTCGCCCTCAACTCATACCGGCCGTTCCGCGCGATGGTGGCCGCCGTGCTCCGGCACGCGGGCGGGATCCGCCTGGACCACGCGATGCAGATGTCGCGGCTGTGGTGGATTCCCGAGGGCGCCTCGCCCTCCGACGGCACCTACGTCCGCTACGACCGCGACGCGCTGCTCGGCTCCCTGACCCGGGAGGCCGAACGCTTCGGGGCCGTGGTCGTCGGCGAGGACCTCGGGACCGTCGAACCGGAGGTCCGGGAGGCCATGGCCGACCGCGGGATTCTCGGCACGTCGCTGCTCTGGTTCGAACGCGACGAGGACGGCGCCCCCAAGCCCGCGGCCCGGTGGCGGGAGCTCTCCCTCGCCACCGTCGGCACCCATGACATGCCGCCCATCATCGGCTTCGTCCACGGCGACCACATCGCCCTGCGGGACCGTCTCGGGCTGCTCACCCGTCCCCGGGCCGAGGAGGAGGACGAGCACCACCGCCGCCTGGAGGAGTGGCTGGGCGTCCTGTACGACGAGAAACTGCTGCCGGTGCGGCCGCGTGAGATCATGCGGGTCCTCGCGCACGGTTCCACCGCCTTCGACACGCTGATCATCGCCGCCTTCCACGCGTTCCTGGCCCGGACTCCCGCGCGGCTGAGAGGCGTCTCCCTCGCCGACGCCGTGGGCGAACGCCGCACCCAGAACCAGCCCGGCACCACCGACGAGTACCCCAACTGGCGGATCCCCCTGGCCGATGCCCAGGGCCGTCCGGTGCTCCTGGAGGATCTCGACTCCGCTTTCGTCGACCCGGCCCTCAAACCCAGGTCCTGATCAGGCAGGAGTTGCCGTGTCAGATGAGAGCCGTCGCGTCAGATGAGAGCCGTCGCGATGCGGTCGGTCACGTCGCGCAGGAGCGTGTCGGGACGCAATTCGGTCGCGGCGATCGCGGAGAACAGCTCGGGCAGGCCGCGCAGCGGGTAGGAGGGGTCGACGTCGGCCAGGGCCTTGTGGCCGATCGGGTGGCGCGACAGCGACGTGCGGGAGCGTGACCAGGCCGCCTGGACCTCCTCCGGGGACGGAACCCCGAAGCCGTGTCCGACGGGAGCGGCGTGGCGGAGCCTCACGAGCGGTCCGTCGGCGAAGCCGGCGGCGAGCCTGCAGCGTTCGGCGAGGTCGGCGCGGACGGCGTCGTCCAGGCGGGTCATGACCGAGCAGGGGGTGCGGCACCGGGCGGCGCAGTCGCCGAGGGCGGAGGCGACGTGGCTGTGCTGCCGGTCGAGGTAGGCGCGCCAGCCGGACGGCGGCTCCTCGAAGACCCGCAGGGCCCGTTCGCAGGCGGAGCGTTCCGGGCGGGTGTGGTCGCATCTGCGGGCCGAGCCGGGCTCGACGGGGACGCCGAAGCGGCTGCCCCCGCCCTCAACCGCGGCGGCGAGCCGGGCGGGATCGCCGGCGTGACC
Organism: Spirillospora sp.; assembly: GCA_036564055.1. Taxonomy (GTDB): domain Bacteria; phylum Actinomycetota; class Actinomycetes; order Streptosporangiales; family Streptosporangiaceae; genus Spirillospora. The sequence continues at coordinate 20,567 of DATCLF010000097.1, forward strand.
GAGGACCGGTTCCCACGCCAGCAGCGGCAGGTATTCGCCGGCGATGTGGACGGCCGCGACGAGCGCGGCCATGTCGCGGCGCCGCCAGCGGATCGCGATGACCTCCAGCAGGAGGCGGTAGGCGGGGCGGAGGCTGGCGAGGGCTCCGCGCGGCCGTTCCCGCGGCGTCTGCGGCATGCGGCTGGCGCGGGCGCGGGCGAGCAGGTCGCGGGGCACCTCGCCGACGGCCTCGGGCATGCCGAAGTCCTCGGCGTCCAGGTCGAGGACGCGCTGCCCGAACGCGCACAGGGCGGCGACGGCGTCGGCTTTGCGGCCGTGGGCGCCCGCGGTTCGGCCGATGGTGCCCTCCGCGACGAGCGCGGCCAGATCCCCGAAGGCGTAGCGCCGTGCGAGCGCCGTCAGGACGTCCCGTACCGTCTCCACGTTCCCTCCCCCCGTGACCATGACACGATCCCATGGTCGCCGGGGGGAGGGAACGGTGTTCCTGGAGGTTCGTCCCAGGCCGGACGGGCCCGCCGCTCCGGGTGCGCTCAGGCCGTCGCGGCGTCCTTCGCGCGGGCGCGCAGGGCGCGGGCGACGCCGTCGCGTCCCTCCGACAGGAGCCGGGCGAGCGCGGGCGGAGGCTGTTCCTCGGCGAGGTAGGCCTCGGTGCGGTCGATCGTCGACTGCTCGATCACCAGGAAGGGGTAGGCGGTCTCGGCGAACGTCTGCGCCATGTCGCTGCTCCACTCCCGCCAGATGCGCCCGACCTCGGCGAAGTACTTGTCGACGTACGGGACCAGGAGATCGGCCTGGTCGGGTTCGACGAAGCCGCCGAGCGTCGCCCGGAACACGGCGTTGGGCAGGTCGCCGGACACGATCCGCTCCCACGCCGCCGCCTTGGCCTCGGCGGACGGGATCGCCGCCTTGCAGGCGGCCGCGTTCCGCTCGCCCGCGGCGGTGGGGTCGCGTTCGAGCTCGGCGTCGATCTCCGCCTCGCCGGCCTTCCCGGTGACGACGAGACGGCGCAGCAGCGTCCAGCGCAGGTCGGTGTCGACGGTGAGGCCCTCAAGGACCTTCGAGCCGTCCAGCAGGCCCTGGACCAGCGCGAGGTGGTCGTCGGTGACGGCCGACGCGGTGAACGCCTGCGTGTAGGCGAGCTGGAGGTCCGACCCCGGCTCGGCCTCGCGGGCGAGCTCCGCGAGCGTGTCGGCCAGAAGCGCCTGGCCCTCCTTCCGCCACGCCGGGTCCGCGTACTGCTGGACGGCGAGCCGTGCCTGCCGCAGCAGCGTCTGCGTGACCGCGATGTCGGTGACGCCGCGGACGCCCCTCGTGACGAGCCGGACGTAGTCGCGCGTGGCCATCTCGGCGTCGCGGGTCATGTCCCAGGCCGCCGACCAGCACAGCGCACGCGGCAGGCTCTCCCTGATCTCGCCGATGCTCTCGATCAGCGTGGCCTGCGAGTGCTCGTCCAGCCGGATCTTGGCGTAGGTGAGGTCGTCGTCGTTGACGAGGATGAGGTCGGGACGCTTCTTCCCGACGAGCTGCGGGACCTCCGTCCGGGCGCCGACCACGTCGAGCTCGACCCGTTCCCGCCGCACGATGCCGTCCGGGGTCCTGTCGTAGAGCCCGATGGCGAGGCGGTGCGAACGCAGCGTCGGGTAGTCGGGCTTGGCCTCCTGGAGAACGGCGAACGCCGAGAAGCCGCCCTCGGAGTCAAGCTCGTATTCGGGCCGCATCGTGTTGACGCCCGCCGTCTCCAGCCACTCCTTGGACCAGGACGCGAGGTCCTCGCGGCCGGACGTCTCCTCCAGCGCGCCCAGCAGGTCGCTCAGGACGGTGTTGCCCCACGCGTGCCGGTCGAAGTAGCGGCGTACGCCCTCCAGGAAGTTGTCGAGACCGACGTAGGCGACGAGCTGCTTCAGGACGGAGGCGCCCTTGGCGTAGGTGATGCCGTCGAAGTTGACCTCCACCGCGCGGATGTCGGGGATGTCGGCGGCGATCGGGTGGGTGGACGGGAGCTGGTCCTGCCGGTACGCCCAGGCCTTCTCCAGGTTCGCGAACGTCGTCCAGGCGCCCTTCCACCGGGTGGCCTCGGCCATGCACAGCACGGACATGTACGTGGCGAACGACTCGTTCAGCCACAGGTCGTCCCACCAGCGCATGGTGACCAGGTCGCCGAACCACATGTGCGCCATC
>DATCLF010000098.1:0-3233 GCA_036564055.1 Spirillospora sp.
GTGAAGGACGCGCCGGCGGGGCAGGCGCCGGGGGTGGCGGTGCCGCGGGTGCGGCCGCCGAGGGATCTGCGGGTGCGGACGCTGGTGCGGGGCGAGGGCCCGGCGGTGCGGAAGGACCAGCTGCTGGCGTTGCACTACGCGGGGTACTTCTGGCGTGACGGGAAGATGTTCACCTCGTCGTGGGCGCAGGGGCGTCCGGCGGCGGTGACGATCGGGACCGGTCAGGTGATGAAGGGCTGGGACCAGGGGCTCGTCGGGCAGCGGGTGGGGAGCCGGGTGCTGCTGGTGGTTCCTCCGTCGCTGGGGTACGGGTCGAAGGGGCTGCCGCGGTTCGGGATCCGGGGGGACGACACGCTCGTGTTCGTGGTGGATCTGCTGGGCGCGCACTGACCCGGCCGCTCTGTTCCGCTGTGCTGAGACGCCGTTCGCGTTCCCGTGTCCCCTGGCGCTGCTGGAGGGGCTGGCGGAGGGGGCGTCCGGGGTGCGGGTGCGGATGGACCCGAGACCGGGGTGGTGTTGCGTGGCGGCGGAGGCCGAGGACCCGTCTTCTAAAAACAATGAACATTGACATAGAAGTCGGGGTCATGGGTGGGCTGCATGACCGAGCACACCGTGTCCGAGCACCCCGAGAACCCTGAGCGCAGGGCGTCGGAGCGCGCCGACGCGCAGCGTCCCGCCCGTTTTCATCTCGCCCAGCTCAATGTCGCCACGCTGAGGTTCCCCTTGGACGATCCGCGGATGGCGGACTTCGTCGCGATGCTGGAGCCCGTCAACGCGCTCGCCGACGGCGCCCCGGGGTTCGTGTGGCGGTTGACGGACGAGGGGGCGTCCGACGCGACCGGGCTGCGTCCCGCCGGCGGGGACGTGATCGTGAACTGCTCGGTGTGGGAGTCGATGGAGGCCCTGTGGGACTTCACGTACCGCAGTGCGCATCTGGAGGTGATGCGGCGCCGCCGGGAGTGGTTCCGGCGGCACGCGGAGGCGCATCTCGTCCTGTGGCGGATCCCCGCGGGCCACATCCCGAGCGTCTCCGAAGCCCTGGATCGCCTCGCCTTGTTGCGTGAGCGCGGCCCATCGCCCGAGGCGTTCACGTTCGCCTCGGCGTGCACCGCGCAGGAGGCCTTCGGTGACCGGCTGCACGACGGTGAGCCCGCCCCGCTGTGACCCCGCGTCGGCGCCCCCCGGGCCGGCCCGGGGCGGCGTTCGGGGGCTGCGAGGATCAGCCGAGCAGGGCGGCGGTGTGGCGGCCCGCGGCCGCGGCGGTGAGGAAGTAGGCCAGGTCCTCGTCGAGGCGGCGGCCCATGGTGGACAGCCGGACGCCCCAGTCCTTCTCGGCGTCCCGGAGCGTCTCGTGGAGGCCGTCGACGGGGACGGGGACGAGGCGGTGGCGTTCGCCGAGCGGCGCGGCCTCGGCGGCGACGCGCGCGCCGAACGGTCCGCCGAGCTCGGGGACGGGGATGTCGGCGGGGGCGAGGGCGACGCGGCCGTAGGCGGTGAGGGAGTGGTGGGACACGCCCACGTGGCGTTCGCGCCGGTCGCCCTCGCTGACGCGCAGCGACGCGACGGGACGGCCGCGCAGGACCGAGGCGGCGTTGACGGCCTCGCCCGCCGAGACGCCGGAGAAGCCCCACCGGGTGCCGGTGCCGAGGTTGCCGGGGCCCTGCGCCAGGACGACGGCGTCGGCGTGCAGGATGAGCCGCGCGGCGAGAAGCCCGGTGTGGACGGTGACGGCTTCGAGGTCGCCGCCGAACGCCTGCCCGACGGTGACGGTGGCGGCGAGGGCGCCGGCGTCCTTGAGCCGGGCGATGGACATGGAGAACCAGGACGGCAGGGCCCCGCCGTCCGGCATGACGTAGACGACGCGGGCGGAGGGCCGCTCCGCGAGCAGGGCGGCGAGGATCGGGGGGAGCGCGGAGTGCAGGTCCGCGACGACGACGGGCATGCCGTCCAGTGAGTCGGCGTCGCGCAGGACGTCGTGGTGGGGGGAGTCCTGCTCGTCGGCGCCGAGCACGGTGGCCTGGAGGGGCGTGTAGCGGGCTTTGACGAGGTGACCGGGCCCGGTGGGGTCGGGGGGCAGCCGGTCGGGGATCGCGACGACCATGGCGTAGCCGCCGGTGCCGAGGCCCATGGCCAAGGCCGTAGTGTTGAGCAGGACGGTGTCGCCCGGTTCCGGCCGTCCCACGAGCGCAGGGTAGGCCATGGCGCGGTGCGCGCCGTCGCCCTCGATCGAGACGGTGAGCTCGACCGCCCCTGGCCATTCACGGCGGATGTCCTGGACTGTGCCTTTGCGCCATCGGATCACACCGGGAAACGGTAGCGTCCTGCGGGACGGGGCGTCCGGCGGACGGCGGGACCCGCCGGCGAGGCGGCCGCCGGGGGCGGTTCCGGGCGGCGGAGCGGAGAAGGTGGTGACGAAGTGTCGCGGCGCAAGACCGAGCGTCTGCTCAACCTGGTGGTCTGCCTGCTCGCCACCCGGCGCTATCTGACGGCGGAGCAGATCCGCCGCGCGGTGCCCGGTTATCCGGAGTCCGACGAGGCGTTCAAGCGGATGTTCGAGCGGGACAAGGAGGAGCTGCGCGAGCTCGGCGTCCCCCTGGAGGTCGGCAGCGACCTGGCGGGCGGCGGCGGGGAGGAGATCGGGTACCGGATCCCGCCGCAGGACTACGAGCTGCCCGACATCCACCTGACGCCCGACGAGGCGGCGGTGCTGGGGCTGGCGGCGCGGGTGTGGCAGCGGGCCAGCATGGCGGAGGCGGCGTCGGGGGCGCTGCTGAAGCTGCGGGCCGCCGGGGTGGAGACCGACGCGCCCGCGGCGGTGGGCGTCGAGCCGCGCGTCAGCACCCAGGACCCGGCGTTCCCGGCGCTGTGGGAGGCGGTGCGGGACCGGCGGCCGGTCGCGTTCGACTACCGGGCGATCGGGCGGACGTCGGTGACGCGGCGTCACCTGGAGCCGTGGGGTGTGGTGAGCCGGCGGGGCCGCTGGTACGTGGTCGGGTTCGACCGGGACCGCGGTGAGCAGCGGGTGTTCCGGCTGAGCCGCATCGTCGGGGACGTGGAGCACGACGGCCCGGCGGGGTCGGTGACCGTGCCCGAGGGGGTGGACGTGCGGCGGATCGCGTTCGACTGGGGCGATCAGGTGAGCGAGCCGCGTCCGGCGAAGGTGCTGCTGCGGGCCGGGGCGGTGCAGGGGCCGCGGCGGTGGGCCAGGGACGTGCGCCCGGCGGAGGACGGAC
>DATCLF010000099.1:0-5043 GCA_036564055.1 Spirillospora sp.
GCCTCATATCGGTCACCTCGCCGCCCTGGCGCACCGGGACGTGATCGGCAAGGATCCCGGCATGGATCTGCGCGGAGCGACCGTCCTGGTGACCGGGGCGACGGGCGGGATCGGGCGGGCGCTGGCCGGTGCGCTGGCCAGGCACGGGGCGCAGCTCGTCCTGACGGGGCGGCGCACGGACGTCCTGGAGCCGCTGGCCGAGCGTCTCGGCGGCCGGGCCATCGCCGCCGACCTGGCGGATCGCGGGGCGGCCGAGCGGCTGCTGGACGAGACGGGCCGGGTGGACGTGCTCGTCGCGAACGCCGCGCTGCCGGCGTCCGGCCCGCTCGACGACTACTCGATCACCGAGATCGACCGGGCACTCGACGTCAACCTGCGCGCACCGATCGTGATGGCGAAGATCGCCGGCGCGCAGATGGCCGAACGTGGCCGCGGGCACCTGGTGTTCGTGTCGTCCCTCGCCGGGAGGACGGCGTCCGCGCACGCGTCGCTGTACAACGCGACGAAGTTCGGCCTGCGGGGGTTCGCACTCGCGCTCCGCGAGGACCTGCGTCCCCACGGCGTCGGGGTGTCGACGGTGTTCCCCGGTTTCATCCGGGACGCGGGCATGTTCGCCGACGCCGGGGTCACGCTGCCCCGGGGAATCGGCACCCGGACGTCGCAGGACGTGGCGCGGGCGACCGTGCGGGCCATCGAGAAGAACATCGCGGAGGTCGACGTGGCGCCGCTCGGGCTTCGGCTCGGAGCCCGGCTGGGCGGGGTCGCGCCCGTCCTGTCGGCCGCGGTGCAGCGACGCGCGGGCGGGCTGCGGGTCGCGCAGGACCTCGCGAAGGGACAGCGCGGCAAGCGCTAGCGACGATGGAGCACCCGCCGTGATGACGGGTTCAGGCGATGATCCGAGCAGTTCGCGCTTGATCGCGAGGCGGGCCGGCGCCGTCCGCACGGCCGCGCCCTCGCCCACCGCCTGCTGCCACGCGAGGAGGAGGCACATACGGACGGGACAGGACGGTCGTGACGGTGGCCGTGACCGTCCTGTCCCTGACCGGCCCGCCTTCGGCTCCGGCGCACGCGTGGACGCGAAGGCCGTGTCCGCCCAGATCACCGGGTGATCCCGGCAAGCGGTTCAACCCGGTCGTCCTCAGGACGGCCCCACCGCAACGGACGGGCAAAGTTCCGCCCGCCTCGCCGAGGACTGTGGACGATCGAGCCGTTCAGGTCACACCGCGGCCACATCAACGGGCACGCGGTGGAGACCCCGAGGCGGGAGTGAGCTGCGATCCGGCGCCGTAGTCCCCGCCGACGCGGCGGACGGCATCGGCGAGACCGGACGTTCAGGGTGACCCTTCGCTGACCGCTCCCGTTCCCCGTTCGGCGGGCCCGGGACGCGTCTCGCCGGAGACGCCGGTGGACTCGGCGGCACGGCCGCTGTGCGGGGCGCGGCGCGTGGCGAGCACGGAACCGCCCAGGATCAGCGCGAACGACAGCATGATCGTCCCGGTGAACGGTTCGTCGAGGAAGACGACCCCGGCGGCCACCGCGACGGCCGGGTTCAGGTAGGTGAACACCAGGCCACGGGACGTGCCGACCTCTCGGATGAGTTCGAAGAAGACGATGAACGCGAGCGCCGTGCACACGAGGCCGAGCCCGAGGAGCGCGGCGAGCACCCGCCCGTCCGGCACTGTCTCCGGCCAGGTGGCGACCGCCGGGCCGGCGTAGACGAGCGCGGCGATCCCCAGCGCGAACGCGGCCATCTGGAGGCTCGGGAGGTCCTGCAGACGCCGGGTGGCGATCACCGGTGCGGTCGCGTAGCCGAGCGCGACGAGCATGACTTCGCCGATCGCCCACGCGCTCCCGCCGCCGAGATGCGGCCAGGCCAGCACGGCCACGCCGGTCAGCCCGATCAGCAGCCCCGCCCAGCGGACCGGGCCGAGCCGCTCGGCGTCCCCCGTCAGCCCGGCGACCACGACCCCGATGATGGGGACGGCGGCGATGAGCAGCCCCGTCATGGAGCTGGTCAGCTCGCTCTCGGCGTGGGAAAGCAGCGCCCAGGGCCCGAGGATTTCCACGGCGGTGAACGCGACCAGCGGACGCCAGTGACGGCGGACCACGTCGAGCCGGCCCGCCCGGATCGCCAGCGGCAGCAGCACGACCGCGCCGAGCGCGGTCCGCGAGAACACCACCATGGGAACCGAGACGCTCTCCACCGCCACTTTGATCATCAGATAGGGGATGCCCCAGAGGACGCCCATCAACGAGAACAGCACCCAGCCACGACGAGTCACCCCGACCTCCGTTCCATCCGCACAAGCCCGGCGCACGCATACCTCAGGCACCCGTCACGGCCGACCCCGCATCAGGCCTGCGCCCACGCACGGCTGCGCGGCGACGCCGCACCGCGTGACGCCGGCCTCCCCAAGGAAGGCCCTCAGCGCACGACCGTGAGCCGCTCGGGGGGGCACGCCGCACCCCGTGACGCCGGCCGCACCCAGGGAAGGCCCTCAGCACAGTCCATGAGCCACTCGGGGGCCGGCCCAAGGCCCGCACCTGGACGCGATCAACACGAACGCGCTATGAGCGCTTCCCGTCCGGGGGTGTCGTGCCGCACGGCTCGACCGCTCGACCGGGCGACGACGTCAGCGTGCGCGCCGTCGGGCCATGCCGTCTTGAACGCTGTTGCGGTAGGCGCCCGGTGTGACGCCGACGACCCGCCGGAACCAACGGGTGAGGTGGGCCTGGTCCGCGAAGCCGACCAGGGCCGCGGCCTCGGCCGGGCGGTGACCCGCGTCCAGCAGTGCGCGGGCGCGCATGACCCGGTGCTGGGCGAGCCACGCGTACGGGGGCATCCCCATGGCGTCGCGGAAGGCCCGCAGCAACTGGTAGCGGGACAGGCCGAGGTCGGCCGCGACCTCCGCGAGCGTGGGAGGGGCGACCAGCTCGTCGGACAGGCGCGCGGTGACGGCGCGGGTGATCCGCTCGACGTCGGCCCGGCGTCCCGGTGCTCTTCTCGCCGGGGCGCGAACGGCATGCCGCGTCACCAGCGCGCCGAGGACGCAGAGCAGCCGCGACTCGGCCTCCAGGGGGTCCTCGCCGAGCCGCAGGGCCCGGTGGGCGAGCCGCAGCGCCTCGCCGAGCTTCCGGTCATCGATGATCGGCTCCCGGAAGTGCGGCGGCGCCGGCGTCGATCCGGCGTCGGCGGCCTTCGCGGCGCCGAGCAGCTCCGGATTCGGGTAGAGACACAGGTAGGCGAAGCCCTCGGGATGCGCGGGACCGCCGGTGTGGGCTTCGCCCGGCTCCACCACGACCACGCTGCCGGGCCCCGAGTAAATCTTCTCGCCCCGGTAGCGCATCGTCTCGACGCCGGAGACGGTGACGCCGATGGCGTACTCGCCGTGGATGTGCGGCGCGTAGTGCCGTCGCCCGATGCGTGCGGTCAGCAGGTCGAGCGGCGTCCCCTGGATGCCGTCGACCCGTGTCCAGAGGGTGCGGTCGCCTGACCCGCCCAGATCCTCGTGGGGGAGCCCGGCGGGGCCTGCGCGGGGCGGGCCGCTCGGGCCTTCGTCAGGCGGAGAAGACGTGGCGAAGCCGCCAGCGATCCTGGTCACGGCCGAGCTCCGCGACGACCACGCCCTCGGGGCTGGTGACCCGGACCCGGTAGATCCGGCCTTCCTCCGCCGTCCCGTACGTCTTCAGCACCTCGTCGACCGCGTAGCGTTCTCCCCGCCACTCGTACGCGGTGAGCCGTCCCGCCTGGTCGTGCAACGGGCGGATCGGCTCGTTCAGCAACTGCCCCATACGGCGAGCGTAGCACGCATTCGAACTGGTGTTCGCATGCGGGGAACCTGGCGCCGCCGGCCGGGCGGGCGGCCCCGGGACATGGTACGCGCGTCCGCGGCCCCATCCGCGCGCGCAACACGGCTCTCACCCGCATGACGCTTTTGGGGCTGCGCGGCGAGCCTCATGTTCGGGCCGACAGGAGCCACCACCTCCCTCATCCCAGCGCCCGCGGTGCGATCTGGCGACGTCCATCCCTCCTCCGGGGCGACTTATCCACAGGCTGTGCACATCCCTCACCCACAGTCTCCGGACCCTGCTCATGGACGGTGTCGGGCGGCGTGTGCACAGCAAGATCCCCAGAACAGCGGGGTTTTCCACCGACTGGAAACCCGTGCGCCCGCCGACCCCTCCAGCATCCCCGAGCCCGCGTCACCGTGCACAGGATCCACAACCTGTGGATAACTGATGTGCACACCCTGGGTACATCTGTGGGTCGCGGCGGACGCCATTCTTCCCCAGGTTGCCCCCAACCCCCGCGACCCGCCCTCCATGCCGTGGATAACTCGCTGACCAGCAACAACACCCTCTCAGACGGGGCGCCGACCGCATGCGTGCACACCCTGTGGACAACTCACCTCCACAGGACGGCGGCTCCGGTGGAAAACGTTGCCCACCGGAAATCCCCAGCCGGTCCCCAGGTTCGCACACATCCTGCACCCGACCCCGTCCATGATCACGACCTGCGCGGACACTCCCCTCGAACGTCTCCACGGGACCCACGGCGAACGCCGGCGACCGGGGGCACGCGCCGCTCGGCCGTGCGCCGGCCTTGCCGGGGGAGGATGATGAGTGCGTGACGGCGGCGACGCCGCACGCGGACAGGCCATATGACCCTCCGGTCACGGCAAGGCGAGCACAAGGCTTGGGGCACGACACCCCCTACCCGGGGGCAAAGTTATCCACAGCTTGTGGACAGGAGGGATCTCGTGGACTTCAACGAGCACACCGCCGCCCAAGCCGTCCAGGACAGCTTCGCGAACACGCCGGACCCGCGCCTCCGGGAGCTGCTGACCGCCCTCACCCGTCACCTGCAGACCTTCGTCCGCGAGACACGCCCGTCCCTCCAGGAGTGGGAGCAGGCGATCCAGTTCCTGACGGAGGTCGGCCACACCTGCAGCGACACCCGCCAGGAGTTCGTCCTGCTGTCCGACGTTCTCGGCGTGTCAATGCTGGTGGAGACGCTCAACCAGAGCGAAGGCAGGACAGAGA
>DATCLF010000100.1:0-2300 GCA_036564055.1 Spirillospora sp.
ACATCGTGCTCACCGCCCACTTCGACCACGTCGGGATCGGGCGGCCCGACGAAGCCGGGGACTCGATCTACAACGGCGCCGACGACAACGCGTCGGGCACGGCCGCGCTCCTCGCCCTCGCCCGGTACTTCCGCGAGCACACGCCCGCACACTCGATCGTCTTCGCCGCCCTCGACGCCGAGGAGATGGGACTCCAGGGCGCCCGCGCCTTCGTACGCACGCCACCGATCCCCCTCGACGCGGTCGTCATCAACGTGAACATGGACATGGTCGGCCGGAACGACGCGGGCGAGCTCTACGTCGCCGGGACGTACCACTACCCGTTCCTCAAGCCCGTGGTCGAGCGGATCGCCGAGCGGGCGCCGGTCCGACTCCTCATGGGCCACGACTCGCCCGACCTGCCGCAGGGCCAGGACTGGACCAGCGCGTCCGACCACGGCGCGTTCCACGCCGCCGGGATCCCGTTCCTGTACTTCGGCGTCGAGGACCACGAGGACTACCACCGGCCGACCGACGAATTCGACGGCATCCAGCCCGAGTTCTACTCCGCCGCCGTGCGGACCGTGCTCGCCACCGTCCTGGAGCTGGACCGCAACCCGCCGCGGGCGAGATGACGGTGCCGACGCCGGGGGTGCGCTGCGACGTCGCGCCCCCGGCGCCGACGCACCTCGCACGTCGCCGGCGAATGTGACGCGACGTCGCACGGCCGGCGCCGATGTCCCGCTCCCCGGCGCCGGCGCACCTCGCACGTCGCCGGCGAATCCACCGCACCCGCCACCGGTCGGCGCGGGCTCACCGGCCCGCCGGGCGGATCCGCTGCCCCCGCACCGGCTCCCCCCGCTCGACCGGCTCGCCGTCGGCGACGTACCCCCGGAACTGCGCCGGCAACCCCTCGCCGCGGCCGAAGACCGGCGTCGTCTGTAGGTGATAGTGCAGGTGAGGCTCGCTCGAGTTGCCGCTGTTCCCGCATTCCCCTACCACATTCCCCGCCGAGACCCGGTCGCCCGCTCGGACCCGCACCGAGCCCTTCCGCAGATGAGCCAGGAACGAGTATTCGCCGTTCCCGTGATCGAGGACCACGTAGTTCCCGGGCGGCTCCGACGCGTTCATCACGCCCGGGCGGTTGTCCTGGATCCCATCGACGGCCACCGCGACCACGCCCGCGCCCGGCGCCAGGATCGAAAGCCCGTAGCAGTGGTAATCCTCGTTCCTCGTGCCGTCGCCCGTGTGCGTCCGCCCGTCGCGCACGACCACCAGGTCGTACGCGAACCGCTGGTCCACGGCCACGGCGTGGTAGTTCTGCTCGACGGTCCGGCCGCCCCAGTACACGGCCCACTCTCCGTCGAAGGGGAGCCGGAGCGGCGTCTTGGTCTCGTACTCCAGGAATCGGCTTGGAGCGGCCTCCCGGCGTGGCCTCACCCAGAACCCATGCACCACGCCGCCGTCGCCGAGCGCCCACGCGACCTCCACCACGCTCCCGTAATTCTCGAACTCGGCCTGGCGAACGTACGTGCGGGCGGGACCGTCCTCCGTGACACGCTCATCCACGACGCGCCGCTCCGCCCCGAGCTGCGCGGCGACCTGCGCGCGGAACGCGCGGAGCCCCGCCTCCCCGCCGACCGCGGCGCCCAGCTCCGGCGAGAACACCGGCCACAGCCGGTCCAGACTATCCGCGTAGAACCACGTCGTGTACCGCCGCCCCAGCTCCAGCACCTCGGACGACGCCGGCGCGGGCGAATCGGTCGTCTCCGCCCCGGACGACGCCTGCGCCGCTGCGGCCTCCGGCCATCCCAGGACCACCAGCCCGGCCACCGCCCAGCTCATCACCCTCTGCCGCATCGTTCGATCCCTCCCTCCATGGTCACACATGCCCGCACTCCGAGCCCTCGACACCACGACTTCGTCGCCCCGACACCCCGGCCGCCCGCCGCTACGTCGCCGCGCCGGCACACGCCCGCCCACCACTCCCGGCTCCACCGGCGTCGCCGAGCCTACCCCTCCCCGCTCATCCCGCCACCGTCCCCGCCCAATCCCGCGAGCAACCGCCGGCGATAATCCTCCAGAGCGGCGCGCCCCTTCTCCGTGATCCGATAGCTCGTCACCGGAACCTTCCCCCGAAACGCCTTCTCCACCTCGATGTATCCCGCCTCCTCCAGCTTCGACGCGTGGCTCGAGAGGTTGCCGCGCGTGAGGCCCGTCACCCGCTCCAGAAAGCGGAACTCCACCCACCCCGCTTCCGCCAGCACCGTGAGGATCGCGAGCCGCGCCGGCTCGTGGATCATGCGGTCCAACCCCAGGAG
>DATCLF010000101.1:0-14394 GCA_036564055.1 Spirillospora sp.
GTACAAGCCCAGGCCGGGGACTGGGCCGGTCTCGTCACGACCCGTTCGGACGGGCTTCGGCTCCGCGTCCTTTCGCCGGCGAAGGGAATCGACGCGGGTGTCTTCAACTCCGCATATCTCGACGGTTACATCAGCAGCGCCTGGGACGCCTACAGGTCCAAGACGCTGACCGTCGTGCCCTTCCAGCACGAGCCGGACAAGCGGTTCACCGGCCGCACCGACGCCGACGGCGTCATGCGCTTCACCGACGGCAGCGGCGCGACCGTGGCGTCGTTCGAGAAGCCGTCCACGAAGGACGTGTTCGGCTGTGACGGCCGGCTCCACGCGCCGAACGACCAGGTGGTCGGCCCGATCGCGCGGACGCTGTGCGCGGCGCTCCACCGGTCGACGCTCGGCCGTCTGGACACCCAGCCCACCTACGACGCCGCCGAGTTCTACAAGCAGGAGGTCACCAACCACTACTCGCGGATCATCCACGAGAACATGGTCGACGGCAGGGCCTACGGATTCCCGTTCGACGACGTCGGCGGGTTCGAGTCCCTCGTCCACGACGGCGCCCCCGCCTCCGCCGCGATCACCCTGACCGCCTGGTAGGGGCGGGGTGGTGACGGGCCGCCGCATGCCATGGTGATGCGGTGACCTCACTGTCCGCCGGTCCCGGACGGCCGCCGGCGTCCCCGCGCGGGGCGCCGGCGCGTCGTCCGCGCTGGTCACCGCGCCGTCCGTTGCCGGCGCGGCGTCACCGCAGGTGGCTGCTCGCCCTCGCCGTGGCGGGATTGCTGGCCCAGATGGCGGTGGCGATGCTCTCGACGGCGGTGCGGCAGTCCCCGACCAACGACGAGCCGGTGTACACGGTCACCGGCGCCTACTACCTGTACGAGCACGACCTTCGCTACAACCCTGAGCATCCCCCGCTGGGCAAACTCCTCATAGGCGTTGGGGAAGTCATCTCCGGGGCGCGTCTCGACCCCTCCGTCACCGGCGACCAGTACGACGTCGGACGCCACTTCCTCTACCGTTCGGGCAACGACCCGCAACGCGTGCTGCTGGCGGCGCGGCTCCCGGTCATCGTCCTGACGCTGGCGTTCGGGCTCGTCGTCTTCGCCTTCGCCCGCGACCTCGCCGGGACGCCCGGCGGGCTCGCCGCTCTCGTCCTGTACGCGTTCTCCCCCACCGTCATCGCGCACGGGTCGCTGGCGACGCTCGACGTCCCGGTGGCCGGGTTCCTGCTGACGGCGGTCTGGCTGCTGCGGCGGGCCCGGCGGCGGCCGCGGCTCTGCCTGCCGCTCGCCGGGGCGGCGCTGGGCGCGGCGGTGGCGACCAAGATGAGCGCGCTCCCGGCGGTCCCGGTCCTGCTGGGTCTCACGGTGGTGTCGTTGCGCGCGTCCGGGTGGGTACGCGGTGCGTCCCGGCGCCGCCGCCTCGCCGTGTACGCGGCATGGGCGGCGGGCGCCGCCGTGACGGTGGTCGCGGTGGTGTGGGCGAGCTACCTGGTGGTCGACCCGCGGCTGCGCTGGACCGCGCCCGCCGACGTGCCGGCCATCGGCGGCGTGCGGGGCCTGGCCGTGGACCTGCTGCCGTTCCCGGAGACGTTCCGGGACGGGATGCGCATCCAGCTCGGCTTCGAGGACCTCAGATGGACCGGCTTCCTGTTCGGCCGGACCTACAGGGGCTCCCTCTGGTACTACCTCCCCGCCGCGCTCCTGGTGAAGACGCCGCTCGGGACGCTCGCGCTGTGGATCGCGGGCGCCGCGGCGTTGCTCGCCGTGCGTCGCCCGCGCCCGGCCGCCCCGTACGTCCTCGTCCCGGCCGCCGTTCTGCTGGCCGCCGCCATGGCGGGCGACCGCGACCTCGGCGTCCGGTACGTCATCTTCCTTCCGTTCTTCCTCGCGGTCGCGGCCGCCGGCGTGACGCTCGTCCGGTGGCGGCGGACACCGGTCCCGGCGGGACCCGCCGCCGTGTTCGCCCTCGCGGCGTTCACCGCGGTCAGCTCACTGCGGGCTCACCCGTTCTATCTCCCCTACTCCAACGAGGCGTTCGGCGGCCCGGCCAAGACCCACCTGTACCTGCACGACTCCAACGCGGACTGGGGGCAGGACCTCGTCCGTCTCGCCGAGCATCTCCGAGAGCGGTATCCGGGTGAGAAGGTCTGGTTCGCCTACAAGGGCGAGGGCGTTCCCTCCGGCCACGGCGTGCACGCCTCCGATCCGCTCAGCGTGCCGCCCGGGAGCGTGCACGGACTTCTGGTGGTGTCGAACAGCTGGATCGCCAAGTCCGACCCCCGGGTGAGGGCGCTCATCGCCACCGCCAGGCCCGTCGACCAGGTCGGTCACACCATGACGATCTTCCGCCGTCCGTAGGCGGGTCAGCGGCGGTGGGAGTGGGCGCGGGCCCACAGGCCCGTCCAGCCGCCGGGACCGAGCCATGACGCCGGGACGCGCAGGCCGTGCGAGGCGATCGCGTCCCAGAGGACCGCGGTGTCGGCGCCGAGCTCGCGGGCGGCGGGCAGGGCGCGCTGCCACGGCCCGTTCTCGTCGTTGAGCGCGGTGACGGGATAGCCGGGGACCGTGACCTTCCGCCGCCCGGTCACGGGCACCATCTCGATGTCGGACGCGGCGCAGTTGACCGCCACCACGAGGGCGCACAGCAGCGGCTCGGTCACGCGGCGGGCAAGGACGCGGGCGATCATCGGGTCGTCCCGGAGGGCCAGCCGCCCGAGCGCCCTGCGGGTGCGACGTGCCACCAGGTCGAGGTTGTAGGCGTCGGTGATGTCGGGGGTCCGGACGAGCTTGCGGAGCTGCTTGGGCAGCGGCGGCTCGGCGAGCAGGAGCGACAGGAGCTGGTCGAAGTGCGCGCGCAGCGGCGGGTCCAGGGCGTCAAGACCGGCCGCGAGAGGGCGCTGTGCCGTCGCGTCCCACAACCGGGGCAGGTCGATGCCGCCGGTGTCGAGCGCGCGCCGGACGGCGCCGTCCATCCCGGGGCCCCCGAGACGGCGGAGACGGACGAGCGCGGCGTCCGGGGACGTCCCCGCGAGCGCGGCGTAGACGTCGAGTGTTCCCGGCGCCACCTCGTCCCAGGCGGCTCGTACCAGAGGCTGCAGCAAGATGCCGAGGTCCTCGATGAGGCCGGGCCTGGGGCGGCGCCGGTTGGGAGGAGCGGGCTCGGGCCCGGGCTCGTCCGGCACCGGCGCGGGCTCCTGCCCGGTGGGGCCGGGGATCGTCGCGACCCAGTCTCGGAACCGCCGGACCAGCTCGGCGTCCGCATCGTCGTTGAACCGCGCCGCGATCTCGTTGACCCGCCAGCCGCGCGACGCGGGCCGCAGCGGGTTCAGCTCGGCGTTGACGGCGAGCACGCCGTGCGCGTCGTAGAGGCCCACGAGGACGATGCGGCCCTCCGCGCCGAGCTCCAGGTAGTAGGGATCGGCGATGCAGTTGCCCATGTAGTCGGACCATTCGGCCAGGTCGCGGGCGGTGCGCGCGACCTTCACGCGCAGGCCGGTGCCCGGCACGGTCGCACCGTCCACGGCGAGCAGCTCCTGCGGGACGGCGAAGTCGCCGGTCAGCGCCTCGGCGATCGCGGTGCCGGCCATCAGCCCGTCGACGAGCTCCTTCCAGGTCTTCGCCCCGCGCGGCGGGACGCCTCCGAGGGCGGCGAGCTGCGCGGCGCCCGAGACCGCGCCGGTCACCGAGTCGAGCCGCGGGGTCAGCGGCTCGGGGTCGGGCACGGGGTCGTGGTCGAGCCAGGGCCACAGGCCGCCCGGGATGCCCCGGGCCCGGTCGTGGCCGTGCAGCCGGGCCAGCGCGTCGATCATGTCGGCGTACCACAGCAGGTCGCCGACCAGCTCCACGTCCGCCGGGTCCTGCCCGGCGGCGAGCCTCGCGTGGAGGGGCGCGGCGCCCCCGAGCAGCGGGGTCGACCACGGCGGGATGCCGGCCCACTCCTGAGGGGCGCGGTCGTATCCGGCCGCCTCGCGCCAGCTCCGCAGCCCCGTCGCCCCCCACTCCCGCAGCACCCCTTCGCGGACCTCGAGAAGATCGTCCATGGTCTGCAGGAGATCCTCCATGACCACCAGCGCGTAGGCGCGGGCAGAGGTGAGGCTGGTCCTGACGGCGGCCGCGAACCGGTGGTCCCTCGGAGCGTCGGCCGAGAGGCGCCGGTCGATCTCCCGGATGTGGGCGGCCGGACGCGACGGAATGCCGGTGAAGCCGGGAACGCTCCGCGCCGAGAACGCCACGGCCTTCTCGTCCACCAGCGCGGCCGCGGCGCGGATGAGGTGCGCCGAGCGTTCGGTCCCCTCCTCGATGCCGTGGTCGGCGACCGCGACCGCGGTGCGCAGCAGCGCCGTCGCTCCGAGCGCGTCCTGGAGGAGGGAGTGGAGGCGGTCGTGCCAGTAGTCGTCGCGCGGCGTCCACCGTGCCGCGTCCGCGAGCGACGGCTCCCGGGAGCAGAAGAAGTCCCTGAGCCACGACAGGACGGACTCGTCGTCCTCGTGTGAGCGCCGCCTGCGCAGGGCGTCGACCCGGTCCCGGCTGCTTTGCGTCGCGAGCCTGCGCCTGCGCCGCGCGAGGCCCTCGTGGTGCTCCGCGACCCGCTCCCACAGGTCCAGGATCAGGTCGAGCCTGCGGCGGCGCGGCAACGGCTCGAACACCTTCCGCAGGTGTTCGGCGAGGACCGAGGGCAGGCCGCCGGGGACCATGTCGGCGCCGCGCGGCTCCTCCAGCTCGAGAACCCGTTCGAGCTGTTCGGGACCGAGCACGTCGCTCGCCGCGACCGCGAGATGCAGCGCGGCCCAGCGCCCCTCCTTCACGGCGCGCGCCGCCGCGGCGCCCACCCGCCGGGTGACCGCGGGCCCGAACAGCGCCACCAGGAACCCGCGCCGGTCGCCGAGGCGGCCCGCCTCGCGCAGGCCGAGGACGCGCAGCGCGGCCAGGACCGCGTCCCGCTGATCCCCGCGCGCACCCTCCAGCCGCGCGGACCGGAAGCCCTCCCCAAGGTCGACGCCCGCGCCGGCCGCGACGACGCCTCCGGCCCGGACGAGCCGCTCCAGCTCCCCGGCGGCGCGCTCGATCTCGGCGGCGGGGGCGTCCTGCGGCCCGAGGACGACGGCCTCCCCCGGGCGCGTGTCCGCACCGTCGTCCGGCAGCCGAACCGGCCCCGACGGCCGTACCGCCCAGGCGCCGAGACCCGAGGCCACCACACCCCACGCGAGCCGGATTCTCACTCGCCCCATGATCTCAGTTGGGGCGCGCGGCGCCAACGCGTTTTGCCGCCGAACGGTGCGGCCGGGGCGGTCTGCGACGGATGGTCCGCGTGTGATTATCTGGGCGGATGTACGACGTGGTGATCGCGGGCGGCGGGCACAACGGGCTCGTCGCCGCCGCCTACCTGGCACGGGCCGGGCGGCGGGTGCTGGTGCTGGAACGGCTCGGCCGCGTGGGCGGCCTAGCCGTCTCCGAACGGGTGTTCCCCGGCGTCGACGCACGCCTGTCGCGGTACTCGTACCTGGTGAGCCTGCTGCCGTCCCGGATCGTGCGGGACCTCGGGCTCCCGATCGAGCTGCGCAGGCGCCGGTTCGCCTCGTACACGCCGGTGGGCGACGGCGGAGTGCTCGTCGACAACGACGACGAGGCGCGGACCGCCGCGTCCCTCGGCCCCGACGCCGAGGCGTGGCGCCGCTTCTACGCGATGGTGGGCGGGGCCGCGCGGCGGATCGCGCCGACCCTGCTGGAGCCGCTGCGCGACCGGGCGGAGCTGCGGGCGGTGGTGGACGACGAGACCGCCTGGCGCGACCTGTTCGAGCGGCCCGTCGGCGAGGTCGTGGACGAGCGGTTCACCGGGGACGCCGTCCGCGGGGTCGTGCTCACCGACGCGCTGATCGGCACGTTCGCCGACCCGGCCGACCCGTCCCTGCTCGCCAACCGCTGCTTCCTGTACCACGTGATCGGGAACGGGACCGGCGAGTGGAACGTGCCGGTGGGCGGGATGGGCGCGGTGACCGGTGCGCTCGCGGACGCCGCCCGCGCCGCGGGCGCGGAGCTGCGGACGGGGATGGAGGTGCTGGCGGTCGACCCCGCCGGCGAGGTCGCGTTCCGGGACGCGGACGGCGCCGAGCACGCCGTCTCCGCCCGGTGGATCCTGCTGAACCTGCCCGGCCCGGTGCCGGGCGTCCGGGAGGGCTCGGCCGCGGACGCGTCCGGACGCGGGCCCGAGGGGTCGCAGCTGAAGGTGAACATGGTGCTGGCGCGGCTGCCCCGGCTGCGCGACCCGTCCGTGCGGCCGGAGGAGGCGTTCGCCGGGACGTTCCACATCAACGAGGGACGCGACCAGCTCTCCCGGGCGTACGAGGAGGCCGCGGCGGGCCGGATCCCCTCGCTTCCGCCCGCCGAGGTGTACTGCCACTCGCTGACCGACCCGTCCATCCTCGGGCCGGAGCTGCGGGCCGGCGGGGCGCACACCCTGACGCTGTTCGGCCTGCACATGCCGGCGCGGCTGTTCCGCGCGGATCCGGCCGCCGCGCGGGAGGAGGCCCTGCGCGCAACGCTCGCCTCGTTCGACTCGGTGCTCGCCGAGCCGATCGAGGACTGTCTCCTGCGCGCTCCGGACGGCACGCCGTGCCTGGAGGTCAAGACGCCGGTCGACCTGGAGCAGGAGGTGGGGCTGCCCGGCGGGCACATCTTCCACCGCGACCTGTCGTGGCCGTACGCGGAGGACCCGGCGGAGCGGGGACGCTGGGGAGTCGAGACCGCCCACCCGCGCGTGCTGCTGTGCGGGGCGGGCGCGCGACGCGGCGGCGGCGTCAGCGGCATCCCGGGGCACAACGCCGCCCGCGCCGTCCTCGACGCCGGGTAGCGCGCCCCCGCGTACATCACCGTTCGCCGCGGCGGGGCGGGACGGCGCACGGGTCAGCCGGCCGGTCCCGCCCCGCCGCGCGCACGCTCGACGGCCTCGCGGATCGTCCGGTCGGCGACGTCCCGGTCCTGCCAGCCGCGCACGTCGCTGCTCTTGTTCGGCTCCAGGCTCTTGTAGATGTCGAAGAAGTGCGCGATCTCGTCGCGGACGTGCTCGTGGACGTCCCCCAGGTCGCGGATGCCGGAGTAGCGCACGTCCCGCGCCGGGACGCTGAGGATCTTGGCGTCGGGTCCGCCCTCGTCGAGCATCCAGAACACCCCGATGCTGCGGACGGTGATCTCGCATCCGGGGAAGGTCGGCTCCTCCAGCAGGACCATCACGTCCAGCGGGTCGCCGTCCTCGGCGATGGTGTCGGGGATGTAGCCGTAGTCCACCGGGTACTGGGTCGAGGTGAACAGCATCCGGTCCAGCCGGATGCGGCCGATCCGGTGGTCCATCTCGTACTTGTTGCGCGACCCCCGGGGGATCTCGACGATCATCTCGATCTCCATGCGTGCCTCCCCGGGACCTCCTACCCGCCCGGCGGAGGCGTGACCGTGCCGGCGGGGCTCAGTGCGCGGCGGCGTCCCAGTCCGCGCCGGTTCCGACGGCGACCTCCAGGCCGACGCTCAGCGGGTAGGCGGTGGTCATCCGCGTGCGGACGATCTCCTCCACCGCGTCGCCCTCCCCGGCGCCACCTCCAGGACGATCTCGTCGTGGACCTGGAGCAGCAGGCGGCTGCGCAGCCCGGCGGCGGTCAGCCCCTCGTCGACCCGCAGCATCGCGATCTTGACGATGTCGGCGGCCGAGCCCTGGACGGGGGCGTTCAGCGCCATCCGCTCGGCGGTCTCGCGGCGCCGCCGGTCGTCGCTGGTCAGATGGGGAAGGTAGCGGCGGCGTCCGAGGATCGTGCGGGTGTAGCCGGTGGCGCGGGCCTCGGCGACGACGCGGTCAAGGTAGTCGCGGACGCCGCCGAACCGCTCGAAGTAGGCGTCCATGAGGGGACGCGCCTCCCTCACCGGGATGCCGAGCTGCCGCGCGAGGCCGAACGCCGAGAGCCCGTACGCGAGGCCGTACGACATCGCCTTGATCGTGCGGCGCCGCGCAGGGTCGACGGCGTCCCGGGGGATCCCGAAGACCTGCGCGGCCATCGTCGCGTGCAGGTCCTCGCCGGACGCGAACGCGTCGCGCAGGGCCGGGTCGCCGGACAGGTGGGCCATGACGCGCAGTTCGAGCTGGCCGTAGTCGGCCGTCATCAGCGACGCGTACCCGGGGCCGGGCGTGAACGCGCGGCGGATGCGCCGCCCCTCCTCGGTCCTGACGGGGATGACCTGCAGGTTCGGTTCGGTGGAGGTGATGCGGCCGGTGGCGGCGACCGTCTGCTGGAACGTGGTGTGGACGCGTCCGTCGGCGCCGATCTCCCTGATCAGCCCGGTGACGGTGCCGCGCAGCCGCGCGAGGTCGCGGTGCCGCAGCAGGACCTCGGGCAGCCCGCTGTCGGTCTGGGCGGCGAGCCAGGTCAGCGCGTCGACGTCGGTGGAGTACCCCGACTTGATCTTCTTGGTCTTCGGCAGGCCGAGGTCGCCGAAGAGGACCTGCTGGAGCTGTTTCGGCGACCCCGGGTTGAAGCGGCGTCCGGCGATCGCCGCCGCCTCGTCGGCGGCGCGCTCCATCGCGGCGGTGAAGTGCCGCTCCAGCTCCCGCAGCAGCCCGGCGTCGACGTGCACGCCCGTGCGTTCGGCCCGGGCGAGGAGATCGGACAGGGGCAGCTCGACCTCCCGCATGACCGTGTCGAGGCCCGTGGACGCGAGGTCGGGGCCGAACCTCTCGGCCAGGTCGAGCACGGCGCGGGCGCTGAGCATCAGGCCGGTCGGCCCGTCCTCGGGCGGGCGGCGTCCGAGGTGCCGTCCCGCGAGGTCGGCGATCCCATACGCGGCGAGGCCGGGCAGCAGCAGGTAGGCGGCGAGCGCGGTGTCGCAGACGATCCCGTCCGGCCGCCGGCCGCGGTCGCCGAACACGCGCAGCAGGGACTTCAGGTCGTGGACGGCCTTGGGACGAGCGGGGTCGGCGAGCCAGCCGGCGAAGGCGCGTTCGTCGTCCCCGGTGAGCCGGGACGGCTCGAACGAGGCCGCGTGCCCATCGCCGGTCGCGAGCGCGATCCGGGCGATGCTCCCCGTCCCGCGGGCCCAGGTGTGGTCGGCGGCCAGCCCCGTCGTGCCGGTGGCGTGGCGGGCGAGCCAGCCGCCCAGCTCACCCGGGTCCAGCTCGCGCCCCTCGATCCGGTTCGGCTCCGTCCGGGCCGCGGGCCCCGGTCCGGATCCCGGTGACGGCGGCACGACCCGCCCGGCCGCGGGGTCGGCGGCGAACAGCCGCTGCCGGATGCTGGCGTTGCGGAACTCCAGGTCGTCCAGCAACGCGGTGAACGCGGGCAGGTCGTAGGGACGCCGGCGCAGGTCCTCGATCTCCACGGGCAGGTCCACGTCGCGGACGAGCTCGGTGAGCCGCCGGTTCAGCCGTACGGTGTCGAGCGCGGCGCGCAACCTCTCCCCCGCCTTGCCCTTGATCCCGTCCGCGTGGGCGAGCAGGACGTCCAGGGAGCCGAACTCGCGGATCCATTTCGCCGCCGTCTTCTCGCCGATGCCGGGGATGCCGGGCAGGTTGTCGGACGGGTCGCCGCGCAGCGCCGCGTAGTCGGGATACTGCTCCGGGCTCAGCCCGTACCGGTCCCGCACCGCCTCGGGCGTGTACCGGATCATCTCCGAGGCCGTCCGGTAGAAGTACAGGACGGTGACGCTCCCGGTGACGAGCTGGAGGGCGTCCCGGTCCCCGGTGATGATGACCACCTCGAGGCCCTCCGCCTCCGCGCGGGTCGCGAGGGTGGCGATGACGTCGTCGGCCTCGTACCCGGGCGCCCTCAGCACCGGAATGCTCATCGCGGTGAGCATCCCGTCGAGGATCTCCATCTGCTCGCCGAACCCCTCCGGCGAGCGGGCCCGGGTGGCCTTGTACTCGGCGTAGGCCTCGTTCCGGAACGTCCGCCGGCCCGAGTCGAACGCGACGGCCGCATGGGACGGCCGCTCGTCGCGCAACGCGTTGGCCAGCATGTTCGCGAACCCGTAGACGACGTTGGTCGGCTGCCCGGAGGTGGTCGTGAAGTTCTCGACCGGCAGCGCGTGGTAGGCCCGGTAGGCCAGCGAGTGGCCGTCGAGCAGCAGCAGCCGCGCCCGGTCGGTCATGTGTCCCATCCTGGCCCCGCGACCCGGGCATGAAACCGCCGGGAGCGACGTTGGAGGCGACATGACGAAGATCAACTTGGGCCGTCTCGGCATCTGGAACTTCTGGAAGGCGTTCGACCCGGACCTGGCGAAGGAGGCCGAGGAGCTCGGCTACGGCGCGCTCTGGCTCGGCGGTTCGCCGGGCGGGGACCTGCAGATCGCCGACCGGCTCCTCGCCGCCACCGACCGGATCGTCGTCGCGACCGGCATCGTGAACATGTGGAGCACGCCGGCCGAGGAGGCCGCCGCGGCCTACCACCGGCTCAACGACGCCCACGGCGGGCGGTTCCTCCTCGGGGTCGGCGTCGGCCATCCGGAGGTGGTCCAGGAGTACCGCAGCCCGTACGAGACGATCGAGCGCTACCTCGACCGGCTCGACGCAGCGAACGTCCCGGCGGAGGGACGGGTGCTCGCCGCGCTCGGC
Source organism: Spirillospora sp. (assembly GCA_036564055.1). Lineage (GTDB taxonomy): Bacteria > Actinomycetota > Actinomycetes > Streptosporangiales > Streptosporangiaceae > Spirillospora. The sequence continues at coordinate 10,588 of DATCLF010000101.1, forward strand.
CCGAAGGTGCTGCGCCTCGCGGCCGAACGCACCGCGGGCGCGCACCCGTACCTGACGACGCCCGAGCACACGCGCCGCGCCCGCGAGACGCTCGGCGACGGCCCGATCCTCGCCCCGGAGCAGAAGGTGGTGCTCGACGAGGACCCCGCGCGTGCCCGAGCGCTCGGCAGGAAGACGGCCGGCCTCTACTTCGGGCTCAAGAACTACGTCACGAACTTCAAGCGGCTGGGCTTCACCGACGAGGACGTCCAGGGCGAGGGAAGCGACGCGCTCATCGACGCGCTCGTCGCGCACGGGGACGCCGCGGCGGTGACCGCGCGGCTGTCGGCCCACCTGGAGGCGGGGGCGGACCACGTGGCCGTCCAGGTGCTCACCGGGCAGGGCGAGGACCCGCGTCCCGCGCTGCGCGCCGTCGCCGAGACCTTCGCGCAGAGCTGACGCCGGCCGGAGAAGGCGAGGGACGCGCCCGCGGTGGGGCGCGTCCCTCGGTCGGACGGGTCGTGCCGTCCGGTTCAGCCGGTCACCCGGTCACCTGGTCGCGTAGCGGCCGATCTTGTCGGCGACCGCCCGCTTGACGACCGGGGCCCGCTTCTTGGCGAATTCGTTGCCGTTCACCGTCAGCGTGCTGTACGCGAACATCTGGGTGACCGACGCCACCGCGTCGATCATCTGGTCGTAGCCCTTGAGGTTCACGTTGTCGTAGTCGTCGCACTTCGCGTGGTAGCACGGGTCGTACGCCTCTCCGGCGGTTCCGCCGTACACCTTCGCCTGCTCGGGCGTCTTGATCCCCTCGGCGCCGGTGAACAGGCCGCCGGCGGGGATGCCCGCGGAGGCGAAGGCGGCGTAGTCCGAGCGCGCGTCGAACGGCGTCGGGTCGGTGGCGAGCCCCAGCTTGGCGAAGTGGTCGGTGAACGCCTTCTCGATGGCGCCGGAGCCCGGAGGCGACTCGACCGTGTTCTGCCCCTCGCTGTTGTCGCCGTCGTAGACGAACCGGACGAAGTTCGGCGAGCCGAGCATGTCGAAGTTCAGGTTGAGCGCGATCTTGTCGCGCTCCTCCTGGCTGAGGCTGTCCACGTAGTACTGGGAGCCGAGCAGTCCCTCCTCCTCGGCGCCCCAGAACGCGAACCGCACGGTGTTGCGGACCTTCGGCCCGAGCTTGCCGATCTGCTTGGCCATCTCCAGCAGGGCCGCGACGCCCGACCCGTTGTCGTTGATCCCGGCGCCCTCGGCGATGCTGTCGAGGTGCGCGCCGACGACGACCACGTTGTCGTCCCTGCCGCGCCCGGTGTCGGCGATGACGTTGGCCGTCTCGCGCTCCTCGGTGAAGGTGTCGGTCTTGACCCGCACCTTCACCTCGCCCTTGCTCGCCTGCTCCGCCAGGGCGGTGCCGACGGCGTTGGTCGGGCCGATGACGGGGATGTCGTACGGCTTGGTCAGGGTGCCCGCCACGGGGCCGGGCTCCTCGGCGACCTGGTAGATGACGACGGCGACGGCGCCGGCCTCGATGGCGTTGTCGGTCTTCTCGGAGAAGAAGCAGCCGCCGCGCCGGATCAGCGCGATGTTCCCCTCCGGGAAGTCCTCGAAGTCGTCGTCCTCGCAGCCGCTGCCGACCCCGGCGCCGTCCGGGTCGACCGGGGTGACGGCGGCCGTGACGTCTCCGGCGCCGGAGTACTGCAGGGTCGCGAAGTCCTCGCCCGGCGTGAACGTCTTCTCCTCGGGCGCGGTCTGCGCGAAGACGGGTTCGGACAGTTCTTGCCAGAAGTCGAACGTGAACTCCTGGACGGTCGGGTCGTACCCGGCTCTTTCGAGCTGGTTCTCGATGTACTTGACGGTGACGTCCGCACCGGGGAGACCCGCGGCGCGGTTGCCGCCGTTGGCGTCCGCGATCTTCTGCAGGTTCTTCTGATGGTGGCGGACGTTCTTGAGCTTCACGAGCCTGGCCAACTGCGACGGTGTCGGCGCGGCCTGGGCCGGCACCGCCGCCACGGTGGTGGCGGCCAGGGAGAGGCCCAGCAGTCCTGCCAGCGCGGCTTTGCGCATGACCCTGTCTCCGATCTTGGGTGACGAGCATCCGAATCCTGACATAAGCCCTTTTCTCACCACAAGACACACAGGTTCTGATCACCCGCATGCATCCTGAATTGTCACAACGAGATCACGAAACTGCCATGCCGAACGGCCCTCCCCGCCACCACGTCCGGCCACGACCTGATCGAACCGCCAATCCCGGAAACGGTCGGTCGGGATGAGCGCCGCACAACGCCGAAAACATCCCCGTCTGGATAGGAACAAACCTCAAGGCCCCGGCGCCGGGCATTCCGGCCACGACGGCGTTCGACGACGACCCGCCCCGGCACGCCCACCGGGGAGCCGGCCGCCCGGTCGTCCTCCCCCAGGTGAGCGCCGGTCCACCCGGCACGGCGCCTCGGGGCGCTGGGTACTGTTGGCGTGCGAAAGGAGGTCGTCGATGCCCGCCACCCGGCACCTGCCCACCCCCGAGTCCGAGGACCTCATCGAGCTGACCCGCGAGATCGCGGCGAAGGAGCTCGCGCCGCGGGTCGCCGACGCCGAGCGGAACGGGACCTTCCCCCGCGACGTGTTCACGACCCTCGGACGCGCCGGCCTGCTGACACTGCCGTGCCCGGAGGAGTTCGGCGGCGGCGGCCAGCCGTACGAGGTCTACCTGCAGGTCCTCGAGGAGATCGGCACGGCGTGGGCGAGCGTCGGCGTCGGCGTCAGCGTGCACGCGCTGTCGTGCTTCCCGCTGATGACCTACGGGACGGACGAGCAGCGCGCCCGCCTCCTGCCGGACATGCTGTCGGGCGAGACGCTCGGCGCGTACTGCCTGTCGGAGGCGCACGCGGGGTCGGACCCGGCGGCCATGCGGGCCAAGGCCGTCCGCGACGGCGACTCCTACGTCCTGAACGGCGCCAAGGCGTGGACGACCCACGGGGGCGAGGCCGACTTCTACACCGTCATGGCCCGCACGTCCGACGAGGGCGCGCGCGGCATCTCCTGCTTCCACGTCCCCGCCGACACCCCCGGGCTGGAGTTCGACCGGCCCGAGGACAAGATGGGCCTCACCGGGTCGACGACCGCGACCGTCCGGCTGATCGACGCACGCGTCCCGGTCGAGAACCGGATCGGCGCCGAGGGGCAGGGCCTGCCGATCGCGCTCGCCGGCCTGGACGCCGGGCGGCTCGGCATCGCCGCCGTCGCGACGGGCCTCGCCCAGGCCGCCCTCGACGTCGCCGTCGCCTACGCCAAGGAGCGCGAGGCGTTCGGCAAGGCGATCATTCGGCATCAGGGGCTGGCGTTCGTCCTGGCCGACATGGCCGCCGCCGTGGAGTCGGCGCGGGCCACGTACCTGGCGGCGGCGCGGCTGAAGGACGCGGGCCGCCCCTACGGACGCGAGGCGTCGATCGCCAAGCTCATCGCCACCGACAACGCGATGAAGGTGACCACCGACGCCGTCCAGGTCCTCGGCGGCGCCGGGTACACCCGCGACTTCCCCGTCGAGCGCTTCATGCGCGAGGCGAAGGTGATGCAGATCTTCGAGGGGACGAACCAGATCCAGCGCCTGGTCATCTCACGGCACCTGTGACGGCCCCGAACCTGTGACGGCCCGGCCTGGGGCCGGCGGTCACAGATGGACGTACTCGTCACAGGTGGACGTACTCGTAGTCGAAGGGCTTGCCGTTGATGCCCTGGCGGGGCGGCGCGATCCAGGAGGCGATCTTGCCCGGCTCGTAGACCGGGTGCATCAGCGACCGCACGTGCGTCCGGTCCACCTCGGTGGGCAGCCAT
>DATCLF010000102.1:0-13406 GCA_036564055.1 Spirillospora sp.
AAGTTGTGCTTGCCCTTGACGTGGGTCTTGATGGCGCCGACCTTCACCTGCTCGTTCCCGACGTTGGACGAGGACTTGGGCGAGGCGACCACGTTGTTGCCGTTCACGTGGCCCGGGCCGGACTCACCGACCCAGACCGGCCCGTTGAACCCGATGGCGGACTTCTTCACCCACTGGAAGAACTTCGGGCCCTTCTTGCCGTGCCCGTACTTGCCGCCCGAAACCTTCCGCTCGGCGGCCTCCTCCTGCTCGGCGGCCTCCTCCTGCTCGGCGGCCTCCTGCTGCGCGGCCTCCTGCTGAGGAGCAGCCTCCTGCTGAGCGGCCTCCTGCGGGGCAGCCTCCTGCGGAGCGGCCTCCTGCTGAGCGGCCTCCTGCTGGGCAGCCTCCTGCGGGGCGGCCTCCTGCTGGGCAGCCTCCTGCTGAGGAGCAGCCTCCTGCTGGGCAGCCTCCTGCGGGGCGGCCTCCTGCTGAGCGGCCTCCTGCTGAGGAGCAGCCTGCCCCTCGAGCGCGCTCTGGGCAGTGCCCTCGGCCGACGCCTGCTCGGTGGCCTCCTGCTCGGCCGACTCCTGCTCGCCGTAGCCCTCGCCTTCGTCCTGCTCGGAGCCCTCGACCTCGTTGACGACGGCGTTGCCCTTGCCCTTGACGTGGGTCTTGATGGCGCCGACCTTCACCTGCTCGTTCCCGACCTTCGAGGACGAGTAGGGCGAGCCGACCACGTTGTTGATGTTCAGGTTGCCGGGCCCACTCTCAGCGAGGTAGGTGGGGCCGAAGTGCCCGATGGCGGCCTTGTCCACGGCGAAGACGTGGATGTCCGCCATCGCGGAAGGAGCCGCGACAACGGCTGCTCCCATCGTGATTCCGGTAATCGTCACAGCACGCGCAATGCGCTTCATGCCGTTCCTCTCTCTGTGAACCTTGCACGCTCTTGTGAGCGCCCACGCACCACCCTTCCAGGAAAGATCTGACAGCAAACCAAAGCGCATTGCCAGGCCCCTCCAAAGTGAGGGAATAAAAACACAGCTTCGCGTAAGGGAATCGGTCCCCCCAGCACAGGTGACGGGGGGCTATTTCCCGACCTCTGTTAAATACGCCTCCTTCTAATTTATGCCGTGAATGCCCGAGTATGGGGCCGGAACCGACGGTGACGGCACCGCACGGCGCGGGGGCGCGGACATGCGAAAGGCCCCGGCGCACGGTGTGCGCCGGGGCCGCGAGCCCGGGGACTCGGTCGTCAGCCGCCCGCCACGGCGGGGATGATCGAGATCTGGGTCCCGTCGGGGGTGGGGGTGTCCAGGCCGTCGGCGAAGCGAACGTCCTCGTCGCCCACGTAGACGTTCACGAAGCGACGGATCTTGCCGCTCTCGTCCAGGATGCGGGCGGAGATGCCCGAGTAGCTGGACTCCAGGTCGGCGACGACGGCGCGCAGGGTGGCCCCCTCGGCCTTCACCTCCGCCTCGCCGCCGGTGTAGGTCCGCAGGATCGTCGGGATACGGACGGACACGCTCATGATGCTCCTCTCAGGCCAGGCCGGCGGCGCGGAAGGCTTCCAGGGACGGGGCGATGTTCGCGGACGGGGCCACGGCGGGCGCGACGGCGTCCAGCGTCTTCAGGCCGTCCCCGGAGTTGATGATCACGGTTTCGGCGCCGGGGTCGAGGGCGCCGTTCTCGACGAGCTTGCGGAGGGTCGCGACGGTGACGCCGCCCGCGGTCTCGCCGAAGATGCCCTCGGTGCGGGCGAGCAGGCGGATGCCCTCGACGACCTCGTCGTCGGTGACGTCCTCGACGGCGCCGTTCGTGCGACGGGCGACGTCCAGGACGTACGGGCCGTCGGCGGGGTTGCCGATCGCGAGGGACTTGGCGATCGTGTCGGGCTTCACCGGGCGGACGACGTCGTGCCCGGCCTTGAACGCGGCGGCGACGGGGTTGCAGCCGGCGGCCTGGGCGCCGAACACGCGGTACGGCCTGTCCTCCACCAGCCCCAGCTTGATCAGTTCCTGGAACGCCTTGTCGATTTTCGTGAGCTGGGATCCCGAGGCGACCGGCACGACGATCTGGTCGGGCAGCCGCCAGCCGAGCTGCTCGGCGATCTCGAAGCCGAGGGTCTTGGAGCCCTCCGCGTAGTACGGGCGGACGTTGACGTTGACGAACGCCCACTCGTCCTGTTCTCCCGCGATCTCCGACGCGAGCCGGTTGACGTCGTCGTAGGTGCCGTCGACCGTCACGAACGTCCCGCCGTACACGGCCGTCGTGATGATCTTCTGGGCCTCCAGGTCGGAGGGGACGAACACGGCGCTGCGAATCCCGGCGCGTGCCGCCGCGGCGGCGACGGCGTTCGCCAGGTTCCCGGTGGACGGACAGGCCAGGACCTTGAACCCGAGCTCCCGTGCGGCCGCCAGCGCCACCGCGACCACGCGGTCCTTGAACGAGTGGGTCGGGTTGCCGCTGTCGTCCTTCACCCACAGGCTCTGCAGGCCGAGGCTCTCGGCGAGGTTGTCCGCCCGGACCAGCCGCGTCAGACCCGGCTCGGTGTTGGGCGTGTCCGCCACCGTGGACGGGACGGGCAGCAGCCGCCGGTACCGCCAGATGTTGCGGGGACCGGACTCGATGTCGGCGCGGGTGACGTCCCCGAAGTCGTAGGCGATCTCCAGGGGACCGAAACACTCCTCGCACGCGTAGAAGGGGCCGAGATCGCGTGTGGAGCCGCACTCACGGCAGACGAGACCGGTCGCGGGTCCAAGATCAGTGGCAGGCGCAAGTGCCATGAAGCGAGGCCTTTCTCCCCATCTTTCCTGCGCCACCTTGGTCGCAGGCCGGAGTTGGCACCATTTCCCGGCCGGCCTCGCAGGATCGCGAGCGCGCGTCAGCCGGGTGGTTGCCGGGGCTTCACAGGGCCGGGTCCCTCCACCCCTCTGGATGAGCTGTCTTCAGTTGACGACCTGTATTCAGTTGGAACCAAGCCGGTTTAAGGCTTGTATGCGTGACTTTACACCAACTGACCGGATGGCAGACAGGCGGGTCCGGCCAGTGAGACGTTACCCGGGTGAGGTGTTGATCACGCCCTTTCGTCACGGCGGACGCCGTGCCGGGCAGGGCCGGGGACGACGTGGCGGACGACCGGAACCCGTTCCTTCGGGCCCGCAGCCGATCGGGCCACGGGCACGGCGGCCGCTTTGAAGCCGCTCGGCCGGGCTGAGACCCTGCCGGTATGGCCCAGGTGGTGGTGGCGTCGAACCGCGGTCCGGTGTCGTTCGCGTTCTCGGACGACGGTTCGCTCACCCCGCGGCGCGGGGGCGGCGGGCTCGTCTCGGGTCTCGCCGCCGTCACCGGAGCCGCGCGCGGCGCCGACGCACAGGCCGAGACGGCGTCTTCGGAACGCACGGAGCGCGGCGACGACCCGGACGTGCTGTGGGTGTGCGCCGCCCTGGGCGATGCCGACCGGACGGCCGCGCGCCGCTCACCCGACGGCCGCATCGACCTCGCGGGACACGAGACCGGCGGCGCCGCCGTGCGGATGCTCGACATTCCCGAGTCCACGTTCCAGCGCGCGTACAACGCGGTCGCCAACTCGACGTTGTGGTTCGTCCACCATCTCCTGTTCGACACGCCGCGCAGCCCGCACTTCGACGCCCGTGCCCGCCGCGCCTGGCAGTCCTATGAGGCGTACAACGCGGCGTTCGCCGACGCCGTGGCGCGGGACGCGGCGCCCGGCGCGAAGGCCGCGATCCAGGACTACCACCTGTCGCTGGCTCCGCGGATGCTCCGGGAACGGCGTCCCGACCTGAGGATCGTCCACTTCTCGCACACGCCTTGGGCGCCGCCGGAGTACTTCCGGCTTCTCCCCGACGACATCGGTGCGCAGATCCTTGCCGGGATCCTCGGCGCCGACCACGCCGGGTTCCTCGCCGAGCGGTGGGCGTCGGCGTTCCTCGACTGCTGCGCGTCGCTGCCCGGCGCGCGCGTCGACCGGGCCGCCCGCACGGTCGTCTACGGAGGGCATGTCACACGCGTGGGCGTTCACGGGCTCGGCGTCGACGGGACGGCGCTGCGGCGGCGCGCCGCCGAGCAGGACGTCGTGGAACGGACACGCGTGCTGCGCGAACAGGTGGGCGGCCGCAAGCTCATCGTGCGGGTCGACCGCGCCGAGCTGTCGAAGAACATCGTGCGCGGTCTCGCCGCCTACCGGGAGCTGCTCGCCGGCCATCCCGAGTGGCGGGGACACGTGGTCCACCTCGTCCTCGCGTATCCGTCCCGCCACGACCTGCCCGAGTACCGGGAGTACGCCGAGGCCGTCCGGCGGGCCGCCGAGCAGATCACCGAAGAGTTCGGCACGCCGGACTGGGACCCGTTGATGGTGCAGATGAACGACGACTACCCGCGTTCTCTGGCGGCCTACCGCCTGGCCGACGTGCTCCTCGTCAACCCGATCAGGGACGGGATGAACCTCGTCGCGAAGGAGGGGCCGGTCCTGTCGGAGCGCGGCTGCGCGCTGGTGCTGTCGCGGGAGGCGGGAGCGGCGGCCGACCTGTCCGGGGACGCCCTGATGGTCAATCCCTACGACGTGTCGCAGACCGCCGAGGCCCTGCACAGGGCGCTGCTGATACCGCCCGGCCGGCGCGCGGAGCGCTGCGCCCGCCTCGCCGCCGCCGCGACGGCTCTGCCTCCGCGGCGCTGGTTCGCCGCGCAGCTAGCCGCCCTGGACCGACTCCCTCGACCTCGCTGATTCCCCCGACCGCGCCTTCGCCGACCGCGCCTCGGCCGTCGTGCCGGACGTTTCCGAGGTCTCGGGCGCGGACGGCGCGGAGGTCGCGGCGGACGCCGTCGCCTTCGACGAATCCGGTGACGCCGAGCCCTTCGAGGAACCGGCCTTCTCGTCCTGTTCCTCGTCCTGTTCGCGGGCCCGCCTGGGGGTGACGGCCGGAACGGCTTCCAGCAGGCACCGGACGGGGTTCGGTTCGTGGTGCTGCTTCCACCGTTCCCGCAGCACGGCCTTCCGCTGCGAGAGGCGGCGGTGGGCGCTGGTCCTGGTGAACCGGGCGAGCTGGGACGCGGGCGGCCTGCCGAGTCCGCTCGGCTCGTACCCGTACTCGGCGAGCCGTTCGCCGAACGCGGCCTCGGCCAGGCTGATCTGCCAGGGTTCGAGGCGCTCCGCCCACGACCCGACGCGGCTCGTGGTGACCGACTCGTGCGTGCGGCCGTGCCACTTCTTGCGCGGGGAGACCGTCCGGCGGGCGAGCCCCTCGGGCCGGGTCATCGCCGGGTCGAAGTCCTCGCCGAGGAAGCCGCACAACCGGGTCAGCTCGTCGGCGGGGTCGGCGACGAGACGCTCGTACTGCAGCTCGTAGTAGGAGTCGGGCCCGAGGCGTTCGGCGAGCCGGCGGCCCCGGTCGATCGCCTCCCGCCACACGGAGACGGCGTGGTAGACGTCCTTGTCGTACCAGGGCATCTCCAGCAGGGAGGCGACGCAGTCCCGCCCGTCCCGGATGAGGTGGACGAACTGGGCGTCCGGGAACATCCGCAGCAGCATTCCTACGTGCCGGAAGTAGCTGGGCCGCTTGTCGCCCCAGCGCGGCTTGCCGTGGCGGCGAGCGTAGGCGCGGAACACGATGCCGATCGCCGAGCCGAGCGTGGGCGGCCCCTCGACGATCTCCTCGACGATCTCGGCGGCGTCCAGCTTGAGCGAGCGGAACTTGGTGGTCTTGTCGCCCGTGATCCACTCTGCGAGCGCGCGTCTGTTGTTCTCGTCCTCGAGGTCACCGAACTCACACCGCCGCGTATAGGCGGGGATGACGAACTTCGTCTCCCCCGGGATCGCGATGCGCGGGTGCGAGTGCAGCATCAGCTGGAGGAGCGTCGTTCCCGAGCGGGGGCACCCGAAAACGAAGATCGGGCGGTCGTGGCGGAGGTCCGGGCCTGATGACATGCACCGCATGCTGACCCACGCGTACCGGACCGCACCCCGGTCATGGCGGCACCCTTGCCCGGCGCATACCGACGTTTGACGAAGCACCGCGCCGCCGCCGGCCCGTCCGCCCCGTGAACCGCGACCCGTGGACCGCGACCCGTGAACTGCGACCCGTGAACTGCGATGGTGTGGCGCGCCCGATGCCGGACGCCGCCGGACGTCAGGTGTAGGACTCGCCGAGGGTCTGCCTGACCTGCTTGCGCGCCTCGTGGATGCGGGACTTCACCGTGCCGAGCGGCAGGCCGAGCTGCTCGGCGATCTCGGCGTACTCGAGCTGGGAGATGTCCCGCAGGACGAGCGCCTGGATGAGGTCGGGCTTGCGGGCCTCAAGGTCCTCCATGGCGTCCAGGATGTCGACGCGGGAGCCCGCGATGACGCTCGTCCGGCGCGGGTCGGGACGCTGCTGCGGAAGCTCCCCGGCCTGCTCCACCGAACGGCGCTTCAGCGACCGGTACGTGGACCGTGCGGAGTTGGCGACGACGACGTGGAGCCAGGTGCTGAACCGCGACCGGCCCTCGAAGCGGTGAATGTTCCTCGCCACCTGCAACAGGGCGTCCTGGCATGCCTCTTCTGCGTCCTGCCGGCATGGCAGGAAGCGGGAGCTGTGCCGCAGGACGTCCGGCTCGATCCTGCGGAGAAGCTCGTTGAGGGCCACCTGGTCGCCTTGGGCGGCCTTGACCGCCAGCTCCTCGGTCCTCTCGTCGAATGCCATGCCGCCTCTTTGCTCGTTCGCACACTCACCCCGATGTTGGGATGATACGGGTGTGTCTTTCCCACCATCAGTAGGCCGTTACCGAATCGACCGCGTCCTGGGTTCGGGGGCGTTCGCCTCTGTGTGGCTGGGGCAAGACGAGGCCCTCGACTCCCCGGTGGCCATCAAGGTCCTGTCCGGCAGCCTGATCGACGACCTGGACGTGCGCAACCGCTTCCTCGAGGAGGCCCGGATCCTGCGCCGCGCCGACTCCGAGCGCCTGGTGCGCGTCCATGACATCGGCGAACTTCCTGATGGGCGTCCCTACTTCGTCATGTCATACGCCGATCGGGGGACGCTCGCCGACCGAATGCGCGAACGGCCACTTTCGGTCAATGAAGCTCTTGCGCTCGGGGAGGAAATCGCCTACGGCGTCGAGGTGATCAACAAGCTGGGCGTGATTCACCGCGACCTCAAACCGACGAACGTGCTGTTCCAGTCGACGCCGGACGGCGGCGAGAAGGTGTTGATCGCCGATCTCGGGTTGGCCAAGGCCCTGGCCCACGCGTCCGGCGCGTTCACCCTGCCCGTCGGCACGCCCGGCTACATGTCGCCCGAGCAGGCACGGTTCGGCGGTGGGTTGGACGTCCGCGCCGACGTCTACGGGCTCGGCGCCCTGATCTACCACATGATCACCGGGCGGCCGCCCGGGCCGGCGCCGGTCAAGGTGCCGCCGAGCGAACTGCGCGAGGGCCTGTCCCCCGCGTTCGACCAGGTGATCCTCCGCGCGCTTGAGGTCGAGCGGGAGAAGCGGTGGCCGACGGCCGAGGCGTTCGCCGAGGCGCTGTCGACGCTCCGCCCGACCGGAGGGCCGGGGACGCCCTCGCAGGCTCCGTCCGCCCCGCAGGCCGGCCCGCCGGTCGACGCGGACGCGACCGTCCAGGACCTCCCCCAGAGGGACGGCGGCCACCACTCCCCGCAGCCCCATGTCCAGGGACAGCCGCCCGCCCAGGGGCAGCCATCCGCGCACGGGCAGGCGCCGGGCCCCGAGGAGGAGGACAACATCCGCACGTCCCAGATGCCTCTGCCTCAGGGACCCGCCGGGCGGCAGGGGCCTCAGCCGCCCGAGCCTCCCGGTCCGCTGGAGGGCGAGCGGACGGTCGTGGATCACCCGAGCGGGCGTTCGGTCCCCTTCGGGCAGCCGGAGCAGCCGACCGCCCCCGACAACGCGAACGACCGCACGGTCACGATGCAGTCGCCTCCGGCGCAGGGCACAGAGGGCGGCGACAAGACCCGGGTGTTCCCGTCCGGTCCGCAGCAGCAGGGCGGTCCACAGCAACAGAGTGGTCCACAGCAACAGGGCGGCCCGCAGAACGCGCCCGTCCAGCAGATGGGGCCCGGCCCCGGCGGAGCGCCGCCCTACATGCAGCCCGGACCGCCCGGACCGCCCGGCTTCCAGCCCACGTCCCAGGGACCGGGCGGGCCGCAGGGGCAGGGATCGGGCAAGGGCGGCCTGCTGGGCAGGCTCCGCGGCGGCTCCGGCGACGGCAAGGGGAAGAACAAGCTCACCACGCCGATCCTCATCACCGCCGCCGTCCTCGCGGTCGCGCTCGTCGGCGGCCTCACCCTCGGTTTCCTGTTCTCCGGCGACGACGACAAGGGCGGCGACGGGAAGAAGAAGCCGACGATCCCCCAGGACTTCGTCCAGGTCACCGACAGCGCGGGGAAGATCAGGGCCGCGGTGCCGAAGGCGTGGCCGAAACAGCCCGACCCGACGTGGACGCCGAGCACCGTCAGCCTCAACGACGCCCAGCCGCGCCCGGTGCTGCGCGCGACGCCGGACAAGGCCGCGTTCCTCGGCAACGGCACGGCCCCCGGCGTGTTCATCGGCGTGACGACGGACGTCCGCCCCGGCCAGCTTCCCCCGCCGTCCGCCGCCGCGCATCCGCAGTGCACGAAGGCCGCCCCGGAGAACTACACCACCCCCGACAAGAACCTCAGCGGGACGATCACGCGCTTCACCAACTGCCAGGTCGGCACGCCGTCGGTCACCGAGGTCGGGTTGAGGAGCAAGGACGGCAGGTTCGGCCTGTGGATCCGGGTCAAGGAGACCGACGGCCGCAACGCCACGAAGGACATCCTGGACAGCCTCAAGGTCACCGGACCCTGACGTCCGATCCGCCCTTCTGACGCCGCACACGTCGTCACCGACGCGCGCCGCCGTCTCTACGGGATCCTCGCCGACGCCCCCCGAGGCCGGGTGAGGCGGGACGGGACGCAGGCGGGTCAGCGCGGGAACGGCACCAGTTTGGCGAGCTGGTCTGCCATGTAGAGCTGCTTCCACACGTACAGCCCCATGTCGGCGCGGGTGATGTCGCTGTCGACGGGGACGTCCACCGTCGCGCGCACCAGGACCGTCGAGCCTGGCGGCAGGTACTTGTCGCCGCCGTCGCCGGGGATGAGGTCGCGGCCCGCCACGCGCCGCACCACCTCGCTCCTGGTCGGCGGCGTGCACATGTCCTCGGGGACGCCCGCCTGCGGCATGCAGCGTCCGCGCGCCTCGGCCGTGACGAGCCTCCGCTTGACGAACACGTCGCCGGGGAAGTCGAGCAGCACGTTGTCGTTCGTCGGGTTGGTGAGCAGGTACTCGATGTAGGGGAACGCCGTGCCGGACGGCGGCGCTGAGGACCACCCGGCGGCGTCCTCGCCGATCCCGTTGCCGACCGTGGCGAGCCGGTACCTGGCGCCGTCGGCGGTGCCCACCTCGACGGGCGTCCCCGCCGGGGGCAGCGGGCCGGCCACGCCGCCCGGGCCGTTGCGTCCCGCGGCGGTGCTCGTCTTCCCTCCTCCCCCGGGTCCGCCCGTCAGGACGAGCCCGGCGGTGACGAGTCCGGTGAGGACGAGCACGCCCACGGCGACGAGCCAGCCGCGGCGTCCGCCTCGCTCGCGTTCGCGGCGCTGCGCGTGGCGCTCTCGGCGCCCGAGCCGCACCTGCACGCCGCTGGTCTCGCGGACGCCCATCGGCCCGGTCGATGAGGACGAGAGGCTGCGTTCACGGCCCTGGCCCTGGTACCGGTCCTGGGCCTCGGAGGTCCGGGGCCATCCCGCGCCGCCGCGGGTCTCCGGCTGCGGGACCGCCTCTTGACGTGTGGGGTGGGGCTGCGGCTTCGCAACCGTTTCCCGGCGTGTGACGCGGGGCTGCGGTCCGGTGGGCGGACGTCCCCAGATCCTGGGCGTTTCCTCGCGGCCGGGGGCGTCGTGCGCGATCGGGTGCTCGGGCGCGCCGGGCGGAACCGGCGTGTCCGGCACCGTGCGCCGGGGCGCATCCCGCCATGCCGCCGGTTCCTCGGCGTGGATCGGTGTTCCGTCGACGGGCGTCGCCCTCGCGGACGGGATGCCGTGGGCGGGGGTGTGCCTGATCTCCCCCGGACGGCGCGGGGGCACCGGTCCCGTGTCCACCGTCAAGCCTCCCCAGGTCCATAACGGGCTTCCCCGTGAACCACACTTATCGCACCTCATAATATTTAGCGCAATTAGACGAAACGTCCATTTACGTCACCGGGAGTACCGCAACATCGGGCAGATAGCCCAGAGTTCTTGTCTCCCGGCCGATGGGCGAGGCGCGGACCGCGCGGGAAAGCCGTCATCCACACCTGTCATGGCGGACGCCCGGCGCCACGGAATCAGCGGAAATGCAGGAGCCGGTCGCGTCCCCCTCGACCGCCGACGGTCAGCACGGAATCGGTCGGTCCGGCGAGGAATGGGACGGCTCAGTCGAGCAGCGTCCCGATGAGGTCGACGACGCCGGCCGGACCGTCCACCACCAGGTCCGCCCGGTCGGCGAGCGCCGTGACCTCGGTGGATCCGCTGCACACGAGCACGCCGGGCACGCCGTCGGCCCGCATCGCCTCGACGGCGTCGAACGCGGCCAGGTCACCGAGGTCGTCGCCCGCGTACAGCACGGCGGACGGCCGGATCCCGCGCTCGGCGATGAACGACCGCAGCGCCACCCCCTTGTCCATCCCCCGGGGACGCAGTTCGAGCACGAACCGGCCGGGCTCCACGACCAGCCCGGTGCGCTCGGCGAGCGCGGCGAGGACGCCGCGCAGGCGATCCAGGGCGACCTGCGGCTCCGCGCACCGCCGCGTGTGGACCGCCAGCGCCCGGCCCTTGTCCTCGATGAACGTCTCCGGCGGCGCCCCGGCCGCCTCCAGGACGCCGGGCAGCTTCTCACGGGCCTCGGCCACGCCGGGCGGCGGTTCGGGCGCGGTCAGCGTGCCCGACTCCCAGCGCTCCAGCCCGTACTGGCCGAGCACGACCAGACCGTCGATGTCCTCGAACCCGCCGTACTCGACCGCCACCGCCGCGGGGCGCCCGGTGACGATCAGCAGGGCGCCCACGCGCGGGGCGAGCCGTGCGAGGGCCGGGGCCGCGCCGGGATGCGCTCGCGCGGACGCCGGATCCTCCACGATCGGCGCGAGGGTTCCGTCGAAGTCGAAGCCGAGCACGGCCTCGGAGGGGGACTTGCGGATCGCGTCGAGGCCGTCCGCACCGGCGGCCGTCACAGATCGGGGAGTGCTCACCCGACCAGTGAACCGTGTCCGCCGGATCGTCGCCAGAACCGGCCGCCGCGCGTCGGCCGCGCGGGATCCGGGGCCGCCCCGGCCCGGCCGGGCGTCAGGGCCGGATGCCGAGGCGGCGGGCCGCACGGCTGCGCTGCCGCTGCGCCCGCATCCGCCGCAGGCGCTTGACGAGCATCGGGTCGTACTCGAGCGCCTCGGGACGGTCGATGAGGATGTTGAGGAGCTGGTAGTACCGCGTCGCCGACATGTCGAACAGCTCGCGGATCGCCTGTTCCTTGGCTCCGGCGTACTTCCACCACTGCCGCTCGAAGGCGAGGATGCGGCGGTCGCGCTCGGAAAGCCGGTCGGCGGGGAAGGCGGCGTCGTCGTCCGCCACGCCCTCGCCGGTCACGGTCTGGGGGGCTGGGCCATCGTCCATGCTGGTGTCCTGTGGGGGGACGTCACCGCGGGGGTCCCCGGAAGCGTTCGCCGCTCGCATCAGGTCCCCTCTGTGGTCACTGATCCCGGGTCGTCCGGGTTCGGGCGGGTGTCATGTTACGCGTCCGCGCCGACAAGTTCCGGCGGTTCGGAGGGAACGAGGGCCGGTGGTTCAGTGCATCACATCCCTGTTCACGAGGGGATCTTTCGCGCCGCGTGTCCCACGGGAAACTGCCGTCTCACACAACGCGAACATGTGCACACTGCATTCGTTAGAGTGGGTGGTCCGAAGCGGCCGGGCGGGACGGCCACGGAAACGGAGACCTTCAATGGCGACGGAGACCTCCGCCGCGAAGCGACACGGCAGCCGGCCCACAGCCGGAGACGACACGGGCGACGACACGGCCGGCGACGACGCGGCCGGGAACGAGGCGGCCGAGAACGAGTCGACCGGGGACGACGCGGCCGCGCGCGACGCCGTGACCGGCGCGGGCGAGCAGGAACCCGAGACTCGGGAATTCTCCGACCCGGTCCTCGCCGACATCAGCGCGGCGCTTCTCCAGCTGCGCCGGCTGTGGGCCAAGCCCGACCTCATGAAGCGGATCCGCGCGCAGGCGCCCACCGACGGCGGGCGCCCGCTGCAGATCTCCAACCTCATGGTGGTCAACGCCGTCGCCGGCCTCAGCGCCGTCGCCGCCTCCTGCAGGAAACCGGGAGAGCAGCCGCAGGAGATCACGGTGGGCGCCGTCGCCGAACGCCTGGAGATCGACCCGTCCACCGCGAGCCGCCTGGTCGGGCACGCCATCGACGCCGGGTTGGTGTCGCGGCGCCCGTCACCGGTGGACGCGCGCCGCGCCAACCTCGCCCTGACCGAGCGGGGACGGCGCGTCAAACAGGTCGCCGAACGGTTCCGCCGCGACTACCTCAACGAGCTCATGAGCGGCTGGACCCCCGCGGAACGGGCCGAGTTCGCCCGGCTGCTCACCCGCTTCACCGAGGCCGCCTCCCGCGCGCCGCGCTACCCGGACGGCATCGGCAGGATCTTCGAGGAGGCCCACGCCGACTAGGGCGCCCGCAGCCCCGGGGCGGCACGGCTCCGGAGCCGCGGGGCCCGCGGACGGCGTGGGCCCGCCGGTCAGTGCCCGCCGCGGAGTGTGGCGGCGCGGTTTCTGTACTCGTCCTCGTCGATCTCGCCGCGGGCGTACCGCTCGGCGAGGACCGCGTGCGCCTTGGCCAGCGGGTCCGCCGCGGCGGCCGCGGTGGTCATCCGGCGCCGGAGCAGGTAGAACGCCGCGCCGAGCACGGCCAGCCAGAACAGCCCGAACATGATCGGGAAGACGGGCCAGAAGGCGGGGGCGTCCCCGTCGTGCCAGCCGTGTGCTCCGAGCTGCGTCACCAGTGTCGTCACCATCGTTCATCGACCTTCCTTCTCGTGCGGACGGTTCGATGCTCGGCGACGGACACGGTGCGTCACATCGTCTGGCCGGAGGCTTCCGCGCTACGCCCCGCGGAGTACCGGCCGCTCACCCCTGCCCGTTCACCATCGGGCCCGTTCACCATCGGGCCCGTCCACCATCAGGGCCGCTCACCGCCGGAGCCGCCGTTCCACCACCAGGGCGGCAGGTGGTCGTCCTCGTCGAAGGGACGTGAGCGCCGTGAATGCCGTCCGCGCGGCTCGTCGTCCGGGCGGGACTCGCGCGGAGGCTCGGACTCGGCCGGGTGCGCGGGACCGGCGTGACGTCCCGTGCCGGTG
>DATCLF010000103.1:0-15819 GCA_036564055.1 Spirillospora sp.
GGCGAGCGGCTGCCCCTGAAGGAGCGGCAGGACGTCCGGCCTGTCAAGCACGAGGGCGTCGGTGGCGTCGACGACCTCGACCTCGCCGTCCACGACTGCACGCACCTGGTCGGGCGGCTCGACAACGGCTTCGGGGGCGTCGGCCAAGGCCGTCCACAGTTCGCCCAGGTGAGCCCGGGGGACGGATCGTCGAGGGTCGTTGATGCGGTCGAGAAGCTCTTGGGCGCCTCCGGGTTCGTCGAGCAGCTCGCCCAGTGACGTCCGAACGCCCAACGCCAGCAGGAAGTGCTCGTCCAGTCCCTCTGGGGCGATGTCGTAGAGCCCTGCCAGGGATTCGTCCCCGTCCAGGCGGAACTCTCCGGGCCGACGTCCGTTCAGGACGCGATGACGGCTCAGCCACCACGCGGTGTATGAGGGGACGGCGACGCGTCGTCCGTTGTGGAGGGCGACATAGGCGGGTTCGACGATCGCCGCCCGCCATGGCGGCCTGGCCAGGAGACGCAGCGCGGCCTCCCAGTCGTCGACCAGTTCCAAGTCCCGGACGGCGACGAACTCCGGCACGCTTGGCGGAAGGTCCTGCGGGCCGATCCGGCGCAGGACGTCGTCAGCCCACAGGTCCTCGTCGTCCAAGTGCATGGTCTCCGCCTCGTCGGCGAGCCCGGTCAGGTTCACGTCCTCACCCTTGGCGAGGGCGAACCCGTCCAGGACTCCGACGGCCGTGAGGACGTCCGCGCCCCACCGTTCCAGGAGGGCGCCGTCCACGATCCCGAACGGCGCGTCGTCCGCCATGAGGTCGCGCAGGGGGCTGTCCGGCAGGAGCAGCTCGCCCGCCGGGTAGAGCTCCCCGTCGTCTCCGGGCAGGGCCAGCTCCGCCAGCCAGGTCTGCTCGCCCGGATCGATCTGCGCCGCCGCGACGAGCCCCAGCACCGCCTCCGCGATCGCCTCCGGGTCGTCCGCCTCGAACGACTCCTCGACGGCGGCACGCACGGCGGGGTCGCCGAGGACCGCCCGGGGGCCCGCCTCGACCGCGCCGAGCCGGGTCAGCAGCGGATGCGCCGCGTCCGGATGGACGAACCGCAGGCCCAGCACCGCGAGCCCGGCGGGGTCGACACCGTCCGCGATCAGCAGCCCCCGGGGGCCGCGCACGATCCGGCCCGCACTCCCGTCGTCGCCGCCCGCGAGAGGCACGGGAAGGGCGCCGAGGGCGTCCGTGGGGGCTTCCCCGAGCGTCGCGTACAGCCGGTGCCACCACGCCGGTTCCCGGTCCACGGCGGCCAGCTCGTCGATCACGTCGGCCAGCTCGATCCGCCTGACGCCGAGCGCGGCCAGGGCGGGGTCCCGCGCGGGCCATTCCGGCGGGAGCAACCCGACGACCACCGCGTCCGCGCGGAAGTCCCCGTCCCCGGCGTCCCCGTCCCCGGCGTCCTCGTCTCCGGGGCCCTCGGCGCCGGACCCGGCCAGCAGCTCGACGAACGGGGCCGGGGCGTCCACCGCCACGGCGTCCCGCCCGCGCATCCGGCGGGGCAGCAAGGGCGCCTCGGGAAGACGCTCCCGCACGCCCCTGCGGATCTTGGCGTCCAGCTCACCCGCTCCCACCGGGCCCGGGACGAGCCCGAGCACCCGCGGCGAGACCGGCAGCTCGCCCAGGAGGCGGAGGTAGGTGTCGGCGGCCCGGTCCACGAGGAAGTCGGCCAGTCCGCCGGGCGCGACGTGACGCCGGTCCGGCGCCAGGGGGAACGACGCGATGAGCAGCGCGGGCAGATCCAGCCGCTCGTCGGTGGGCGTGGGCGCGTGCACGACGCGCGGCAGGTCCTCCGGCAGCCCGCCCTCCGGCAGAGCCCAGCGGACCTGCCAGAACGGCCGTGCCCGCTCCTCCACGGGACGGTCTTCCAACAGCGCGGCCGGGATCTCCCCGTGCGCCTCGACCGTCAGCCACGCCTCCCCGTTGATGACGACGTCGGTCGGGCCGCGGTGCTCGGCGGTCAGCGAGCGGACGTCACCGTCGACGTCGATCTCGACGCTCTCCAGAGCGGGCAGGGCCAGCATCAGCGCCGGGCCGACCTGGCCGAGCTGCCGCCGCACGGACGCGACCGCCTCGGCGCGCAGCGGCAGCCGCACGACCGTGTCGAACCCCTCGGGGATCTCCGCCGCGGCCCGTGCCGGATCCCGCGCCGGCAGCTCGTCCAGCGCGAACGGCAACCGCAGCAGGGGGACGTGCCCGCCCCGCCGCGCCAGCTCGTCGGCGAGCCCCGGGACGCCCTCCGTCAGCTCACGGGCCCGTTCCCGCGACCACGCGACACCGACCCCGCGCGAAGCGGCATCCACGTCGCGCGAAGCGATGGCCGGCCGGTCACTGACGGCCACGACGGAGGCGAACCCGACGCCGAACCGTCCCGCCGCGCGGACGTCGTCCCGCTTCGACGACGCCCGCAGGGTCGACAGCGCCTCCACCCCGGCCGCGTCCAGCGGCGCCCCCGTGTTCGCCGCGGTCAGCACCGCCTCGCGTTCCCCGCCGCCGGATGTCCGCAGCGTCAGGCGCAGGCGCCCGGGAACGCCGGCGCGCAACGCGGCGTCGGCGGCGTTCTGCGCCAGCTCGATCACGACGCGGTCGCGGTAGCCGCCGAGGGCGAAGTCCTCCTCGGTGTTGGCGTCCTCGCGGAACCGGGCGGGCGACTCGCTCCACGCGCGCAGCACCCGAGCGCGCAGGTCCCGCGTCGCGAACGGGTCCCCGTCCGTCCTCCGGTCGGTCGTCATCCGGGTCAGCTGTGGCCGAGAGCCTCTTCGTCCAGGGTCGCGGTGTCCTCGTCGGAGGTGGGGACGACCTCGTAGCCCAGCTCGTCCACGACCGGGGCGGCGGTCTCGGACACCGCCGGGACCGACACGGCCTCGGAGTGCGCGCCGCAGCCGTGGTCAGCGGAGACGACGCGCCCGTCGTCGGGGGCGTACTCGTTCGCGCACACCCCGAACAACTGCCGCAGCTCGCCGGCCAGCGCGACGAAGAAACCGCACGTGGAGCACTGCGCCGGCGCCGACATCGCGATCGGGGCGCGGGGACCGCCGACGCCCTCGTACCAGCGGGTGGCGGCACGGTCGCGGCCCTCCTTGGACAGCACCCGGACGCGGCCGAGCCCAGGCTCCCACTGCGCCTGCCTGTCGCCGCGGTCGTCGACCTGCGTGTAGCCGGGCGCGAGCCGGACGTCGTCGGGCGCGGTCGGCAGAAGGTCGCCGGGGCCGAGGTCGCCGGGACGCAGCCGCTCCAGCCACGGCACCCACTGCGGCGGGAGCAGCGCGTCCTCCCCGGGCAGCAGGACGCACTCGCTGACGGTGACGACCTTGGCGCGGGCCGCCCGCGCCACGGTCACCGACCAGCGCCATCCCCGGTAGGCGAGGTCGAGGCATTCGAAGTAGTGCGTGACCACCCTGTCGCCCTCGGCGCGCAGGCCGAGATGCTCGCCGACGGACTCGGGCCGCGCGGTCTCCTCGGCGGCCCTGCGGGCGAGGTCGACGGCTTCGGCGCAGGCGGGGTCGACGGCGGGCGTGCGGCTCCGGCGGGCCGAGCCGGAGGCGGTGCCCGTGGTTGAGCGCGCGGAACCGGACTGACGGGATGTGCTCACGGATCAATTCTCACCCATGCGGCGCCGTGGCCCGGCCCGCGGGCCCGGCGGGGTGAGCCGGCTGTTCGGCGGGGAACGTACCCTCGGACGGAGTCCGCCGGCCCCGGCCCCGCAGGGCGGGCCCGGCAACGCGGGGGGAGATCGGTGCGCATGGCAGACCGGACGCGGTTCGGGCGCGCCGCGCACGCCGGCGCCGCGGGAACGACGCGGGCACTGCGCCGGACGCACTCGGTCCTGCGCGGCGCGGGACGCCTGACCCGCCGTCTCACCCACGCCCAGGGAGCGGGACGCAGCGGCCTCGGCAGCCTGATCGAGGCGTCGGCGGTCAACTCCGCCGGCGACGCGATGCTCGCGGTCGCCCTCGCCGGGACCCTGTTCTTCGGCCTGGACGTCGACCAGGCGCGCGGCCAGGTGGCCCTCTACCTCATCGTCACGATGGCGCCGTTCGCCCTCGTCGCGCCGCTGATCGGCCCGGCGCTCGACCGGGCCCGGCACGTCCGCCGGTACGCGATCGCGAGCACGTTCGTCATGCGGGGGCTGCTGTGCTGGGGGATGGCGAGCGCGCTGCCCCACGGCGACCAGGTCACGTTCCTGCCCGCCGCGTTCGGGGTGCTCGTCCTGTCCAAGGCGTACGGGGTGCTGCGGGCGGCGGTGACGCCCCGCGTCCTGCCCGGGGAGATCTCGCTGGTGACGGCGAACGCCCGCTGCGCGTTCGCCGGGCTGGTCGCCGCGTCGGTCACCGCCCCGGTCACCGCGGGCCTGGTCATGCTCGTCGGCGCCGGCTGGGTCCTGCGCGTCGCCACCGTGGTCTTCCTGCTCGGCGTGGTGTTCACCCTGCGCCTGCCGGGACACGTGGACATCCCGGACGCCGACCCCTCCCCAGAAGGGGAGCCGGAACCCGGGCAGGACACGGCGAAGCACTGGAGGACGCTCCCCCGCGTGGGGCCGGTCGTGGCCGCGGCGATGCAGGCCAACGGCGTCCTGCGGGCGTTCTCCGGCTTCCTGATCATCTACCTGGCGTTCCTGCTGCGCCAGGAGAGCTTCGAGCCGGTGTCCCGCCATGTGGCGCTCGGCCTGCTCGCGGCGTGCGCCGGCGCGGGCGGCTTCGTCGGGACGGCGCTCGGGGCCTGGATGAAGGCGCGGGCACCGCGGCTGATCGTCACGGCGACGCTGGCGTGCGTCACCGTCGTCACGGCCGCGTGCGCGGCGTTCTTCGGGCTGTGGGCGGCGCTCGCGGTGGCGGCCGCGGCGGGGCTCGGGCAGGTCCTCGGGAAGCTGTCGATGGACGCGGTGGTGCAGCGCGAGATCGGCGAGGAGATGCGCTCGTCCACGTTCGCGGTGTCCGAGACCCTGCACCAGCTCTCGTGGGTGATCGGCGGGCTGCTCGGCCTCGGCATGTCGATCATCGCGGACGGCAGGCAGGCGCTCGCGCTGGTCGCCGCGCTGCTGGCGCTGTCCCTCGGACTGCTGCTGTCGCGTCAGGCGGGCCGGCGGGGCGACACGCGCCGCCATGCGAAGACGGTCGGGGACCCGCACGCCGAGATGCGCCGCTGAGCCGGCTCGGGCCGCGGATTCACGACCCAGGCCCCGGACGAGCCGGGGCCTGGTGACAGAGTTCGGGGACCGGCCCACGACCGGACTCACGCGGCCGGGGCCGGGATCACGGGGCCAGGTCGTCGGCGACCGCCCGCAGCACGGTCGCGATCTTCCTGGCCTCCGACGGGGACGGGTGCTTGCCGCGCCGGTAGGTGTTGGAGATCCCGTCGAGCAGCTTGATGAGGTCCTCAGTGATCACGACCATCTCGTCCGGCTTCTTGCGGCGTTGCTTGGCGAGGCTCTTCTCCACCGACGGCAGCGACTCCATAATTCGCACCTGGAGCGCCTGCTGGCCCCTGCGGCCCTCGACCACGCCGAACTCGATGCGCTGACCGGGCCTCAACGTCGTGACCCCGGCCGGCAGCGCCGAGGAATGCACGAAGACCTCACCGCCGTCATCACGCGTGAGGAAGCCGAACCCCTTGTCGGAGTCGTACCACTTGACCTTGCCAGTGGGCACCGGAGACCTCGTTCGGTAATCGTCCTGATTCGACCTCAAGATTAGTGCCTCACCATGCGCCGGTGTACACGCAGGGTGCGCAACGCAACGCCCGGGGAGGCCGCTGTCGAAGCTATCCCGGACACACGGCGGAGGCCATTCGATTATGACCTTGACAAGAGCCCCCTCCCGGACTTCACCCAGCCGGGAAAGGCGTGCAGATCGGGCAGCACGACGTCCGCCCCGTACGCGGTGAGCGACGCCTCGTCGAACGCTCCCGTGGCGACGCCCACGGCCACCGCGGACGCGGCCCGCGCGGCGTCCACGTCGCCCGTGTGGTCGCCGACGTAGGCGGCGGCGCCGTGCTCGCGCAGAGCGGCGCCCTTGTCCGCGCCGAACAGGCCGCCCACCGCGGCATCCACGTCGAGCCCGAGGTGACGGACGGTCCGTTCGGTGTCGGCTTGGTTCTTGCCCGACACGACGACCACCCGTCCGCCGTGCGCGCGGACCGCGTCGAGAGCGGCCACGGCCCCGGGCATGAGAACGGTGGCGGGAATCGCGATGTCGGCGTACAACGCGCGGTAACGTGCCGCCATCGCGGGCACCTCGTCCGCCGGGAACCAGTGCGCGAGCTCCGCCTCCAGCGGCGGGCCGATACGGCTCACGACGAGGTCGGTGTCGATCGCGACGCCGGTCTCGGCCGCGAGCGCGGCGTACACCGCGGCGATCCCGGCCCGGGTGTCGGCGAGGGTCATGTCCAGGTCGAAACCGACCGCGAAGGGGGACTCCACGCACCACAGGGTAAAGGGCTGGACACACGCGAGTACCCGCGCTCTCCTGGTAGTGGCGATGCGACGGGATCCGAGTAGGAGAGCGCGGGAACTTTCGCGCAGGAACCGCTGCTGTTGTGACCGGGGGCCTTCCCCCGGTTCCCTCGGCGCGGCGCCCTGACGACGATATACCCGGCGCCCCGACCATAAACCGCCTGACCAGGGAAAACGCAGGAATCGAAGAGGCCACCCGGAGCAAAAGGACGATCGGATGCCCTCCCCGGAGAAGGAAGCCGCAATGGCAGACAAGCCCGAAGGGACCGGCGAGCGAACCGGGACTCAGACCACGACCCAGACCTCTCAGACCGCCTCCCGGACCGCGAACGAGTCCGGCCCGAGCGCCCCGCGCACCCGGCGCTCACTGATCGCAGGCCTCGCCGCGGCCCGCCGCCGCCTGGCCGCCGTCGTCGCCACCGTGGTCTCCGTCATCACGACGGTGGTGGTGGTCGTATTGGCCGTGCACATCGTCTTCGTCGCCTTCGAGGCCAACACCGGCAACGACCTGGTCCGCTGGTTCGGCGAACGCGCCACGGACCTGTCCTGGCAGTTCAAGGACGTCTTCCAGCCCGAGAATCCGAAGATTTCGGTCGCCGTCAACTACGGCATGGCCGCCCTGGTCTACCTGATCGCCGGACGCATCCTGGTCGGTATGATCAAGCGCGCCGGCCGGACCTGACCCGGCGGCCGTTTCCCCAGCCCGGAGCCTCCTCGTCGGCGAAGGCCCAGTTGACCACGGCCGTGTCCGCGCCCAGGTCGTCATTCACGGCCGGCCGTGCAGAAGCGGACGTCACATCGGACGCCGCATCGGACGTCACATCGGACGCCGCGCCCCGCACGCCGGTCGCCGATGCCTTAGTGTTCTCACGGAGGCTTCACCATCATGACGACATCCACGCGCGATCGGATCGTGGCCGAGTCGCTCCGGTTGTTCGCCGACCGGGGCTACGCCGCGACCTCGGTCGCCGAGATCGAGGCGGCCGCCGGTCTGTCACCGGGCGCGGGCGGTCTCTACCGCCACTTCCGGTCGAAGGAGGAGGTCCTCGCCTCCGCCATCCGCGAGCACATCGAGCGGACCCGAAAGCAGATCCACGACATCCTCGACCACGCGACCGCCTACGAGGACCGCCCGCTGGAGACCCGCCTCCGCATGACGTGCCAGGCGGGGCTGGCGAAGATGCGCGAGGAGCAGGACCTCATCCGGGTGCTGTTCCGCGACCTCGACCAGTTCCCCCACCTGGTCGAGGAGATGCGCGAGGGCATCGTCAACCCCCTGTACGAGGGGATCGCCACATGGCTTGCCGCCCAGCCCGAGTTCGAGGGCGCCGACCAGGACTGGGACGCGATCGCCACCGTCCTCGGCGGGGCGGTCGTCAACTACTGGCTGGCGAACGAGTCGATGTACGAGCCGCCGAAACGCATCGACGAGAAACGGTTCGTGGAGAGCTGGGCCCGGCTCGGCATGGGACTGACGCGGCTGGACCGGTCCCCCGCCTCCTGACACGGGTCCGTTTCCCCCGCGCGGCCTCCTACCCTTGAGGGTCCGGACAGCGTGCGCGCCACCGAGGGTTTGGGGGCCGGCATGGAGACGTATGCGGACTGGCTGCGCGCGCGAAGCGACGACGAGCTTCGCGCGCTGCTGGCCGCGCGTCCCGAGCTGCTGTCCCCCGTCCCCGCCGACCTGACCGCCCTCGCGGCGCGCGCCGCGGCACCGGCCGCGGTGTCCCGCGCCCTCGACCGGCTCGACCGGTTCACGCTCGCCGTGCTGGAGGCCCTGCTCGTCCTGCCCCCGCCGGTCACCACGGACGCGGTCGCCGCCGCGGTCGGCGCCACATCCGCGCAGGCCGGTGACGCACTCGCGACGCTCCGCCGGCACGGGCTGATCTGGGACAACGACACCGCGCCGGCCCCGGCGCCCGGCGTCCGCCACGGCCTGCCGCACCCCGCGGGCCTCGGACCACCCGTCCAGGAGGCGTTCGCCGGGTACTCCACGGAACGGCTCACCGACCTGATCACCGATCTGGAGGGGGAGCCGCCCCGCGGGTTCGCCGACTCCGCGCGGCTCCTGGCGCGCCTCGCCGACCTGCTCGACGACCCCGGTCCCCTCATCGAGGACGCCGGCCCGGACGCGCGGGCCGCGCTGGAGGCCCTGGCATGGGGACCGCCGGTCGGGCGGGTCGCCGACGCGCGGCGGCCCGTCCGGGTCGACACCGCCACCACCCCGATCGAGCGGCTCCTCGCGCGCGGCCTCCTCGTCGCCGAGAACGACCGCACCGTCACCCTCCCCCGCGAGATTGCGCTGCACCTTCGCGGCGGGCGCCTGTTCAGGGACGTCTCCCCGGAGCCTCCCCCGCTCACGGGGGGCGGCGCACGCGGCGAGGACGCCGTCGTGCGCGCCGCGGCGGGCGAGGCGGCGACCGCCGTCCGTCTCACCGAGGACCTGCTGGAGAGGTGGGGGCTGGAGCCGCCGCCCGTGCTGCGCAGCGGCGGTCTCGCCGTCCGCGACCTGCGGGCCGCGGCCGCGTTCCTCGACGTCCCCGAATGGCACGCCGCGCTGCTGGTCGAGGTCGCGTACGCGGCGGGGCTGCTGACCCGCAGCGGCGACCTCGACGGCGAGTGGATGCCGACCCCCGCCTACGACCTGTGGCTCATGCGCGACACCGCCGGCCGCTGGACCGAGCTCGCACGCGGCTGGCTGAAGTCGCACCGGGTCCCCGGGCTCGCCGGGGAACGCGACGACCGCGACCGGCTCATCAACGCGTTGAGCGAGGCGATGGTGCGCAGCAGCGCCCCGGCGACCCGCCGGGCGGTGCTGGAGGTCCTCGCGGACGCCGAACCCGGCGCCGCCGTCACCGAGGACGCCGTGCGCGCCCGCCTGGCGTGGCTGGCGCCGCGTCGCGGCGGGCCGGCCCGCGACCGTCTCATCGGCTGGACGCTGCGCGAGGCCGCCGCGCTCGGCCTCACCGGTTACGGCGCGCTGGCCCCGTTCGCCCGCGACCTGCTCGCCGGCGACGACCCCGAGCCGCGCCTGGAGAAGTACCTGCCCGCACCGGTCGACGAGATCCTCATCCAGGCCGACCTGACCGCGGTCGCACCCGGACCGCTGGTCACCGACCTCGCCCGGGAGCTGGCCCTCGCCGCCGACGTCGAGTCGACCGGCGGCGGCACCGTGTACCGGTTCACCCCGGAGTCGATCCGCCGCGCCCTGGACGCCGGGCGGACCGCCTCCGACATCACCGACCTGCTCACCCGGCACTCGGTGACACCGCTGCCGCAGCCGCTCGTCTACCTGGTCGAGGACGTCGCGCGCCGGCACGGCCACCTGCGCGTCGGGGCCCTGTCGTCCTACGTGCGAACCGACGCGCCCGCCACGCTCGACGAGATCCTCGCCGACCGCCGCTCGCAGGCGCTGCGGCTGTACCGCCTCGCTCCCACCGTGCTCGCGTCGAGCCTGCAGCGGGCCGACCTGCTCGACGGACTGCGGGCCATGGGTCTCGCGCCCGTCGCCGAGTCCCCCGGCGGCGGCGTGATCGTGACCCGCCCGGACGCCCGGCGCGCCGACCCTCCGCCGACCACGGAGATCGTCCGGCTCCGCCCGGAGGAGCGCACGGACGCGGCCATGATCTCCGCCGCGGTGCGGGCGCTGCGGGCCGGTGACGAGGCGTCCGCGCACGGCGCCGAGCAGGCGCGGCGGACCGGCGCGCCGGCCGGCGCACCGCCCCGGTCCCCCGCGGCCGCCACCGTCGAGCGGCTGCGCGCCGCCGTCGAACGCGGCGAGCGCGTCTGGATCGGGTATCTCGACCAGCAGGGGCAGGCGTCGAGCCGCATCGTGGAACCCGTCCGCGTCGAGGGAGGTTTCCTCACCGGCTACGACGCGACCCGCGCCGCCGTCCACCGTTTCGCCCTGCACCGCATCACGGGCGTTTCGGAGCTCACCGACGACTCCTGACCATGACGTCCGTGCCCCTGGTCCGGCGTCACCTCGCCATGGGCGGCGGAATTCGCGGGCCCGGTCATCCGGAGTTCGGTTGCGACCGCGGCCGATCCCTGATTCGGTCGGCATGACCGCTTGATCCCGGCCAGGGCGAGAGGAGGCCGTTCGTGAGCGGATATGGGGGCAGCCCGCCGCCCGGCTGGCAGGATCCGTACGGAGGCGCGGGCTCGCCGGGCTGGGGCCCGGAACCCTACGGCCAGGCTCCCGGCGGCGCGTACGCTCCGGGGGCCGTGCCCGGCCAGAGCTACGCCCACGGCTACGGACCACCCGGCGTGCCGCCCGCGACGTCCTCCGGCAGCGGGTCCGCCGTCGCCGCGCTCGTCTGCAACATCGCCAGTGCGGTGCTGTGCTGCGGCATCCTGTCGATCCCCGGCGCCGTGACCGCCGCGATCGCCATGGGACGCGCCGACACCGATCCCAAGTCCGCGCGCATGCTCACCATCTGGAGCTGGGTGCTGTTCGTCCTGTCCTTCGTCATCGGGATCGGCGCCATCATCGCCTACTTGATCGCGGTCTTCGTCGCCGAAGGCAGCGGCTACGATTCGACGTACTGATCGCCTCGGTCTACTCGCCGGGGTGCGGTCGTGTCGGGGGAAGGCCACGGGCACGGCCCGGCCGAACGTCACCACAGGAAACGCAATAACACCGCCGTTTGCGGTGTTGAACCGTGTGCCGCCGTCCGGCATAGGCGACCCGGCACCTCCCGCAGGGGGCGTGCTCGGGCGGTGCCCGCCGGGCCCGGACACCGATCGCCGACTCTCCACCCGGGGGCTCCCGCTGTGACCGACGGTCCGCTCATCGTCCAGTCCGACAAGACGCTGCTGCTGGAGGTCGACCACGAGCTGGCCGACGCCTGCCGCACGGAGATCGCCCCGTTCGCCGAGCTCGAACGGGCACCCGAGCACATCCACACCTACCGGGTGACGCCGCTCGCCCTGTGGAACGCCCGCGCCGCCGGGCACGACGCCGAGCAGGTCGTCGACACGCTGCTGCGGTACTCCCGGTACCCCGTCCCGCACGCCCTGCTGGTCGACGTCGCCGACACGATGGCCCGGTACGGGCGGCTGCGGCTGGAGAAGGACCCCGCCCACGGCCTCGTCCTGTCGTCGTCCGACCGTTCGGTGCTGGAGGAGGTCCTCCGGTCCAAGAAGGTCAAGGGGATGGTCGGCGCCCGGGTCGACGAGGACACCGTCGTCGTCCACCCGAGTGAACGCGGCGCCCTCAAGCAGGCGCTGCTCAAGCTCGGCTGGCCCGCCGAGGACCTCGCCGGGTACGTGGACGGCGAGGCCCACCCGATCTCCCTCGACGAGGACGGCTGGAAGCTGCGCTCCTACCAGCGGGAGGCCGCCGACGCGTTCTGGCACGGCGGGTCCGGCGTCGTGGTGCTCCCGTGCGGCGCCGGCAAGACCATCGTCGGCGCCGCCGCCATGGCCCGCGCGCGGGCGACCACGCTGATCCTCGTCACCAACACCGTCTCGGCGCACCAGTGGAAGCAGGAACTGCTCCGGCGCACGACCCTCACCGAGGACGAGATCGGCGAGTACACGGGCACGAAGAAGGAGATCCGGCCCGTCACGATCGCCACCTACCAGATCATGACGACGCGCCGGAAGGGCGCCTACGTCCACCTCGAACTCTTCGACGCCCGCGACTGGGGCCTCATCGTCTACGACGAGGTGCACCTGCTGCCCGCACCGATCTTCCGCATGACCGCCCACCTGCAGGCCCGCCGCCGCCTGGGCCTGACCGCCACCCTGGTCCGCGAGGACGGACGCGAGGGCGACGTGTTCTCCCTCATCGGCCCGAAGCGCTACGACGCGCCGTGGAAGGAGATGGAGTCCCAGGGGTGGATCGCCCCGGCCGACTGCGTCGAGGTCCGCGTCACCCTCACCGACTCCGAACGTCTCGCCTACGCGACCGCCGACCCCGAGGAGCGCTACCGCTTCTGCGCCACCACCGACACCAAGACCAAGCTCGTCCAGACGCTGGTGGACCGGCACAAAGGCGAACCGACCCTCGTCATCGGCCAGTACATCGACCAGCTCGACGAGCTCGGTGCGCTTCTGGACGCCCCCGTCGTCAAGGGCGAGACCCGCGTCCGCGAACGGGAACGCCTCTTCGACGCGTTCCGGGCGGGCGAGATCGACGTGCTGGTCGTCTCCAAGGTCGCGAACTTCTCCATCGACCTGCCCGAGGCGTCCGTCGCCGTCCAGGTGTCCGGGTCGTTCGGGTCCCGCCAGGAGGAGGCCCAGCGGCTGGGCCGTCTGCTGCGTCCCAAGAAGTCCGGCCAGGGCGCCCGTTTCTACGCCGTCGTCGCCCGCGACACCCTCGACCAGGAGTACGCCGCCCACCGGCAGCGTTTCCTCGCCGAACAGGGCTACGCCTACCGCATCGTCGACGCCGACGCGGTCCTCGCGGGCGAGGAGATCTGACGACCGCGGCCGCCCGCCTCGCCTTGGGTCGAGTCGGTGCGTGCGTCTGCCTCCTCATGAACGCGCCGACCCCACTGAGGTGCGCGCACGAGCTGGACCAGGAGTCACCTCAGGTTGGAATCCCGGGACTTGACGTCGTCCACGAGCCGCGCCCATGCGTCGGTGGTGACGGTCAGGATCGGGCCGTCGGGTTCCTTGCTGTCCCGGATTGCGATGCCCGACCGGAGGCGGGCGACTTCCACGCAGTTGCTCACGGCCTGGCTCCGGGAGCTCTTGCGCCAGGCGGCGCCTGTGAGAACGGGATGACTCATGTCCATCCTCCCTTGCCCGGGAGGCGCCTACCCCGGTCCACGCCATTGACTCAGAATGGCTGTTTTCGGCCACTCAAGAACATGAGAGCACCCTGTCTTCATGCCCCGAAAATGACGTCCGGCCTCCCGTACCCGTGACGATATAGGCCGAACCCCCCTCCGCCAAGGCCACCAAATGCAAAGAAATCGAGTCGGTCGAGAGACGGGACCGGCACAGCACGCGCCGTGAATCAACAAAAGCACCGCATGCCACACCTCTGTCATTCACGAGAGCGACGATGAGAACGCCGCGTCCGCCGCTCCGCTCGTTGAACGCAAGACGCGCAACACGCCGTTGAACGGCCAAATGATTGGCGGCCGGAACGGAACGTTCCATAGGATGACCGCGGCTGATCGTCCGATAAAGAAGCGTTCCGGTGCGTCGATGCCCCGCTGGTTGCTCGCCCTCACGGCAGGAGCCCTCGTCTTCTATACCGACGATTACGTCATCGCCGGCGTGCTGCCCGAGATCGCCCGTTTCCCTTCAGGTGAGCGAGGGGACGGCCGGGCAGCTCGTGACGGTGTTCTCGGTGACCGTCGCGATCACCGCCCCGTTCGCCGCGGTCGCCACGGCGTCGCTTCCCCGCCGCCAATGTCGGAGCGGCGCTCAGTCCGGCGTTCCCCGTCCTGATGGGGCTGCGGATCCTCGCCGCGCTCGCCGCGACGCCCGCGCTGTTCGCGACCGCCGCGATGCTCGCTCCTCCCGAGCGGACGGGACGCGCGGTCGCGGCCGTCGCGTTCGGCGTCACCGGCGCGGTCGCGTTCGGTGTTCCGGTGGGGGCATGGATCGGCGGTGCGTTCGGCTTGCGGGCGACGTTCGCGGTCATGGCCGCCGCGGGCGCGGTCGTCGCCGCGGGGTTCGCCGCCGCTCTGCCCGGCGGCAGGGGCGGGTCGGAGGCCCGGTGCGCGAGCAGCTCGCCGTGCTGCGCCGTCCGGTGATCTCGCTCGGGCTGCTGGCCAACGTCGTTCTGATGTTCGGTTCGATGTCCCTGCTGACCTATCTGGCGCCGTTCACCGCCGCGCTGGCGAACGCGGACGTGACCGACCGCGGTTTCCTCTTCGCGGTCTCCGGTCTGGCGGGGATGGCCGGGATCTGGGCGGGCGGACCCGCCACCGACGCGTGGGGTCCCGACCGCCCCCTCATCGCCGGCGTGGGAGCGTTCCTGGCGACGATGGCCGCCCTGACCGCGTTGTGGCCGCTGCGTCCGGTCCCGGTCGTCGTGGTGCTCGCGGTCGTGACGGTGTGGGGCGGTGCCGCGTTCTGGAATTCGCCGGCCGTCCAGACCCGCCTGCATCTGCTCGCCGGACCGGTCGCCGGACAGGCCCTGGCCCTCGACACCTCGGAGACCTACATCGGCATCGCCGTGGGCGGAGCCATCGGGGGCGCCGTCCTGGCACCAAGGACGCCCTGAGGGCGTACAGCAAGATCAGGCTTCCGCTGACACCTCTGCGGGCTGACGTCCGGCCGACGGCGCGGGGTCTGGTCCGCGCATCGTGTGGGCGCGAGCGGTGCATTGTCTCGGCACGCCATGAGCCGCGGTCCTCAGCGGCGCCTCGCATCTCACATCGCGTGGGGCGGTAGCGTCCGCCGTGGGTGATGGGGATGGACGAGCGGCGGTGGAAAGTCGGTGAATAGGCGGACGCAACCGGCCTGACCGTGCGGACGCTGCACCACTTCGACGAGATCGGGCTTCTGCGACCCGCCGCCCGGTCACCGGCGGGGCACCGTCGCTACACGGCCGACGACGTGCGAAGGCTCTCCCGGATCATCACATTGCGCCAGCTCGGCCTACCGCTGCGCGAGATCGCACAGGTCCTCGCCGGGGACGTCGACGACCTGGAGAAGGCGGTCCGCGAACAGCTCGGGCACGTCGACCAAGCGCTCGCGCGACAACGGCAAGTACGGTGGCGGCTCCTCGCCCTGCAGCAGACCATCCGGCAGGCCCAGGAACCGTCGGTCGACCAGCTCATCGACACGATCGAGGCCATGACGCAGGCCCAATACTTCACGCCCGAGCAACTCGAGAAGGCGCGGCGACGCCACGAGGAGCCCGGCTTCGCCGAACGGCTCAGGGATTGGCAGACGCGCTGCGCACACCTCGTCGACAAGATCAAGGTCGAGATCCGACGGGGCACCGACCCTGCCGGCCCAGAAGCACATGCTCTCGCCCGCCAATGGGACGGGACCATGCGCGAGATGAGCAACGGCGCCAGGCACATCCTGTCCGCGATCTACGCCAAGATCGACGGCAGAGGACCACAGGCCGCCGCCCACGGCATCCTCGACGCCGACACGTGGGACTTCCTCAAACGAACGCTCGCTGCCGGCTACGGCGACCCCCACCGCTGACCATCCGGCCAAAGCCCCAGAACATCAGCCTCCCAAGCACAAAAAGAAGGGCCTCGCCCAACCAGGCGAGGCCCTCCCTCAATATGAGTCCGGCGGCGTCCTACTCTCCCACACAGTCACCCATGCAGTACCATCGGCGCTGGAAGGCTTAACTTCCGGGTTCGGAATGGAACCGGGTGTTTCCCCTCCGCCATAACCACCGAACGACCAAACCCCA
>DATCLF010000104.1:0-2726 GCA_036564055.1 Spirillospora sp.
CGCCCTGCCAGTGCAGCCCCACGGTGTGCTCCTCGGACGACCGCCGCTGCCTGAGCGTCACGGATTCGGGCCGTCCGGCGCCTTCTGTGCACGTCCCCGCCAGGTGGAGAGCGCCGTCGGGCGACCAGGACACCTCGTCCACGGCCAGATTCCTGCCGCGGGCGACGATCCGGAGCGTGCTCCTGCGCGTCCTGGCGAGCTCAAGTTCCCCGTACGGGACGGCGAACACCGTTCCCGCCGGGTCTTCGTCCAGGTAGGGCTTGATCCCGTCCCCGAGGGTGACGTCCCAGTCGCCGGGGCCGGCGGCCAGGTCGGCGGCCGGGAGCCTGGCCCGGAACGCGCCGTTGCCCGCCGGCATCACCTCCCCGGTCACCGCGACGCGTCCCGTCTTCTGGGAGGCGGCCTTCTGTGATGCGATGACACGCGTTCCCTCGCGAACGGGAGTCCGGCTCCAGCCGTCCAGCCACAGCTCCCCTCGCTCCAGATGGGCGCCGACCACGGCCGCCGGGGTCCGCCGGACCTGGATCACGAACCGGTGCCTGCCCGCCACGCCCTGGACGAGGACGCCGGGCGCGCACTCCCTGTCGTCCGGCCACTGGCGGGCGGTGAGCCGCGGGACGTCGAACGTGCACCTGCGCCGCAGCCCCCGGTTGATGATCTCGATGCACGGCACCCAGTCGACGTCCCGCCAGCGGCCGAGCAGCCTGAGGGACGACGGGTCGACGTCCGCGACGAACCCGGACCAGTCGTAGGAGACCGTCGCCTGCCGCGACCGGGCGGTCACGTCCGGCCTGCGGACGCGCCGCACCGGCACCCGGACGATGCCGCACTTGTTCGCCGCCACCAGCCACAGCCGCAGACGCGACCCGTCCTCGGTCGAGGAGTCCAGGTGGCGGATGTAGGCGTGCCCCTCCAGGCGGAGCCGTCCGTCCGCCCACGACGCGCGGTCGATCGCCGCGACGGGCTTCAGCTCGTCGGTCACGTCGTACACGTGCAGCGGGACGGCCCGCGCCTCGTCCTCGAAGAACGGGTACTCCGCGTACCAGCGGGGCCGTATGCCCCGCCGCACCCTCGGCACGTCCTCCGCCTCGCGGATCTGGACGAAGCGCTGAAGTTCCATCAGCTCCGGGAGCATCCGGCGGCACAGCAGATGCAGATGAAGGCGCGTCAGCGACGGGAGGCTCTTCACGACGCGGGGTTTGATCCGCCGTGCCAGGTCCGCGCCGATCGCGACGAGTTCCTCGCGATGCTCCCTCTCGATCCTGGGCAGCGCCTTGAACAGGACGTGGAACTCCACCCCGATCAGGGCGTGCTCGTCGTAGGCGTTCAGGAGGTGAGGCGCATACTCGGCCAACGAGTCGCGCAGCAGGCGTGCGGACGTGAGGCGCTGGGTGAGGTTGTCCCAGTTGTAGCGGTCGTCGGTGATGGAGCCGGGACGTTTACGCCAGTAGTAGACGGTCTCCTTCAACACGTCCACGGAGCGGGCTATCGCGTGCGCGCGCACGGTGACGGGCGAGTCCTCGTAGATCCCCGTGGGGAACTCCAGCTTCTCCCGATCCCAGAAGGCGCGCCGGTACACCTTGTTCCACGGCGTCCTGTCGCGCATGAGCATCGGCTTGGACGACACATGCGTCTTCAGGCAGGACTCCGTGAACACACCGTCGTGCAAAGGCGACTGCCAGCGGCGATTCCCGTCCATCCGCAGGACGTTGCCGGCCGCGATGTCGGAACCCGTCCGCTCCAGGGAGCCGACCAGCCGCGCGTATGCCTCGCGGTCCACCACGTCATCGGCGTCGGCGAACGCCAGGTACTCCCCCCGCGCCTGCCGCACGCCCAAGTTGCGCGCCGAGCCCGGGCCGCCGTTGTCCGTCGTCACCAGCCGGAACCGCGGATCCCGGGCGCACATGTCCTTGGCGATCACGGCGCCGTTGTCGGTGGACCCGTCGTCCACCAGGATCACCTCGAGGTCGCGCAGCGTCTGACCGGCCAGCGACTCCAGGCACTCCCGCAGGTACTCCTCGGTGTTGCAGAACGGCACGACGACGCTGAGCTTCGGGGACATGGGGCCTCCTCCTCGCCCCCTGAGCATGGTGACGTCGCGTCACCGCGCGAGCACGCATCGCGATTGCCAGGCCGTACCCTGACACAGATTTGACCTTCGTCTGGCCACCGTGCCCGCGACCCCGGACGTCCGCCCCGGCGGCTCCGAGCGGGCGCATCCGGACGTGTGCGTCCGGGCAGCCGCGTCTAGGCAGGCATGTCCAGACGGGACGCGTCCAGGGCGGGGCGCACGCCCGGCACGGGCACCGACTCGGCGACGGCCCTGCGGATGCTCCCGGCCAGGGCCTCGAACTCGTCGACGCGCGGCGACGTCGACCGGAACCCGAGCCCGATCCTGCGGAACGGAGCCGGGGGGACGAACCGGTGCACGCTCAGGTTCGGCGCCCGGCGCGTCTCCACCGGCAGCGCCGTCTCGGGGACGAGCGTCACCCCCAGCCCGCCGGACACGAGCTGCACCAGCGTGGCCAGGCTCGTCGCGTACGTGGCCGCCGCCGCGCGCGCTCCCACGTCCCGGCAGATGTCGAGGGCCTGGTCGCGCATGCAGTGGCCCTTGTTGAGCAGGAGCACGTCCATCTTCTTCAGCGCCTCCCGGGTGACGCCCTTGGCTCCGACGTCGAACCCCGCGGGCGCGACCAGCGTGAAGTCCTCGTCGTAGAGGGGCAGCT
>DATCLF010000105.1:0-57396 GCA_036564055.1 Spirillospora sp.
TTCTCCAGCACCGCCGCGATGTGCTGCCCCGCCAGCCTCGCGCGCTTGCGGCGTTCGAACCGGGCGAACCGGCGCAGCGGAGGCGGGATCTCCTCGAACGGCAGCGTCCCGATCAGCTCGGCGGCGACCTCCACGACGCACTGCCGCACGGCACCGGGCAGCGGCCTGCTCAACCGTTCGTCGCAGGCCACAGCGGACCCCCTTCCCGCGCGGTCGTCACCGGGCGCGCAGTCGTCACCGGGCGTTGCCTCGGGGCCGCCGTCGATGGTCCCGCTCCTTCCGGGCTGTGCCGCCGGTGGGCCTTTTCCTGCTGAGCCGTCCGCCCCCCGACCAGCGCGAACAAGTGATCAGACGGATCGCGCCGGGCCCCGCGGCCCCCACCCCGGCGGGACGAGCCGGCACTGTCTCAACCCTAGCGGGCGAGCCTTTCTGTCGGTGGCGTCCTCTACGGTCGCGCCCATGACGGCTGCGCACGGTGTCCAGGGGGCCGGCGTCCAGGGAACCCTGGACGATCTCGGTACGCCGCTGTCGGAGGTCACCTTCGTGGTGGTCGACCTGGAGACGACGGGCGGCTCGGCCGCCGACTCGGCCATCACCGAGATCGGCGCGGTGAAGGTCCGCGGCGGCGAACCGCTCGGCGAACTCGGCACCCTGGTCGACCCGGGCGGACCCATCCCCCCGTTCATCACCGCGCTGACCGGCATCACCACGGCCATGGTGTCGGCCGCGCCGCGCATCGAATCCGTGCTGCCCGCCTTCCTGGAGTTCGCACGCGGCTGCGTCCTCGTCGCCCACAACGCCTCGTTCGACATCGGCTTCCTCAAGGCCGCATGCGCCGAACACGGCTACGACTGGCCCGCGTTCACCGTCATCGACACCGTCGACCTCGCGCGGCGCGTCCTGACCAGGGACGAGGTGCCCAACTGCAAGCTCGCCACGCTCGCCCGGTTCTTCCGCACCTCCACCGAACCGACGCACCGCGCGCTCGCCGACGCCCGCGCCACCGTCGAAGTCCTGCACGGCCTGATCGAACGGCTCGGGGCGTTCAACGTCACCTCCCTCGAGGAGATGCGCACCTTCGCCAAGGCCCCCACGCCCGAGCAGCGGCGCAAACGCCACCTCGCCGAGCACGTCCCGTCCGCGCCGGGCGTCTACCTGTTCGAGGACGCCTCCGGGGAGGTCCTCTACGTCGGCAAGAGCAGCAACCTGCGCGCCCGGGTCCGCAGCTACTTCACCGGGTCGGAGACGCGGCACCGCATCCGCGAGATGGTCGGCCTCGCCGAGAACGTCCGGACGATCGAATGCGCCACCGGCCTGGAGGCCGAGGTCCGCGAGCTGCGGCTGATCGCCGAGCACAAGCCCCGCTACAACCGCCGCTCCAAGTTCCCCGAGCGCGCGATGTGGCTGAAACTGACCGCCGAGCCGTTCCCGCGCCTGTCGATCGTGCGCGAGTGCCGCGCCGACGGCGCCCGCTACCTCGGGCCGATCTCCTCGCGCCGCCAGGCCGAGGAGGCGCGGGCGGCGCTGCACGAGGCCGTCCCGCTGCGCCAGTGCACCCAGCGGCTCACGCCGCGGCTCATCGAACGCGGCCGGGCCCGCACGTGCGCGCTCGCCGAGATCGGCCGCTGCGGAGCCCCCTGCGACGGCCGCGAATCGCCCGACGCCTACGCCGTCCACGTGGAGACGGCCCGTTCCATCATGGAGGGCGATGTCCGGCCCGTCGTCGCCGCCGCACAGGTGCGCATCGACCGGCTCGCGTCCGAACTCCGGTACGAGGAGGCCGCCGCCCAGCGCGACCGGCTCGCCGCGTTCATCCGCGCCGCGGCGCGCGGGCAGCGGCTCGCCGCCCTCGCCCGGCTCCCCGAACTCGTCGCCGCCCGCCCCGGCTTCGACGGCGGCTGGGAACTGGCGGTCGTGCGGTACGGGCGCCTCGCCGCCGCCGGGACCGTCCCGCCGCGCGCCCACCCCCGCCCCCACGTCGACGCGCTCGTCGCCACCGCGGAGACGGTCTTTCCCCCCTCCGGCGAGGCGCCCGGAGGCGTCGCCCTCGGCGAACCCCCCTCGGCGGGCGCCACCGCCGAGGAGATGGAGTGCATCCTGCGCTGGCTCGACCTGCCCGGCGTCCGCCTGGTCGAGGTCCACGGCACCTGGACGTGCCCGGCGCACGGTGCCGAAGGCCTGCGCACGTGGATCGACCGCGCCTGCGAACACGCCGACGGCACGGCGTCCCGACGGCGCGAGGCGGCCCAACCCGGGGGCGGCCGGCCGCTAAGGTGACCGTGGAAACCCGGCGCCGCGAAACGAGGACGACCACTGCATGGCACTGCCCCTCTACGACAGCCAGCCAGCGAGGCACGTGCCGTGGGTGACGTACCTGCTGGTCGCCGTCAACGTCGTGGTGTTCCTGATCAGCCCCATGTCGAACTTCGCCGCCTGGTACGGCCAGGACCGGGTCCGCGAGTGCAACGGGGCGCACTTCACCTACCAGTACGGCGCCGTCCCCAAGGAGCTGACCACCGGCGACCAGCAGCCGATCCCGGCACAGATCGAACGGTCCTGCGGCCCGGCCACCTTCGACAAGGCGCCCTGGACGTCGGCGTTCACCTCGATGTTCCTGCACTCCGGGCCCCTGCACCTGCTCGGCAACCTCGTCGCCCTGTTCGTCGTCGGCATGGGCGTCGAAGACCGGCTCGGACGATGGCGCTACCTGCTCAGCTACCTGGTCTTCGGGCTCGTCGCCGTCTACGGGTTCGCCTGGACGTCCCCGGACTCGCGCGTCCCCCTCATCGGCGCGTCCGGCGCCATCGCCGGCGTCATGGGCGCCTACATCATCCTCAACCCCAGGGGGCGCATCGTCAGCCTCGTGCCCCCGATCATCGTGATACGGCTGCCGGTGTGGGTGGTCCTCGGATACTGGTTCGTCCTGCAGTGGCTCTCCCTCGGCGACGAGCAGAGCAACGTCGCCTACACCGCCCACATCTACGGCTTCGTCGCCGGCGTGGTCTTCGCCCTCCTCGCCCGCCGCGCCGGCCCGGGCGGCCGCCTCGCCGCACTGAGCCGCGGATGACCGTGCCCGGTAGGGTCGGAACGTCGCACATCTCAGGGGGAGGGTGAAGTGGTCACTGCGATCGTGTTCGTCAAGGCCGACGTCGCGCGCATCCACGAGGTGGCCGAGGCGATCGCCGCCCTGGACGGCGTCAGCGAGGTCTACTCCATCACCGGCGAGCACGACCTCATGGCGATGGTCCGGGTCAGGCGCCACGACGAGCTCAACGACATCATCCCCGGCCGCCTCAACAAGGTCCCCGGCGTCGTCGGCACCGAGACGCACATCGCGTTCCGCACCTACTCCCAGCACGACCTCGAACAGGCCTTCGCGCTGGGCCTCCCAGACGCTGACTAGCTGTGTTGCCCAGGGGGCTGTGTTGTCCAGGGGGCGACCCCCTGGAACCCCCGTTGCGCGCCCTCGGGCGCAGAGCGCCCCACGGGCGCGCAACCCGCGCAGTGGCTGAGGTCTTGTCCAATGCCCCGGTTCGACTCGGCCGAGTTCGTGGTGAAGCAGGCCCTGCGGTCCCTGTGCTCGTGTGAGGTTGTGAGCAGTTGAGGGTGGGCTGAGTTACGGGCGGAGAGACTGGGTGGTCTCCACCCAGTGGGTGAGGAGGTTCGCCGCGGCCCCGGAGTCGACGGCCGTTGCGGCGCGTTCGTAGGCGCTGCGCAGGGCCGTCGTCAGGCCTTCCGGGGGCGGGGTTCCCTCGTAGGCGGTGATGAGGGCGGCGGCGTTCAGCAGAACCATGTCCCGGACGGGGCCCTGCTTGCCCGCGAACGTGTCGCGGGCCACCTGGGCGTTGAACGTCGCGTCCGCGCCGCGGAGGTCCTCCGGCTTGGCCCGGGGAATGCCGAGGTCGGACGGGTCGAACGTCGTCTCCGTCGCCTGACCGTCGCGGACCACCCACACCGTCGAGGTCCCGGTGGTCGTCAGCTCGTCGAGACCGTCGTCGCCGCGGAACACCAGGGACGAGCAGCCCCGGGCGGCGAACACGCCGGCGACGACGCCCGCCATCCGCGGGTGGAACACGCCGACGGCCTGCGACGTGGGCCGCGCCGGGTTCGTCAGCGGGCCGAGGAAGTTGAACACCGTCGGCGTGCCGAGCTCGCTGCGCGTCCGCGCCGCGTGCTTGAGCGCCGGGTGGTACAGCGGCGCGAAACAGAAGGTGATGCCGACCTCCTCGGCGACCCGCGCGGTCGCGGCGGGAGGCAGGTCGATGACGACGCCGAGCTCCTCCAGCAGGTCGGCGGCCCCGCACGACGACGACGCCGCCCGGTTGCCGTGCTTGACGACCCGGACGCCCGACGCCGCCGCCACCACCGCGGCCATCGTGGAGACGTTGACCGTGTGCGCCCGGTCGCCGCCCGTCCCGACGAGGTCGGCGATCGGCCCCGGCACCTCCAGGGGAGTCGCGTTGTCCATCATGCCCTCGGCGAGGCCGGTCACCTCCTCGACCGTCTCGCCCTTGGCGCGCAGCGCGACGGCGAAGCCCGCGATCTGCACGTCGGTGGCCTCGCCGGCCATGATGCTGTTCATGGCCCAGGAGGTCTCCTCGCTGGACAGCGAGTCCCCCGAGAGCAGGGCGTTGAGGATCGCGGGCCAGGTGGTGCGCGGGTCCCGGTGCGTGGCAGGCATGTTCCCCACAGTTCGGCGTTCGGGAGGCCGGGTCGGCGGAAGGACCGGGGCCTACAGGACGGGCAGGCGGGTCTCGATGCGCTTGCGCATGAGGTCGGCGACCGCGTTCGCGACGGCCATGGGGTCGAGCGGAAGGGTCACCACGGCGTCGGCGCGCGACCACGTCGCCAGCCAGCCGTCGTCCCGCCGGGCGACGACGGCGAGGACGGGCGGGCAGTCGTACACCTCGTCCTTGGCCTGGCGGCACACGCCGAGGCCGCCCGCGGGCTGGGCCTCGCCGTCCACGATCAGGACGTCGATGTCGCCCTCGTCGAGCCGCTGGACGACGCCCGGCTGGGTCGCCCGCTCGACGAACTCGACCTTCGGGAGATCGGCGGCGGGGCGGCGCCCGATCGCCATCCTGATCCGTGCGCGGGTGTCCGCGTCGTCGCTGTAGACGAGAACCTTCATGGGGCTCTCCGGGGCGGTGCTCATGGACGTGAAGGTTACCGGGTCGCACGCCTGGTGACACGCTCGGGAACCCAAGGAGGGGGGTCCTGCACGCCTGGTGGGGTGGGGGCGCAATAATGGCGCCCGTGACAGCTTCCGCGATAGAGACAACCCCTCACGCACGGGCGAACCGTCCCAATGTGGTCAGCGTGGGGACGATCGTTTGGCTGTCGTCCGAGCTGATGTTCTTCGCGGCGCTGTTCGCGATGTTCTTCACGATCCGCTCTGTGACGATCGGCCAGCACGGGGACGACGCGTGGCCGGGCGCCCACCTGGACCTTCCGCTCTCGTCCGTCAACACGACCATCCTGGTCCTGTCCTCTGTCACCTGCCAGCTCGGCGTGTTCAAGGCGGAGGCCGGCAAGGTGGGCCGTGACGGCGGGATCCTGAACTTCCGGCGCTGGGGCCTGCGCGAGTGGTACGTCCTCTCGTTCCTCATGGGGGCCTACTTCGTGGCCGGCCAGGGCTACGAGTACTACAGCCTGGTCACCGAGGAGGGACTGACCTTCGCGTCCTCGGCCTACGGTTCGATCTTCTATCTGGCGACCGGCTTCCACGGCCTGCACGTGATCGGCGGCCTCGTCGCGTTCCTGTTCATCCTCGGGCGCACCTACGCCGCGAAGCGCTGGACGCACGAGCAGGCGACGAGCGCGATCGTCGTGTCCTACTACTGGCACTTCGTCGACGTGGTGTGGATCGGCCTGTTCTCGGCCGTCTACCTGCTCGACCTGTGACCGGCGCGTTGACCCTGACCGACCACAAGACATGACCCGAACGGGGAATTCCGTGAAAAGGATCACCGCATGGCGACGGCGCCCCTGGGCGGGCTACGCCGTCGTGCTGGCGGCCCTCGCGGCGATCGGCGTCATCTACGCCGGCTTCACGCCGCAGACCGACCGCGCCGAGGCGTTCGCCGACGCCCAGGCCGCGCCGGACCTGGAGAACGGGCGTGCGCTGTTCGAGCAGAACTGCGCGAGCTGCCACGGGCAGGACGCCGAGGGCAGCAAGGACGCCGACGGCAACCCGATCGCGCCGAGCCTGATCGGCGTGGGCGCCGCCGCCGTCGACTTCCAGGTCACCACGGGCCGGATGCCCGCGATGAACCCCGGCGCGCAGGTTCCGCGCAAGGAGCCGATCCCCCTCTTCAACACCTCGATCAAGACCGACTACGAGGACCCGGAGAGGCGGAAGCAGGCCGAGGAGCAGCTCGCCCAGGCGCGCAAGAACGTCTCCGATCTCAACGCCTACATCCAGTCGCTGGGCGGCGGGCCCGAGGTTCCACCGGCCTCGGTCGTCGACCCGAAGGGCGGTGACGTCGCCCTCGGCGGCAAGCTGTTCCGCACCAACTGCGCCCAGTGCCACAACTTCACCGGCCAGGGCGGCGCGCTGACCGGCGGCAAGTACGCCCCGGACCTGCACGACGTCACGCCCACCCAGATGTACGAGGCGATGCTGACCGGGCCGCAGGCGATGCCGGTGTTCAACGACACCACGCTGACGCCCAAGGACAAGCAGGCGATCATCTCCTACCTGGTCTCGGTCCGCGAGGAGCCCAACCCGGGCGGCGTCGGCCTCGGCCGCATCGGCCCGGTGAGCGAGGGTCTCGTCGGCTGGCTCGTCGGGCTCGCCCTGCTGGTGCTGGCGGCGATGTGGATCACCGCGAAGAAGCCGAAGAAGCTGAAGAAGCAGTCATGAGCGACGACACCAAGGACACGGCGGGCTCGACCGGCCCGCGCGAGGGGGGCCGGCGCGAACGCGTGATCGGCACCCCCTCCCCGGCGACGGAGAAGGCCCTCCTCGCCGAGGACGACATCTCGGCGCCCGCGGGCGCGGGGGAACAGCTCGACGAGGCGTCGGCCAAGCGGGCCGAGCGGATCGTCGCCGCGCTCTTCCTGCTCGCCTTCGCCGCCAGCGTGACGTTCATCGCGTACTTCATCGGCTGGAGCGGCCGCGACGGCGGCATGCACGGCGTCGACGACGCCCGCGAGACCAACTTCTGGCTCGGCGGGACGATGGCGGTCGCGTTCCTCGCGATGGCGACCGGCGTGACCATCTGGGTGCGGCGGCTGATGACCAGCAAGCCGATCGTCCAGGAGCGTCACGAGCTGGCCGCCGACGAGGAGAGCCGCGCCGCGTTCGCCCGCGACGTCATGGAGGGCGCCGAGGCGAGCGGCATCACCAAGCGGCCGCTGCTGCGCCGGACGCTGCTGCTGGCCGCCGCGCCCCTCGGCCTCGCGCCGCTCGTGCTGCTGCGCGACCTCGGTCCGCTGCCGGAGAAGAAGCTCCGCAGGACCTACTGGGCCGAGGCGGTCGAGAAGGCGAAGGCGCAGGGCAAGCGGGGCGTCCGCCTGGTCGTGGACGGCACCAACAAGCCGCTGCGGGTCAGCGACTTCTCCTCGCCCGGCGGGATGATCACCGTCCTGCCGGAGGGCATGGAGGAGGACCTGCCGCACGACCGGGTCCTCACCGAGGTCGCCAAGGCGGTCACCATCCTCATCAAGGTGCCCGAGGCGGAGTTCAAGCCCGCCAAGGGCCGGGAGAACTGGCACGTCAACGGCATCGTCGCGTACTCGAAGGTGTGCACGCACGTGGGCTGCCCGGCGGCGCTGTACGAGCAGACCACGCACCACATCCTGTGCCCGTGCCACCAGTCCACCTTCGACGCCACGGACGCGGCGAAGGTCGTCTTCGGGCCGGCGGCCCGGCCGCTGCCGCAGCTCCCGCTGTCGGTGGAGGACGGGTACATCATCGCGACGAGCGACTACCGTGAGCCCGTCGGACCGAGCTTCTGGGAGCGCGGATGAGCGAAACCACGGCTCCGAAGGCCGTCGAGGGCACGCTCGGCTTCATTGACGAGCGGCTCGGATCGACGACCTTCTTCAGGCGGAACGTCAAGAAGGTCTTCCCCGACCACTGGTCGTTCATGCTGGGCGAGATCGCCCTGTACTCCTTCGTCATCCTGCTGCTCACCGGGACGTTCCTCACGCTCTGGTTCAAGCCGAGCATGACGGAGGTCGTGTACGACGGCTCGTACACGAACCTGAAGGGCGTGACGATGTCGGAGGCGTACGCCTCCACGTTGCACATCAGCTTCGACGTCCGCGGCGGGCTGTTGATGCGGCAGATCCACCACTGGGCCGCCATCTTCTTCATGGCGGCGCTGGTGGCGCACATGCTGCGGGTGTTCTTCACCGGGGCCTACCGCAAGCCGCGTGAGCTGAACTGGCTCATCGGCCTCGGCATGTTCACCCTCGGCATCCTGGAGGGCCTGTTCGGCTACTCGCTGCCGGACGACCTGCTGTCCGGCACCGGTCTGCGGATCACCCAGGGCGTGACGGAGTCGATCCCGGTCGTCGGGACCTACGTCTACATGTTCCTGTTCGGCGGCGAGTTCCCCGGCACGGACATCATCCCGCGCCTGTACGTGATCCACATCCTGCTGATCCCGGGACTGCTGCTCGGCCTGATCACCGCCCACATGATGATCATGTGGCACCAGAAGCACACCGCGATGCCGGTCAAGCACCAGACCGAAAAGCAGGTCTACGGCTACCCGTTCTACCCGGTGTTCATGGCCAAGACGGGCGCCTACTTCCTGTTCGTCTTCGGTGTCACGGCCCTGTTCGGCGCGTTCGTCCAGATCAACCCGGTCTGGCTGTACGGCCCGTACGATCCCGCGGGCATCTCCTCCGGCTCCCAGCCCGACTGGTACATGGGCTTCCTGGAGGGCGCGCTGCGGATCATGCCCTCCTGGGAGATCAACGCCCTGGGTCACACGCTGAGCCTCAGCGTGCTGCTTCCCGCGGCGTTGCCGCTCGGCATCATCATGACGGGCGCGGCGCTGTGGCCGTTCGTCGAGGCGTGGGTGACCGGCGACAAGCGGCAGCACCACGTCAACGACCGGCC
Organism: Spirillospora sp.; assembly: GCA_036564055.1. GTDB lineage: Bacteria > Actinomycetota > Actinomycetes > Streptosporangiales > Streptosporangiaceae > Spirillospora. The sequence continues at coordinate 9,077 of DATCLF010000105.1, forward strand.
GCGCAACGCCCCGGTCCGCACCTCGGTCGGCATGGCCGCGGTCACGTTCTACGGGCTGCTGTGGATCGCCGGCGCGAACGACATCCTCGCCGAGCGGTTCCACATCTCGCTGTTCGCCACGACGTGGTTCTTCCGCGTCGCGATCTTCGTCGGCCCGGTCCTGGCGTTCATCATCACCAAGCGCATCTGCCTCGGGCTGCAGCGCAAGGACGCCGAGACCGTCGCGCACGGCGTGGAGAGCGGTGTCATCGTCATGTCGCCGGAGGGCAAGTTCTCCGAGCGGCACGAGCCGCCGCGCGACGAGGAGCGGTACGTCCTGCTGTCGAAGGAGAACGTCCGGCCCGGGCTGCCCGAGCGGGACGCCCAGGGCGTCCCGGCGGCCAAGGGGCCCGTCGCCCACCTGCGGGCCCGGCTCAACCGCGCGTGGACCATGGACGACATCCCCGTCGTCGAGCACGAGGAGCACGGGCACGGCGAGGACAAGGCCATCGAGGGCGCCAAGGAGTCCGAGGAGGCCAGGCACTGACCCGTGACCCCGGCGTCAGGGGCCCGGCACCGCGACCGCGGTGCCGGGCCTTTCGCTTCCCCGCCGGCACCCGGCCGGCGGGGCGTGCCCGTGCCGCGGCGTCGCTCCGTATCCTGACCGGACGATGACCAGGACCCTGATCGTCACCAACGACTTCCCGCCCCGGCCCGGCGGCATCCAGGCGTTCGTGCACGGCCTCGCGTCGCGGCGTCCGCCCGGATCGGTGGTCGTGTACGCGCCGGCGTGGGAGGGCGCGGCGGCGTTCGACGTGGCCCAGCCGTTCCCGGTCGTCCGCCATCGCGGCCCGCTGATGCTGCCCGAGCCCGGGGTGCTGCGCAGGGCGGGTGAGCTGCTGCGCGCGGAGGGCTGCGACTCGGTGCTGTTCGGCGCGGCGGCGCCGCTCGGCCTGCTGGCGCCGGCGCTGCGGCGGCGCGGCGCCGCGCGGATCGTCGGCCTCACCCACGGGCACGAGGCGGGCTGGGCGTCGCTGCCGGTGGCGCGGCGGCTCCTGCGGCGCATCGGGGACGACGTCGACGCGCTGACCTACCTGGGCGAGTACACGCGGGCGCGGATGGCGCGGGCGCTGTCGCCGGACGCGGCGGCCCGCATGACCCGGCTCGCCCCGGGCGTGGACGAGAAGGTGTTCCGGGCCGGCTCGGGCGGCGACGAGATCCGGGCGCGGTACCGCCTGGGCGACCGTCCCGTGGTGGTGTGCGTGTCCCGCCTCGTGCCCCGCAAGGGACAGGACGCCTTGATCCACGCCTGGCCGCACGTGCTGCGGTCGGTGCCGGACGCCGTGCTCCTGCTCGTCGGCGCCGGGCCGTACCGGGCCGCCCTGGAACGTCTCGCCGTGTCGCTCGACGTGGCCGGCTCGGTCGTGTTCACCGGCGGCGTTCCCTGGGAGGAGCTGCCCGCCCACTACGACGCGGGGGACGTCTTCGCGATGCCGTGCCGCACCCGCCGGCGCGGCCTGGACGTCGAAGGCCTCGGGATCGTCTACCTGGAGGCGTCGGCGACGGGGCTGCCGGTCGTGGCGGGCGACTCGGGCGGCGCGCCCGACGCCGTCCTCGACGGGCGGACCGGGCTCGTCGTCCCGGGCCGCAGCGTCGCCCGCGTCGCACGGGCGCTGACCGGGCTGCTCACCGACCCCGAACGGGCCCGGGCGATGGGGGAGCGGGGACGCGCCTGGGTGGAGCGCGAATGGCGCTGGGAGGTCCAGGCCGCGCGGCTGAGCCGCTTGCTGGACCCCTGAGACGGCGGGATGCCGCCGTGGACGTCGAGGACGCGCGGTTCCGTGTTCCCGCACCGGCGCCCGGAAGGGGAATCCCGCCCCCGCGCCGCAGGCGGGGCCCCTCCCGGGCCCGGCGGCCGGTGGGGGCCGCGCCCCCGCCCCGGAGACCAGATCCACGCGAACGCCCCTGCCGAGGGTGGGGGATGATCCGGCGCGGCGGGCCCGGCGCGCCCGCGGGGGAGAACCGGAGACGGGCGCGCCGCGCGGGGAGGCCCGCCCGGCCGGGCCGGGCCCGCATGGACGGGGGCGCGGGGCGCGGCCCCGGCATCCGGCACCGCGGGGCCGTTCGGCCCGCCACGGTGCCCGGCCGCGGGCACGCCGCGGCGGGCGCCCCCTGGGCGGATCCCTGTCGCGGTGATCGTGTCATTTCGGGGCACCTCCCCGCCGCTGCGTGGCCCGCGGTCGTGGACGCCCCCGAAGCTAGGCACCGTCCGCCGTTCCCGGCCTCGCCTTAAGCCGTTTTTAAGAAATGGATCAGTCGCGACTAAGCCCGTTGTCCATTTCCGCAGATCAAGCCCGTTGTCCGCGTCTGTCCAAGGGGGTGAACCCGCCTGAGCGCCGCTGCTGCGGGCGTTCACGGCCCCGTCGCGGCCGATCGTCGTTGATCGTCCGGATTCTCGTGAACGTGTCGCGGCTCTCACGCGTACAGGACTGGAGAGCAGAAGGAGTGCGGGATATGGTTCGTACGGATTTCTTGGTCCCAATGCGCATCCGAGTGGCTCAAGGGGCGTATGCTCCCTGAGAGCTCGAGCGGATTCACCGAGAATCCGTTGGGGATGGCGATGGGAGCGAGCGGGGCTCCCGTATCGTGATCCCCACCCGTCTCACAGGAACTGTCTCAGCAGGAACCGTCTCATCGGGGACGGCCGCCGGTCGGCGAGCCCGGCGGTCCGGAACCGGCTGGCGTTCGCCGTGCCCTCCGTCTCCTCCACAGGAGAGGGCATGGCGCGACGCGATATCGGGCATGCGTCCCGGAGCACTACGCATGCTTCACCGTGGGCGGAGACGCCCGCGGGCTCCGGCGAGTCGAAGCCGAAGCCGCAGTGGCCCGAGGGGTCCTGGTGGTCACAGCTGCCGGACCCGGACGAGCGGGGGCGGCGGGCGCGAGGGCCGAGCCGGCGCGAGATGAAGCGTCACGAGGCCCGCATCAAGCGGTCCCGCCGGCGCGCGGAGGACCCCTTCGGCGCGCGCAACCGGCCGTCCGCCGCGGACGGCGGGCACGGGCCCCGGGCGCGCCCGCCCGAGGGGCGGGCGGCGGGGTTCGGCGTGCGCAACGACCCGCCCGGCTCCCGGTCCGGGACGCGGAGCACCAGGACGGACGACGCCCGCCTGAACTTCGGTGCCCGGGGCGAGGGCGCACGGGACGCGCGGACGGCGTTCGGCGCCCCGTCGGGCGGCGTCGAGGACGCCCGGACGGGCTTCGGCGCGCGGACGCGGCAGTTCGTCTCCCCCTGGGCCGACGAGCCCGACGCCCGGACGCGGGACTTCGACGTCCGCGGGCGCCGCGGCCGGCGCACCGAGCAGTTCGACGCGGAGTTCGACGCGAAGTTCGACGCGGCGTTCGGCGGGGAGGAACTCGGCTCGGGCCGGGACCGGTCACGCGAGTTCCCGCCGCGCGGTAAGCGGCCCGAGAAATCGTTCCGCGAGGACGAGCGCCCCGCGCGCAGGCGCCCGGAGTCGCGGAAGGCGGCCGGCGCCAAGGCGCGCCGCCCGGCCGCGCCGCGTCCCGGTCCGAAGGCGATGCCGCGGCGCAGGCGCAACCCCGCCGACCGGATGAGCGTCGGCGCGATCGTGCTGTCCACCGCCGTCGGACTCGCCCTGCTCGGCATCGCGGAGCGGGCGCTGCTGGAGGGCGGTCCCATCGGCGGCGTGTCCGGGCCCGCCGGCTCGGAGCGTGCGCTCGACCCGCCCGAGAAGGGCGGCGCGTCCGCGCAGCCGCGGCCGTCCTCGCCGCAGCGGTCCGGTCAGCCGGGAGCCCCCGCCGGCCAGAACGCGTCACCGAATCTGGAGGTCCTGGCCGCGCAGGTCCGCAAGCTCACCGTCGACGAGCGCAGTGCCGTCGCCCGGCAGTCCTACGGCGTGCAGCCCGCCGGCGACCCGATCGTGAACGTCACCCGGACGAGCGCCGACAAGACCTGGGTGTTCGGCACCACCGCGCTCCCCGTCCCCGCAGGCAGCTCCGCGGCGCCGGAGGTCGCGTTCTACGCGGCGCGCTGGACGGGCACGGAGTGGCAGGTCGCGCTGTCGGGCAACCGGCAGTTCGCCACCCTGCTCGGCGCCGCCCCCGCGAACGTCATGCCCGCGGCCGAGGCGGCCGCCCTGCGCCGCTACGGCGCCGTCACCGCCGAGCAGGCCACCGCCCTCGTCAACGGGTCGCGGGCCGGTGACCGGCTCGTCCTGCCGTGGAAGACGGGGCAGGCGTGGGCGATGACGACCTCCGACGGCGCCGCCCGGCCCCTCGGCTCGCTGGCGTTCTCCGGCGGCGACGGGCGGGTCCTCGCCGCCGGGACCGGGCGGCTGTACCGGTTCTGCTCCGACTCGGCCGGCAACGCGATGGTCGTGCTCGTCCACCGGAGCGGACTCGCCACCACCTACTACCGCCTGCGCAACATCGTGCGGGTCCGCGACGGCGGCGTCGTCCGGCAGGGCGCGCCGCTCGGCGTCACCGGCACCGAACGGCCCTGCGGCGGGGCGGCCTCACCGCGCGCCGAGGTCGGGTTCGGGCTGCGCCGCGGCGGCGGGACGGTCCCGCTCGACGGCGCGCAGATCGGCGGCTGGACCTTCCGGGAGCGGGCGAACCCCCTCATCGGCTTCGCCGAGCGCGGCGCCCTGCAGGTGCTTCCCGGCGGCCTCATGGCCAACCTCGGCGCGCTGCCCATCGGCGAGGAGGACGACCCGGCCGCCTCGCCGTCGGCGCGCCCCTCGGCGGACGACGACGCAGGATCGACGCCCGCCCCGCAGGCGGGTGCTTCCCAGAAGAGGAGTCAGAGCGGTGCGAATTCGCAACAGTGACGATCCCATGATCCCGACGTGGGCACTGCGCCTCGTCCTCGCGGGCGCGCTGGTGGTGCTCGTCGGCGCGGCGACGCCCCAGGGCGCCGTCGCGGTCGCGAACGTGCAGTACTTCCTCAACTTCTTCGCCGGCGTCTTCGCCCTCGTCTCCCTGACCGCCGCGGTCGTGAGCGGCCTGCTGGCCACCGAGCGGCTCATCCTGAAGATCCGCCACCGGGTCCTCGCGCAGGCCGTGCACCGCGCCGCCGCGATCGTGTCGGTGACGATGCTCATCGCGCACGTGACGGTGAAGGTGATGGCGGGTCTCGCGTTCCCCGCCAACATCGTCGTGCCGACGGCCGGGGCGGTCGGGCTCGGCACCGTCGCCTTCGACCTGATGTTCGTCATCGTCGTCAGCGGGCTGGTGCGGGCACGGTTCGCGAACCGCGGCAAGGTGTGGGTGTGGCGGACGGTCCACGTCCTCGCCTACGTCGCGTGGCCGTTCGCGATCGTGCACGGGCTCACCGCGGGCCGGGCGGCCGCGAACTGGGTGGTGCTCTCCTACGTGATGAGCGTCGTGTTCGTCGTCCTGGCCCTGATCACCCGGATCATCGTCGTGGTCAAGCCGCGCGAGCTGAACCGCATCGACGACGAGATCGGCGCGTTCAGCCGGCCGGAGGGCGCCGGGCGGCGCCGCGACCGCCGCGCGATGCGGGCGATGGAGCACGAGGAGGCCCGCGCCGCGGCCGCGGCCCGCGCCCGGAAGGCCGACCCGCTGTCGGCCCTCGACGACGACCTGCGAGGCGGCGACCTGCGCAATGCCGACCTGCGCAATGCCGACCTCCGCAACGGCGATCCGCGCGGCACCGTCCAGGACCCGCAGGGCATGCCCGTGTACGGCGGCGGACGTGACACCGAGGTCTACCGATGAGCTCGACCGTCACCGTCTCCTCCATCGGAGGTCCCCGGCTGACGCTCGGCTTCGACCGGTTCGACCGGCTTGACCTCGACCGCCACCTGGCCGTGCACGGCAAGCTCCGCGCACCCGCCCTGGACGACATCGTCCGGATGTGCGAGCAGGTGGACCTGAGGGGACGCGGCGGAGCGGGCTTCCCGTTCGCCCGCAAGCTGATGGCCGTGGCGGCGCGGGTCGACTACCCGACCTCCGACCGGACGCTGCTGCCCGGCGAGAAGAGCAGCGGGCGGATCGCCAGCGAGAACGCCGTCGTCGTGGTGAACGGCGCCGAGGGCGAGCCCGGCAGCTCCAAGGACAAGGTCCTGCTCGGCCGGGCTCCGCACCTCGTCCTCGACGGCGCCCAGATCGCGGCGTCCGCGCTCGGCACCCAGCGGATCGTGGTGGCGGTCGAGGACGACGAGGCCGCCCGATCGGTCCGCGCCGCCATCAGGGAGCGGCGGATGCCGGCCAGGGTCGTCCGGCTGACCGAGCGGTTCATCTCGGGTGAGAGCGGCGCGGTGATCCGCGCGATCAACGGGGAGGTGCCGATCCCGCCGGGCGTGAAGGTCCGCGCCTCGGACTCCGGAGTGGACGGCTACCCGACGCTGCTGTCCAACACCGAGACGTTCGCCCAGCTCGCCGTCCTCGTCTCCCTCGGCCCCGACCTGTACGCGTCGGCCGGGACGGAGGACGAGCCGGGCACCACAATGCTCACCATCGGCAAGACCCAGGTGGTGGAGGCGCCGCTCGGCACGCCGCTGCAGACCGTGCTGGACCACTGCAAGGTGCCGCCGTCGCCGGGCGTGCTCGTCGGCGGGTACCACGGGATGTGGCTCGACCCCGCGGGGGTCTCGCGGGCCGTGCTGTCGCGCGCCGGGATGCGCCGCGTCGGCGGGACGGTCGGCGCCGGGATCATCCTGCCGCTGACGCAGGGCACCTGCCCGCTCGGGGAGGTCACCCGGGTCGCGGCCTATCTCGCCGCCCAGTCGGCCGGGCAGTGCGGTCCCTGCAGGCTCGGCCTGCCCGACGTGGTGCGGACGCTGAACGCGCTGACCGAGGGCGCCGGGAGCGTGGAGGACGTCCGCCGCGCCGTGAGCGTCGGCAAGGGCCGCGGCGCCTGCACCCACCCGGACGGAACGGCGAAGTTCGTCCTGTCGGCGCTGGAGGCGTTCAAGGACGACATCGAGGCTCACCTGTGGGGCGGCGGCTGCGGCCTGCCGACCTACGGGGTCATGCCGATGCCGGTCAGCGGGTCGGAGGGCCGGGTGGCGATCGACTGGAGCCGCTGCGACGGCCACGGGCTGTGCGCCTACATCGTCCCCGAGCTGATCCAGCTCGACCGTTACGGCTTCCCGGTGGTGCTCGGCAGCGATATTCCCTCCTGGCTGGAAAAGGACGTGCAGAAGGCGGTCGCGATGTGCCCCGCATTGGCTCTGCGCGTCGTCGACGGTGTCGGCCGCGCCTCCGCCAAACGCTGACCGGGCGCCGGCGCGCCCTATTACGGGCGCGGAGAAAACAAAATCGGCTGAGCGACCTTGAACCTCGCGCCCCGCGTGGCGCGTATCTCCCGACGAACCCGCGCCGGGTCCGTCGATAGGTCCTCGGAAGGAGGAAGCAGTTCCCTTGAGGAGAACCTACGGAATCGCCGAGGTGCGCAGGCTGATGAGCCCGCGCGTGAGCCGCGCGATCCTGATCGTCGCGGCCGTCGCGGCCGTGGGGGCTGCCTTCGTGGTCGTGATGAACCCGGCCGGCGTTCCCGCAACCGGCGCGGCGAGTCTCGGCGGCACCGTGAACACTCGCTGGGGACGGTTGAGCGCAATGGACAGGAAGCTGCTCGTGTCCGTCAGGCAGGCGGGACTGTGGGAGATTCCGGCCGGTCAGCAGGCACAGCAGCGGGCGTCCAACCCTCGGGTGAGGGAGGTCGCCGAGATCATCTGGCAGCAGCATGTGCAGCTCGACACCGACGTCCGCACCACCGCGGACAAGCTCGGGGTCATTCTTCCGAACGAACCGAATGGAAGCCAGAAGTCCTGGCTGAGAGAAATGTCAGGCAAATTCGGCGCCGATTACGACAAGATCTGGGTGCATCGGCTGCGCGCCGCGCACGGAAGCGTGTTCAGCGTCATCGCGCAGGTGCGCGCGAAGACCGAGAACAGTGTGATCCGCGAATTCGCGGAGCGCGCCATGAAGTTCGTCAACACGCACATGACGCTGCTGGAGAGCACGGGCCTGGTACCCAGGCGTGCCTTGAAGTGACGTACATCCCACCCCGCACAAGGGAGTACCTTTCCATGGGAATCAAGAAGAGAAAACCGTTCGCCGTGATGATTCCGGCGCTCGCACTCGCCGCTTCGGCCTGTCAGGTGACGCCCGGGACGGCGGCTCCGCAGCCCGGCCAGACCACTCCGGCGGCGGGCTCGGACCTCGACGGGGGCGGGCAGCTCGACGACGTCAAGAACCCCGGCCGGCCCGGCGGCGGCCCGGGCGGCGGCGACCAGGGCAACGGCCAAGGCAACGACCAGGGCGACGGTGACGGCCAGGGCCAGGGCGGCGGCGGCCAGAACGATGGCGGCCAGAACGGCGGCGACGACCAGGGTAACGGTGGCGGCCGGGGCGACGGCAACGGTCAGGGCAATGACCAGGGCAACGGCGGCGACGGCGGCCAGCAGGTCGAGATTCCCGAGCTGAGGGCGGACCAGTACGTTCCGATCCAGCGGGCGCCGCGCGTGCGGGAGCCGCGCGTCACCCGCCGCGGTTCCAGGGGCGTGTTCAGCGTCGACTGCGGCACGAACGAGGGGCAGCAGCACAGCAACCCCGACAACGTGGTCGCGGCACCGGGCGTCGTGAACGGCGCGCACCACATCCACGACTACGTCGGCAACCTCGACACCGACGCCTTCTCGACCGACGAGACCCTCGCCGCCGCCGATACGACCTGCGAGAACGGCGACAAGTCGACCTACTTCTGGCCGGTCCTGCGGGACCGCAACGGCGAGGACAACTCCGACCGCGCCGAGCAGAGCCGGGCCGACGGCAACATCGGCAGCATCATCGAGCCGAGCGAGGTGCGCCTGGAGTTCCGCGGCAACCCGCGCAGCACGGTCACCGCGATGCCGCGGTTCCTCCGCATGGCCACCGGTGACGCGAAGGCCGTGACGAACGGTCTGGCGAACGCCAACGCGCGGTGGACGTGCACCGGGTTCGAGGACCGCGCGTTCACCGACAAGTACCCGTTGTGCCCCGAGGGCAGCCGGCTCGTGCGCATCCTCGACTTCGCCGGCTGCTGGGACGGGCAGAACACCGACAGCGCCAACCACCGCGACCACGTCGCCTTCGCGGACGAGCGGACGGGCCAGTGCCCGCAGGGCTTCCAGGCCATCCCGCAGCTGCGGATGACGCTGGTCTACGAGGTGAACCCCGAGCCGCTGGCGTTCGCGCTGGACAGCTTCCCCGAGTCGGGCCACGACCCGGTGACCGACCACGGCGACTTCATCAACGTGATGGACGACGGGCTGATGCAGCAGGTCGTCAACACCATCAACGGTCGCAAGGGCCGCGGCGGCGGCCAGGACGGCGGCCAGGGTGACGGCGGTCAGGGCGCCGGTGGCCAGGACGGCGGTCAGGGCGACGGTGGCCAGGACGGCGGCCAGGGCGACGGTGGTCAGGGTCAGCCCACCGAGGAGCCGGCGAACCCGTCCCAGGAGCCGGCCCCTCCGGCGCAGCAGCAGCCCACCACCAGGAGCAAACACCACTGATCGATCCGGGGTCCGGTTGATCCGGACCGTCCCGGGGTGACCCGGCCGCGCGGCCGGCGGGGACGCCGCCTGCGATCTTCGCGGGCGCCCCGCCGGCCGCGCACGCGTGCGCCTGCGCGACGACGGCGCCGCGGGTCCGTACGATCGCCGGCATGGACATCGTGATCGCGGGAGGACACGGGAAGATCGCGCTGAGGCTGTCGCGGCTGCTGGCCGCGCGGGGCGACTCCGTGCGAGGCATCATTCGCAACCCCGCCCACGCGGACGACGTGCGCGACACCGGCGCCGAACCGATCGTGTGCGACCTGGAGGCGGCGGACGCCGCGCAGGTCGCCGGTCACCTGACCGGGGCGGACGCGGTCGTCTTCGCCGCCGGGGCGGGGCCGGGCAGCGGCGCGGCGCGCAAGGACACCGTCGACCGGGCCGCCTCGGTGCTGATGGCGGACGCGGCCGAGCGCGCGGGCGTGCGCGGCTTCCTGCAGATCTCCGCCATGGGCGCGGGCGAGCCGCCGGCGCCCGGCCGCGACGAGGTCTGGAAGGCCTACATCAGGGCCAAGGGGGAGGCGGAGGAGGACCTGCGGCGCCGGGACGCCCTCGACTGGCTGATCCTGCGGCCCGGACGGCTCACCGACGACCCGGGCACCGGCCGGGTGGCGCTCGCCGACCCGCCCCTCGGGCACGACACGGTGACCCGCGACGACGTGGCGGCGGTCATCGCGGCGCTGCTCCACGCCGGCGGCGTCCGCCACCGCACGCTCGACCTGCTGAACGGCGACACCCCGATCGACGACGCGGTCGCCGCTCTGCGCTGACTCGGCCCCGCGTCACACGGCCCGACGCCCTCTGCCGCGACGCACACCCGCGCGTCGCGACCGGGCATCGGGCCGTTCTCGGCGTCCGTGGCGCTAGCCGTTGTAGAGCGCCTCGATCTCGTCGGCGAAGTCCTTCATCACGACGTTGCGCTTCACCTTCAGGCTCGGGGTGATGTGACCGGCCTCCTCGGTGAAGTCCACGCCGAGGATCACGTGCTTCTTGATCGCCTCCGCGTGGCTGACCGACTTGTTCGCCTCGGCCACCGCGGCGTCGATCTCGGCGATGACGTCGGGGTCGCGGCGCAGCTCCTCCACCGTCATCGACGCCGGCTTGCCGTGCTGCTCCTTCCAGGGGACGAGCGCCTCCTCGTCGAGGGTGATCAGGGCGCTGATGAACTTGCGGCCGTCGCCGACGACGAGGCACTGGCTGACCAGCGGGTGCGCGCGGATCCGGTCCTCCAGCGGCGCGGGCGCGACGTTCTTGCCCGCCGCGGTGACGAGGATCTCCTTCTTGCGGCCGGTGATCCGCAGGAACCCCTCCTCGTCGAGGGAACCGAGGTCGCCGGTGTGGAACCACCCGTCCTCGATGGCCTCCTTCGTGGCGGCCTCGTTGTTCCAGTAGCCCTGCATGACGTTGATGCCCCGCACGAGCACCTCGCCGTCGTCGGCGATGCGGACGTCCACGCCCGGGATCGGCTGACCCACGGTACCGATCTTGAGGGCGGTGGGACGGTTGACGCTCACGGGCGCGGTCGTCTCGGTGAGCCCGTAGCCCTCCAGGATCGTGATGCCGACGCCGCGGAAGAAGTGCCCGAGCCGCTCGCCGAGGGCCGCGCCGCCCGAGACCGCGTACGTCACCCTGCCGCCGACCGCGGCGCGCAGCTTGCGGTACACCAGCACGTCGAAGACCTTGTGCCGCGCCTTCAGCGCGAGGCCGGGCCCGCCGGTGTCGAGGGCGCGGCTGTAGGCGATCGCCGTGTCGGCCGCCGCCTTGAAGATCTTGCCCTTGCCCTCGGCCGCCGCCTTCTGCTCGGCGCCGTTGTAGACCTTCTCGAAGACGCGGGGGACGGCCAGCAGGAACGTCGGCCGGAAGGTGGCGAGATCGGGGAGCAGGTTGGGGACGTCGCTGTGACCGAGGATGATCCCGCCCTCGATCGTGGCGACCTGGATCATCCGGGCGAACACGTGCGCCAGCGGCAGGAACAGCAGCGTGGAGCTGCCCTCGACGGCGACCTCGGCGATCGCGCCCTGGACGGCGTTGCGGGAGGTCGCCACCAGGTTCCCGTGGGTGATCTCGCAGCCCTTCGGGCGTCCCGTGGTGCCGGAGGTGTAGACGAGGGTGGCGATGTCCCCGGCCTTGCGGGAGGTGCGGCGCTCCTCGATCACGTCGTCGCCGACCTCGGCGCCGAGCCGGCCGACCTCGTCGATTCCCCCTGCGTCGATGCCCCACACGTGCCGGAGCTCGGGGAGGCGTTCGCGGACCTCCTCGACCAGGGCGATGTGGGCGTCGGTCTCGGCGAACAGGGCCTTCGCGCCCGAGTCGCCGACGATCCACTCGATCTGCTCCGCGGACGACGTCTCGTAGATGGGGACGGAGATCGCGCCGGCCGCCCAGATCGCGTAGTCGAGGATCGTCCACTCGTAGCGGGTCCGCGACAGCAGGCACACCCGGTCGCCGGGTTCGATGCCGGCGGCCACGAGGCCCTTGGCGGCTGCTTTGATCTCCGCGACGAACTCGGCCGCGGTGACGGCGCTCCAGGCGTCGCCGCTGCGGCGGCGCGCCACGATGGTGCCCGGATCGCTGGCGGCCCGGGTGAAGGGCGCGTCGGTCAGTGTGGCGGAGTCGGGGACCTCCACCATCGCGGGGACGCTGAACTCGCGCACGGCCTGCTCCTGTGATCGGCTTCGAGGTCGGCGGGGAAGACCGCGAAGGCTTCTCCGTGGACGAATGATACCCACGAGTAGGGGCGATTCCAGGGATACGGGCGACCGATGCGGACCGGCCGATGGTGTTAACGGCACGGCAAAGACCGGACGTTGCTCCCGGCGGCCGCCGCGCGGTCCCCTACGCTGGGGCCGTTCGCACACGAACGGGGTTCCGGGGGAAGGCGGATGGCGCTGCTCGAAGTGATCGCGCTGACGGCCGAGGACGCCCGGGCGGCCCACGAGGGCGGAGCCGACCGGATCGAGGTGGTCGCGGACATGGCCGCCGACGGGCTGACTCCCGATCCCGACGTCGTCGCGGCCGTCCGGAAGGTCACGCCGCTGCCGCTCCGGGTGATGCTGCGGGGCAACGCGGGGTTCCGCACGACGGGGTTCGAGCTCGACCGGCTCCGGCGCGCCGCCGAGGGCCTCGCCGAGGCGGGCGCGGACGGTTTCGTGTTCGGTTTCCTGGACGCCTCGGGCCACATCGACACGGCCGCGACCGGCAAGCTCGCCGCCGCCATCGCCCCGCTGCCCTGGACGTTCCACCGCGCGATCGACCACGCCGCCGACCCCGGCCGGGCGTGGGACGTCGTCCGCGACCTCGGCGGCGGGCTCGACACGGTGCTGACGGCCGGGTCCCCGCGCGGCGTGGCCGCCGGAGTGGAGGTCCTCGTCCGCCGCGCCGCCGGCCCCGACGCCGGGATGATCATGGCCGGGGGCGGGCTGCGCCGCAGGCACGTCGCGGTCCTCGCCGCCGCGGGCGTCACCGCGTTCCACGTCGGCACCGCCGTCCGCCGCGACGGCTGCTGGGACGGGCCCGTGGACCCCGCCCTGGTGCGCGAGTGGCGGTCGCTGGTGTCCGCCGCGACCGGCTGACGGGTGCGGGCGGCTCACAGGTGCGGCCGGCGCGCGTTCAGGCCGTTTCCGTGCCCGGGCGGTCGCATTACAGTCATTTCATGCGGATCCACGTGGTGAGCGACGTCCACGGCCGCGCGGACGCGCTGACGACCGCGGCGGACGGCGCGGACGCGCTCATCTGCCTGGGCGACCTGATCCTGTTCATCGACTACCAGGACCACGCGCAGGGCATCTTCGCCGAGCTGTTCGGCCGCGAGAACGCGGACCGGCTCATCGCGCTGCGGGCCGAGAAGCGCTTCGACGAGGCCCGCGCCTTCTCCCGGGCCCTGAGGGAGTCGCTCGACGGCGACGCGTGGTCCCACATCGAACGCGCCGTCGACAAGCAGTACGCCGAGCTCTTCTCGGCCATGCCGACCCCCGCCTACCTGACCTACGGCAACGTGGACGTCCCGCACATGTGGGGCCCCCATCTGAAGGAGGGGCACCATGTCCTTGACGGTGAGACCACCGAGATCGGCGGGCTGCGGTTCGGGTTCGTCGGCGGCGGCCTGCGCACCGAGTACCGCACCCCCTACGAGCTGGACGACGACGTCTACGCCGCCAAGGTCGAGGCCGTCGGCGAGGTGGACGTGCTGTGCTGTCACATCCCGCCCGACGTCCCCGAACTGCTGTACGACACGGTGGCGCGGCGCTTCGAGCGGGGGAGCAGGGCGGTGCTCGACGCGATCCACCGGACGCAGCCGAGGTACGTGCTGTTCGGGCACGTCCACCAGCCGCTCGCGCGCCGGATGCGGATCGGCCGCACCGAATGCGTGAACGTGGGCCACTTCCGTGCCCGTGGCGAGCCGTACGTCCTGGCGCTGTGAGGGATACCTTCTCTACGACAGCGAGCCCGCGCGGGCACAGGACGAGCCGGAGGGAGACGCACGATGGCGGACCGCACGAGTTCCACCATCACGATCGAGGCGGGCAAGGCCGAGATCATGGCGGTGATCGCCGACCTGGAGGCGTACCCGGCGTGGGCGAGCGGCATCCGCGACGTCAAGATCGAGGAGACCGGGGAGGACGGCCGGCCGTCGCGGGCCAGGCTCACGTTCGACGGCGGCCCCTTCAGCGACACCGTCGGGCTCGCCTACAGCTGGGAGGGCGACGACCGGGCGACGTGGGAGCTGGTGGAACCGGGCTCGGTCGTCACCGGCCTGCACGGCTCCTACGGCCTGGACGAGCGTGACGGGACCACCGAGGTGACCTACGAGCTCGCCGTGGACGTCCGCGTGCCGCTGATCGGCATGGTCAGGCGCAAGGCCGAGAAGCGGATCATCGACTCCGCCCTCAAGGGTCTCAAGCGCCGCGTGGAGAGCTGAAGTCCCCTGCGGGGCGATACCGCGCCCCCGACGAGCGATGGAAGATGGACCCCATGAGCGAGCAGCCGGGTGACGTCCTGGACGAGGCGGCCAAACTCATCGACGCGCTGGTCAGACGGCTGAGCGGCGGACACGACCGGGACGCGGGCGCCCGCGCGGCGCGCGACGCCGGCCGCGACGACAGGGCCGGCACGGACAAGGCCGGTGCCGCCGGTGCCGCCGCCGAGTCCCCGCGCATCGCCACCGGCGCCCCGGAATGCCGTGACTGCCCGATCTGCCGGGCGATCGCGGTGAAGCGTGAGGCGGGCGCCGACGTGGGCCGTCATCTGCACGCGGCCGGGCAGTCGCTGCTCGCCGCCGCGCTCGATGTGGTGGCCGCGTTCGACCGGGCGCGCCGGAACCGGCCGCCGGAGGCGTCGAAGAGCCCGCGGGCGGGTACGTCCGAGCGGTCGGAACGTCCGGAAACGGATGATGTGTGGTCGGCCGCGACGGACGGCGGGCCCACCGACATCGGATAGTGCGGTACAGGCTCCGGCCCGGGGCGCGGGCCCGCCGGGGCGCTCGAAGAGGAGGAAGGGTACATGGCCCTGACCATCGGCGTGGACGTTGGCGGTACGAAGGTCGCCGCGGGGGTCGTCGACGACCGGGGAACGATCCTGGAGAAGGTGCGCAGGCCGACTCCGTCGACCGACCCGAAGGAGACCGCCGACACCATCGCCGAGGTCGTCAACCTGCTGAAGGGCAAGTACGAGGACGTCATCGCCGTCGGCCTGGGCTCGGCCGGTTTCGTCAACGAGACCCGTTCCACCGTGCTGTTCGCGCCGAACCTCGCCTGGCGTGACGAGCCCATCAAGCAGAAGGTCGAGGCCAGGGTCGGCCTGCCGGTCGTCGTCGAGAACGACGGCAACGCCACCGCGT
Source organism: Spirillospora sp. (assembly GCA_036564055.1). Taxonomy (GTDB): domain Bacteria; phylum Actinomycetota; class Actinomycetes; order Streptosporangiales; family Streptosporangiaceae; genus Spirillospora. The sequence continues at coordinate 24,473 of DATCLF010000105.1, forward strand.
GGGGCGAGGCCCGCTTCGGCGCCGGACGCGGAGAGGACTTCCTCGTCCTCGTGGCGCTCGGCACCGGCATCGGCGGCGGCATCATCATCAACGGCGAGCTGTACCGGGGCCGTTTCGGCATCGGCGCGGAGATGGGCCACTTCCGGGTCGTGCCGGACGGCCGGCGCTGCGGCTGCGGCAACCGGGGCTGCTGGGAGCAGTACGCCAGCGGCAACGCCCTCGTCCACGAGGCCCGCGAGCTCGCCCGGGTGGCGCCCGCGATGGCGGGGCGCCTGCTCGAGCTCGGCGGCGGCCGTCCCGAGGGCATCAGCGGCCCGGAGGTGTCGCAGGCGGCCCGGGAGGGCGACAAGGCCGCCCTGGAGTGCTTCCGGACGGTCGCGCAGTGGGCGGGGCAGGGACTGGCCGACCTCAGCGCGATCCTCGACCCGGGCGCGTTCATCATCGGCGGCGGCCTGTCGGACGCCGGCGACCTCCTCCTCGACCCGATCCGCGCGGCGTTCGGGGACGCCCTGACCGGCCGCGGCCACCGGCCCCTGCCCGACATCCGCATCGCCGAGCTGGGCTCGGCGGCGGGCATCGTCGGCGCCGCCGACCTGGCCCGCATCCGCTGCCTCCACGACGTCATCGTCTAGGGGCTCTGTCTGTGGGCACATGGCGTCCGTGCGGCTTCTGAGCTACAACATCCGTTCGCTGCGCGACGACCCGGAGGCCGTGGCCCGGGTCGTGCGCGCCCTCGCGCCGGACGTCGTGTGCCTGCAGGAGGTTCCGCGTTTCTGGGGCTGGCGGCTGCGTCGCCGCCGCCTGGCGCGGGCGTGCGGCCTGCGGATCGCGGCGGGACGGCGGGCCTGCGGGCTCGCCGTCCTCACCGCGCCGCACGTCCGCCGGGTGGCCCGCGAGTTCCACCCGCTCACGCCGGATCCGGGCCTGCACCGCCGCGCCCTGGCGATCGCCGTCCTGGAGTTCGGGGGAGAGGCCGGGGGAGAGGCCGGGGGAGTACGCCTGATCGCGGCGAGCACGCACCTGGACCTCGTGGACGAACCGCGCCTGCGCCACGTCCACGAGGTCGTCGGGCATCTCGACCGCGCCGCCGCGCGTTTCCGCGCCCCGGTCGTGCTCGCGGGCGACGTCAACGAGGAGCCCGGCGGCCCGTCCTGGCGCGTGCTGACCGAGCGCTTCGAGGACGCGTACGCGGCCGCGCCCTCGGGCGGCGAGTTCACCTTCTCCGCCCGCGACCCGCGCAGGCGCATCGACGCGGTGTTCACCGGCTCGCGGGTCCGGCCGGTCGCCTGCGGGGTGCCGGTGGACGGCGACGCGCCCACCGAGGACTACGTGAAGGCGACCGACCATCTTCCGCTCCTGGCGGACCTGGAGATCGACGCCGGTCCCGTGCCGCCGGGGCGCTGACCGGACCGGGGACCGGACGGCCCGGCGCCGGGCGGTCTCAGACCACGGCTCCGTCGTCGGGGTCGCGGGGTTCGTCGCCCATGCGCAGGACGAGGGTGACGAATCCGCCGATGAAGGCGGCGACGGCGAGGAAGGCGGCCCAGCCGGGGACCTCCCAGTCGAGGATGACCGTCACCAGCAGGTAGAGCGGCCCGCCGATGAGCGCGATCCAGGCGCCCTTGGTGAGCGGGTCCGCGCTCGGCAGCGGCGGGGGAGGAGGCGGGATGAAGTGGTCGTCGTCGTCGGCGTCCGGGGTGGCCCCCGGGGGGTGTGCGGGGCGGATGACGCGGGCACGGGGGAGGCGCCCGGTGCGGTCGTCGCCCTCGCGCGGGGGGTCGGCGGGCTCCCGGACGTTCTCCTCCTCGGGCCAGGGGACGTCGTCGCCCTCGGGACCGGAGTCGAACCCGGCGATGATCTCGGCCCAGATGGCGTCCTCGTCGCGTTCGGCGGGAGGCGCGTCGTCCGCGGCGGGACGCCCGGACGCGGAACGCTCCGGCCCCTCGGAGCGCTCGGAGCCCGTCCGCTCGGCAGCCGGCCGCTCGGCACTCGTCCGTTCGGAACCGGTCCGTTCGGCGGCCGCCTGGTCGTCCCGTCCGGATTCGGAGCCCGCCGGTTCGGAGGCGGAGCGCTCGGCGGCGTCACGGCCGTCCGCGGCGTCCACGGCCTCGGCGGCGTCCGGCGCCTCGACGGCGTCGCGTGCGCCCCCGGTCCTGCGGGCGCCGTCGGTGTCGCGCGAGCCGCCCGCGTCGCGGGCGGAGCCGTCGCGCAGCCGGGCCAGGTGGGCGCGCAGGATGCCCTCGGCGGTGGGCTTCATCGTGACGTCGACGTACAGTCGGTCGAGGACGTCCCCCGCGACCGTCTCGCCGGACGGGCCGTTCGGCTCGGCCCGGTCGGGAAGGCCGGCCGGCGAGGTCGCGTACGCCGCCACCCCGGCCTCGCCGAGGGCGGCGAGCAGCGCGTCGGCCAGGTGCGGGGCGAGGTCGACCAGCGGGGCGTAGGTGTCGGCCGACAGTCCATTGCCACGGCGTTTCACGGGGCCGGCTCCTTCGACTCCGGCATGACCGACAGCACCGGCATGACGGCCTCCGCTCCCCCATCGTCGTGTGCCCGGTGCGCCCCGTCCCGCGGAGGCGCTCCCGGACACCCTGAAAACGTGTGTCCCACGGTATTCGCTGGGAGGCCCGGAACAAGCCCCCGGGACTCACCCGTTTGAGATTTCGCCCACGAGCCTACGTTCCTCCGGGCGGTACCGGACGCGTCATCGGCGAACCGGCCCGGGGACGGGGGGCGGCCGGGCGGCGCGGGGGCCGCCACGTGGAACGTCGGGGCGGGGAAGTGGGAAGATGTCCCATCATTTCCCGCCGGTCAGGGACCGTCGTGTCCACTCCAGGGCACGCGGTCCGAGGAAGGTCGCGCATGCTCTGGTTCTGGATCTTGCTCCGGATCACTCTCACGCCGATCCTCTACCTCCTCTGGTGGCCGCGGAACGAAGGGATGAAGAACGTCCCCAAACGCGGTCCGGCGCTCCTGGCGAGCAACCACCTGTCGTTCGCCGACCACTTCTTCGGGCCGCTGCCGCTGATGCGGCCGATCTACTTCATGGGCAAGGGCGAGTACTTCACCGGTAAGGGACTCAAGGGACTGATCAGCAAGGCGTTCTTCACCGGTGTCGGCGTGGTCCCGGTGGACCGCTCCGGCGGCCCGGCGGCCGAGGCGGCGCTGGAGACCGGGCTGCGGATCCTCGCGGAGGGCAAGCTGCTCGGCATCTACCCGGAGGGCACCCGCGCCCCCGACAACCGGCTGTACCGCGGCAAGACGGGCGTCGCGCGGCTCGCGCTGAAGTCGCGGGTCCCGGTCATCCCGATGGCGATGATCAACACGTTCGAGCTGATGCCGTCCGGCAAGCTCCTGCCGCGGCTCGGGGTCCGGCCGGGCGTCCGGTTCGGCGAGCCGCTCGACTTCTCCCGCTACTACGGCCGCGAGGACGACAAGGAGGTCCTCCGCGAGGTCACCGACGAGATCATGCGGGCGATCCAGAAGCTCTCGGGACAGGAGTACGTCGACCGGTACGCCGCCGATGTGAAGGCGGAGCTGGCCGGCAGGCGCGTGCGGACGGGGGAGGACGACGAGGGGCTCGGCGGCTCGAAATAGGACCGGACGAGAAAGAGAAACAGGACGGGGCGAGCCGAGGGCGCGTGTGGATCGGGGAGTGGGGCTGGAGGCCGCGCTCTGGCGGGCCGTGGCGGTCTACCGCGTCCTGGCGCTCGGCTACGCCGCGGTCGTGATCGCGATGAACTCCAGGGGCTATGCCCGCCCGCTGGGAGGGTGGGCGGTCCTCGGGGTGATGGCCGCCTGGACGGCGGTCGCGGTGCGGTGGCTGCGGCCCGCCGCGTTCGAGGGGCGGCGCGGACGGGTCCTGCTCGCCGTCGATCTCGCCGTCGCGGCGGGCTGTGTCCTGGCGACGGCGTGGGTGGAGACGTCCGGCAACATCGCCGCCGGGCGGCCGACGCTTCCGGTGTCGTGGGTGGCGGCGGCCGTGCTGGCGTGGGCGGTGGCGGGCGGGCGCGGGCCCGGCGTCGCGGCGGCGCTGACGCTGGCGGCGGCGGATCTGCTGATGCACGCGCTGGCGGGGACGTCCGGCGGGCGGGCGACGTTCAACAACATCGTGCTGCTGTTCCTCGCGGGACTCGTCGTCGGCCACGTGGTGCGGCTGGCGCGGGAGGCGGAGGCGCGGCTGGCGCGGGCGGTGGAGCTGGAGGCGGCCACCCGGGAGCGCGAGCGGCTGGCCCGCGGGATCCACGACTCGGTGCTGCAGGTGCTGGCGATGGTGCAGCGCCGCGGCGGCGAGCTGGGCGGCGAGGCGGCGGAGCTGGGCCGGCTGGCGGGGGAGCAGGAGGCGGCGCTGCGGTCCCTGATCAGCTCCCGCCCGTCCGCGCCGGGGGCCTCGTCCGCCGCCGGGACGGGCGAGGACGCCGAGGCCGATCTGCGTCCGCTGCTCACCGCTCACGCGTCGCCGTCGGTCACGGTGTCGACGCCCGCGACGAAGGTCCTGCTGCCCGCGCACACCGCCCGGGAGGTCGCGGCGGCGGCCGCGGCCGCGCTCGACAACGTCCGGCGGCACTGCGGGCCGGGGACGCGCGCCTGGGTGCTGCTGGAGGACGGTCCCGACGAGATCACCGTCAGCGTCCGCGACGACGGGCCGGGCATCCCCCCGGGACGGCTGGAGGAGGCCGCCGCGGAGGGGCGGCTCGGCGTCGCGCAGTCGATCCGCGGCCGCGTCGCCGACCTCGGCGGCGACGTCGCGATCGTCACGGGCGAGGGCGAGGGCACGGAGATCGAGATGACCGTGCCCCGCCGGGGAGCACGGCGGGGGACGCGGCCGGGCGGGACACCGGCTTAGGGTGTGGCCGTGAGTGACGTTCCCCTGAGGGTCATGGTCGTCGACGACCATCCGATGTGGCGCGACGCGGTCGCCCGCGACCTCGCGGAGGCCGGGTACGACGTGGTCGCGACCACGGGCGAGGGGCGCGCCGCCATCCGCGCCGCGGCCGCCGCGCGCCCGCAGGTCGCGGTCGTCGACCTCCGGCTCCCCGACATCGGCGGGGTGGAGGTGACCCGCCGTCTCGCCGCCGCCGATCCGCCGGTGCGGGTCCTGGTGCTGTCGGCGAGCGGCGAGCAGCAGGACGTGCTGGACGCGGTGAAGGCGGGCGCGACCGGCTATCTGCTGAAGTCCGCGGCGCGGGAGGAGTTCCTGGACGCCGTCCGGCGCACCGGGGAGGGGGACGCGGTGTTCACCCCCGGCCTGGCCGGGCTGGTCCTCGGCGAGTACCGCAGGCTCGCCTCCGGCGCCGGACGCGAGGACGACGACGCGCCGCGCCTGACCGAGCGCGAGACCGAGGTGCTGCGGCTCGTCGCGAAGGGGCTGACGTACAAGCAGATCGCGCAGCGTCTCGTCCTGTCGCACCGGACGGTGCAGAACCACGTGCAGAACACGCTGCGCAAGCTTCAGCTCCACAACCGCGTCGAGCTCGTCCGCTACGCCATCGAGAAGGGCCTCGACCTCGACCGGTGACGAAACGGACCGTTCCACCGGCCGAACCCTGCGCGCGACCCCCGCGTCTCACAGCGTGATCATCGACGGCGCACAGGACGGGAACGTGTCATGGCGGACGACATCTCGGGTGCCGCTCTCGGCCTTCTCGCGGCCTACTTCTGCCTCGGCCTCGGGGTGCTCGCGCTTCAGCTCGTCCTCCGGGCGAGGCTGCGGCGGGGACGCCCCCCGGCGCGGGAGCCGGGCGTGCACGAGCTCGCCTGCCTGCGCGGCGGTGACCGGCGGGCGATCGCGGTGTCGATCGCGGCGCTGCGGCTCGACCACGCCGTCGACGCCTTCGCCGACGGCCGGCTCCTCGCGAGCCGCCCGGGCGGCGACCGCCCTCGCACGGCCTCCGCGCCGCTGGACGAGGCGGTCTTCGAGGCGATCGCCGAGGGCCGCGCCGTCACGCTCGACGACCTCGCCGGCGATCGGGGCGTCGAGGCGGAGCTCGGCCGGCTCCGCGCGGGGCTGGTCGCGCAGGGCCTGCTGACCGACCCGCGGGCGCGGCGCCGGCTGGTGACCGTCCAGGCGGTCATGCTGGTGTGGGTGATCGCCGGCCTTAAGATCTTCATCGAGGAGGGGCTCTTCTCCGGCGTGCCGGGCGTCCTCGTCCCGGTGCTGGTCCTCGGGCCGCCGGGCCTGGCGGGTCTCGCGTTCGGGGCGGGCCGCAAGCCGACCCGGGAGGGCGCCAGGGTCGCGGAGCGGCACAGGAGGGTCCACGCGCGCCTCGACCCCGGGAACATCGGCCGGGACGCGGCCTCCAGGGACTCGTTCACCGCGGGGGACTTCCTGCTCGGCCTAGCCCTCCACGGCGCGCCGGCGGTGCGGACGTTCGATCCCGACTTCGCCCGGACCTCGGGACTCGACCGTTACCTGGAGACGGGCCAGGCCCCGGACGCCCCGGACGACGAGCCGGGCGGGACCGCCCTGCCGGCGAACGCCCGGCCGGCGCCGTCCGAGGCCGACGCCGGGGGCCCGCACGCCCGAAGCTCCGACGGCCGCACGCGGTGACCGGGCCGTAGGGGCGCCGGCCACCCGCCTCCCTTCTGCGGGGACGACGTGCGGCGGACCTCGGCGAGGGACTATGGTCTAGACCAATAACGGCACGCCGGGGCCGTCGGTGAATGCCCCGGCCGGCCGTGCCCGGACGGTTAGTCTGGCCATGTCAATCGAGGGAGGAGCCCGGTGGCGGGAGAAGGAGACGGCATGCGCGTCGGAGTACTGACCGGAGGCGGTGACTGCCCCGGACTGAACGCGGTGATCCGCGCGGTCGTGCGCAAGGGCGTCCAGGTCTTCGGCTATGAGTTCGTGGGCTTCAGGTCCGGCTGGCGCGGGCCTCTCGAAGGCGACACCGTCGCCCTGGACGTGCAGGCGGTCCGGGGCATCCTGCCGCGCGGTGGAACGATCCTCGGCTCGTCGCGGACGAACCCGCTCAAGGTCGAGGGCGGCGTCGAGCGGATCAAGGACAACCTCGCCGGCCTCGGCGTCGACGCGCTGATCGCGATCGGCGGCGAGGACACCCTCGGCGTCGCGCGCGAGCTGCACGCGAGCGGCGTCAACGTCGTCGGCGTCCCGAAGACGATCGACAACGACCTCAACGCGACCGACTACACGTTCGGCTTCGACACCGCGGTGAACATCGGCATGGAGGCCGTCGACCGGCTGCACACCACCGCCGAGAGCCACCACCGCGCGCTGATCTGCGAGGTCATGGGACGGCACGCGGGCTGGATCGCGCTGCACGTCGGGATGGCCGCCGGCGCCAACGTGATCCTCATCCCGGAGCGGCCGTTCGACATCGACAAGGTTGTCGAGTACGTCGAGTCCCGCTTCAAGACGCGCTACGCCCCGATCATCGTCGTCGCCGAGGGCGCGCACCCCGCCGACGGCGGGCTGCAGCTCCAGACGGGCGAGCGGGACGCGTTCGGCCACGTCCGGCTCGGCGGCATCGGCCAGGCGCTCGCCGACGAGATCGAGAAGCGGACCGGCAAGGAGGCCCGCGCCGCGGTGCTCGGGCACATCCAGCGCGGCGGCACCCCCACCGCGTTCGACCGCGTCCTCGCGACCCGCTTCGGCCTGCACGCGATCGACGCCGTCTACGACGGCGACTACGGCAAGATGGTCGCGCTCAGGGGCACCGACATCGTGCGGGTCGGCCTCGACGAGGCGACCAAGGAGCTGAAGACCGTCCCGCTGGAGCGCTATGCCGAGGCCGAGGTCTTCTTCGGCTAGCTCTTCCCCGGCGGTGGGACACTCCGGCGGGAACAGCGAATCCGGGTCGCGGTGTTGGCTTTCCTGAGCAACACTGGAAGCCCCTCACACCTGTTCCCGCCAGGAGGATCCCGCATGACCACGCTCGACCCCGCGCCGGCGGACGTCCGCGAGCAGCCGCCGGTCGACGGCGAGCCGTGCGTTCTGCTCAAGCTGGGCGAGGTCGTCCTCAAGGGCAAGAACCGCGAGCAGTTCGAGCGTCGCCTCGCCGACAACGTCCGCGCGGCGGTCCGTCCGATCGCCAGGGTGGACGTCGTCCGGCGGCACGGCGTCTTCATCGTCCGCAAGCACGACGCCGACCTCGCCACGATCGAGCGGATCGCGGCGCGGGTCTGCGACGTCATGGGCATCGTGTGGGCGCATCGCGCCTGGCGGGTCGGCAAGGACGTCGAAAGCGTCGAGCGCGCGGCGCTGGAGCTGATGGACGGGCGGACCGGCACCTTCGCCGTCCGGTCCCGCCGCCGCGACAAGCGGTTCCCGATGACCTCCACCGAGCTGGACCGGCACATCGGCGCGCTCGTCGCGGGCCGCTACGGGCTGCCCGTCAAGCTCAAGGACCCCGACCACACGCTGTCGATCGAGGTCGACCGGGACGAGGTGTTCGTGTACTCCGGAGGCATGCCCGGCCAGGGCGGCCTGCCGGTCGGGATGAGCGGCCGCGCGCTCGTGCTGCTGTCGGGCGGCATCGACTCGCCCGTCGCCGCGTACCGGATGATGCGCCGCGGCCTGCGGGTCGACTACCTGCACTTCTCCGGCATGCCGTTCACCGGCCCCGAGTCGATCTACAAGGCGTACGCGCTGGTCCGCGAGCTGGACAGGTTCCAGGGCGGGTCCCGCCTGTTCGTCGTCCCGTTCGGCAAGGCGCAGCAGCAGATCAAGACCTCGGGCGCCGACCGGCTCGCGGTCGTCGCGCAGCGCCGGCTGATGCTGCGCACCGGCCAGATCGTCGCCCGCCGCCTGCGCGGCGCCGCGCTGATCACCGGTGACGCCCTCGGCCAGGTGTCCAGCCAGACGCTGGCCAACATCACCGCGCTGGACGACGCGGTCGACCTGCCGATCCTGCGTCCCCTCGTCGGCATGGACAAGGTCGAGATCATGGACCAGGCGCGCCGCATCGGCACCCTGCCAATCTCCGAGCTTCCCGACGAGGACTGCTGCACCCTCCTCGCGCCCCGCCGCGCGGAGACCAAGGCCAAGATCGACGATCTGCACCAGCTCGACAGGCGCCTCGACGCCGACGAGCTGGCCGAGCAGCTCGCCGCCTCGGTCCAGGAGCACCGGCCCGTCTACGGCGCCTGACGGGCCCGGCCGCCGGGAGAACCCCTCCGGTGTCGGTGGGGTCCTCCCGCTAGTACCTCGCGTCGAAGTCGGCCGGGCGCGGAGGTTCCGGGCCGTCCGGGCTCATCAGCGTGATGCGCTCCACCCGGACGATGCGGAAACGGCGCCCGGCGACGGCGATGCCGTTGCGGCGGGGCTCGGCCTCCATCACGTCGGCGGCCTCGGCGAACGCGGCGAGGTCGGCGTCGCCGGGGCTCTCCACGGCGGGCACGATGTGACGGAAGTAGGTGACGAGCGACTCGCGGGCCTGCCGCGGGGTGTCGTGCAGCCGCCCGACGGGACGCCACCGCCGGTCGCTGCGCTCGGCCACGGTGAACGCGGGCGCGAGCGAGACCGGGGTGAGGAACGCGCCGTTCGGCTCGTTGCCCTCGGCGGCCGCGGCGTCCAGCACCTGGCACAGCAGCTCCGCGGTCACGAGGTCGGACGCCGGGCCGTCCTCGGGCAGGAACTCCAGGCGCGGCCCGGGACGGGTGTCCAGGTCGGTCGGGCGCGGCGGCTCCGGCCCGTCCGGCCCGGTCCGGACGAGCTGCTCGATGCGCACGATCCGCAGCCGGCGCCCGCCCGCGGTCACCTCGTCGGCGGACCCGTCGCGCAGCTCCCACGCGGCGTCGCGCAGCTCCGCCGCCTCCGCGGCGTCCGCGTCGACGGCGAGATCCTCCAGCCGGTCGGCGAGGAGCTCGCGCGCGCCCTGTGGCAGCGGGTCGCTGGGGCAGACGACCTGCCAGCCTCCCGGCCTCTGCTCGGCGGCGGTGAACAGCGTGCCCACCACCACCAGCTCGGGGTACGCGGACAGGGCCCGGCAGGCGTCCGCCAGCATCACCGCGGCGACCGGGTCGACATCGTCGAGGTTCTCCGGGAACAGCCTTCCACCGGCGTCACCATCGCCCGTTGTCATGCCGGACATCATCCCCGGCGTAGCCGCTCGCGCCAATGGTCCAGACCAATTTGTTACCCCGTAATGCGGTGGTTCCTGGACTTTCTGGGCGCTTTACGCGGTCTGGCGGGCACGACGAGGACGACGAGTCCCGCGGCCAGGACCCCCAGCCCGGCCGCCGCGACGCCGTCCAGCCTCTCGTGCAGCAGGACGGTTCCGAGCACCGCGGCCACGGCCGGTTCCGCGAGCGTCAGCGTCGTCGCCGTCGTGGCGGGCGTGGTGCGCAGGCCCCGGGCGAACAGCAGGTAGCCGAGGCCCGTGGTGACCACGCCGAGGTAGAGCGCGATGAGCGCGCCCCGCCCGGTGAGCAGCCACCGCGCCGGCCCGGCCGGCAGGACCGGCGCCAGCAGCACGGCGGCCGTCGTGAACAGCGCCGCCGCGACCGCCCGGTCGTCCTCGCCCCGGGCGATGAGGACGGACGCCGCCGTCGCGTACGCCGCGTACGACAGCCCGGCCGCCAGGGCGAGCGCGATGCCCGCCGGGTCCGCGCCGGTGTCCCGGGCGCCGCCGCCGACGAGCAGGACGCAGCCCGTCACGGCCGCGCAGGTGCCCGCCGCCCAGCGTCCGGTGAGGGAGCCGCGCCGCGTCACCAGGCCGATCAGCCCGGCGAACACGGGCGCGCTGCCGATCGTGACGATCGTGCCGGTGGCCACGCCCGTGCGGTCGGCGGCGGCGAAGAAGGCGGTCTGGTACGCGGCGACCGCGGCGCCGCCGAGGGCGATGAGCGGGCGGTTGCGGCGCGCGGCGACCAGGCGGCGCAGTCCCTCGCCGCGGCGGACGGCCACGGCGGCGGCGAGCAGCGCCAGGCCGCCGACGACGATGCGGACCGCGGCGACGGAGAAGGGGGTCGATCCGTCCGCGTAGGACTGGACGGTGCCCGTCGTCCCCCACAGGGACGCCGCCGCGAGGATGCCGGCGGCACCGCCCCGCCGGAGGCGTGCGGACGCGTCGTCTCCGGACGCGCGCCGCGGGAACGGACGCCGGGACACGAAACGCCGAGGCACAGAGCGGCGGAACACAAAGCGCTGGGACACGGAAGGACTCCTGAGCTCGAATCGGGACGGGGAGATCCGGATTCGGGGCGCAGGAACGCGCGGCCCGGGCACATGCCGTCCCGGGCCGCGCGGAACGTCGCTCGCGTGTCGGATCCGAACGTCGGATCGTGGAACGTGCGGTGGCCCGCGCCCCGGTCAGGAGCGCGGCGGCCCGCAGTTCGGAGTCCAGTACGCCATGATGTGGACGATACCCGGTCAGGCCGGGACGGCGTCGGAGTCCTCGGCCCGGGTGAGGGACCGGCCGACGAGCGGCGGCAGGTCGCGCACGAGCCGGGCGAGCTCGCGCAGGTCGCCGTCCACCAGCGCCTGCGGCCCGTCGCACAGCGCGGTCTCCGGGTGCGGGTGCACGTCCAGGATCACGCCGTCGGCGCCCACCGCGATGGCGGCGCGGGTCAGCGGAAGGACGAGGTCGCGGCTGCCGCCCGAGTGCGACGGGTCCACGATGACCGGCAGGTGCGACAGCCGCTGCGCCACCGGCACCGCGGAGATGTCGAGGGTGTTGCGGGTGGCCTTCTCGAACGTGCGGATGCCGCGCTCGCACAGCACGATGTTGAGGTTGCCGCGCTGGGCGATGTACTCGGCGGCCATCAGCCACTCCTCGATCGTCCCGCTCATGCCGCGCTTGAGCAGGACCGGCTTGCCGGACTCGCCGGCGGCCTGCAGCAGCGAGAAGTTCTGCGCGTTGCGGGTGCCGATCTGCAGCATGTCCGCGTAGGACGCGACGAGGTCGACGTCGCCGGCGTCCACCACCTCGGTGACGACCGGCATGCCGGTCTCCTCCCGCACGTCCGCGAGGATCCGCAGGCCCGCCTCGCCCAGGCCCTGGAACGCGTAGGGGGACGTCCGCGGCTTGAACGCGCCGCCGCGCAGCAGCGTAGCGCCCGCCGCCTGCGCCATCTGCGCGGCGCCGAGCGTCTGCTCGGGGGTCTCCACCGCGCAGGGACCGGCGATCAGCGTCATCGTGCCGGGGCCGATCGGCACGCCGCCGACCCGGACGACCGAGCGCTCGGCGTGGTTCTCGCGGCTCACCAGCTTGTAGGGCGCCGAGATGCGGATCACGTCGCTGACGCCGCGCATGCCGCGCAGGTTCAGCGAACCGAACTGCTGGACGTCGCCGACGAGCCCGACGATGGTCCGTTCCACGCCGCGGCTGACGAAGGCGTCTCCCCCCGCCGTCTCGACCAGTGAGACGACGGCCTCGATGTCCGCTTCGCTGGCCTCCGGGGCCATGACGACGACCATGACTGCTGCCCTTCTGCTCCGCCCGGGACCGAGGTGACCCGCGGCCATCGGTGAAAACGGCGAAGGCCCCGGGCCGACCAGCCCGGGGCCTTTTCCGTTCCGTGGTCTGTCAGAGCAACGTCCGGCAGACCAGCCGCCCGGGCTGGTCGAGCCAAAAGAAATACACGACGTTGCGCACGGGGACAGGTTAGCCGACGCCGCGACGCGTGCGCACGCGACCCCGAATATGGCTCAGCTCACCCCGGATGGCAGGATGGCGGCGTCATGTCCGACCCCGAAGAACCCGCGCGGTCGTCGCGCGACCTGCCGCCCGGCCAGTACGTCCCGAGGGACTGGCCCGTCCTCCACTACGGCCCCGTGCCGAAGTTCCGTCCCAAGGAGTGGGATTTCCGGGTCTTCGGCGCCACGGCGTCCGGCGGGCAGCACCGCTGGACGTGGGAGGAGTTCGAGGCGCTCCCGAGAACCCGCGTGGTCGCCGACTTCCACTGCGTGACCAAGTTCAGCATCCTGGACAACGCGTGGGAGGGGGTGCCCGGGTCGACGATCGTGGAGCTGGCTCCGCCCGCGCCGGACGTCACGCACGTGATGATCTGGGCCGAGTACGGATACAGCGCCAACATCCGGATGAGCGACTTCCTCGCCGAGAGCACGGTCTTCGCCACTCATCGCAACGGGGAGCGGCTCACCCCCGACCACGGTTTCCCTCTCCGGATCGTCGTCCCGCATCTGTACGCGTGGAAGAGCGTCAAGTGGGTCCGGGGCGTGGAGTACATGGTGAAGGACCGCCGCGGTTTCTGGGAGGAGCGCGGCTACCATAACGTCGCGGATCCCTGGCGGGAGCAGCGCTACTCCTACCAGGAGGAGGAAGGCGAGGCCCCGCCCCTGTGAGACGGGCCCGGGTGGCCATCTGCGGCCACCCGCCGGGCCTTCGTAAATCGTCAACATGCCGTCTGGCGCGCCGGACAGACGTTACCGTACGTTGTCATGGTTCTACCGTCCGTCGCGGACATGGTGGTCCTCGCGGCGTGCGTCGTCGCCACCGGTGCCGCCGCCGGGGACCGGACGCTGCACGCCGGGCTCTCCCTCCCGGGCCGCGCGTCCGCCGACGCCGCCGAGAAGACGGCGTTCGCGACACTGCACGCGGCCGCGCGCGCGGCCTCCCCGCTGCGCGCCGGCCTGACCGAGGAGACCGCGCGCAAGGTCGCCCGGCGGCTCAGGCCGCTGCTGGGAGCCGAGGCCGTCGCGCTCGTCGGCGTCCTTCCGCCGGACGGCGGCGACACCGAAGGAGCCGGCCCCGGCGAAGACGGCCGCCCGGCCGACGGCGAGGCGGCCAACGCCGATCAGGACGGTCAGGGCGGTGACGGCCCCGGCGGCGCCCGCGACGATGACGCCGCGGGATCGGTCCGGGAGGTGCCGCGGCTGCTGGCCTGGGACGGCGCCGGACACGCCTCCCACGCCGCCCACGCCGTCGCCCATGCCGCGCCGGTGCTCACGTCCGGGCGCCCCACGGTCGTCGCGCCCGACGCCGTCGGCTGCGACGACCCGCGCTGCCGCGTCGGCGCGGCCACGGTCGCCCCGCTCACCGTCGAAAGACACGTCGTCGGGGCGCTGGCCGCGTACTGGCGGCTCCCGTCCGCGGCCCGCGTCCGGGCGGTCGGGGACGCCGCCCGGCTCCTCACCGGCCAGCTCGAGCTGGCCGGGCTCGACACCCTGCGGCTGCGGCTCGCGGAGGCCGAGCTGAAGGCATTGCGCGCCCAGATATCCCCCCACTTCGTCTACAACTCGCTGACCACGATCGCCTCCTTCGTGCGGACCGACCCCGAACGCGCCCGCGAGCTCCTGCTGGACTTCGCCGACTTCGCCCGCTACTCCTTCCGCAACCCACGCGACTTCACCACCCTCGCCGACGAGCTGCGCTCCGTCGACCGGTACCTGGGCCTGGAGCGGGCGCGGTTCGGGGACCGGCTGCAGTGCCGGGTCGAGGTCGCACCCGAGGTGCTGCCGGTCGCGCTGCCGTTCCTCGCGCTGCAGCCCCTCGTCGAGAACGCCGTCCGCCACGGGATGGCCGGCACGGACCGCGCCTGCCACATCTCGATCACGGCGCGCGACTCGGGGGCCGAAGCGGCCATCAGCATCGAGGACGACGGCGTCGGCATGGACCCCGAGCGACTCCAGGAGATCCTGTCCGCGCCGGTCGGCAGGCCGGGCCCGACCGGCTGGGGCAGCGTCCCGCCCCGCGCGTGCCACGACGGCGCCGGCCCCGGCATCGGCCTGGCGAACGTCGACGAACGGATGCGCCAGTTCTACGGAGACGAGTACGGCCTGACCGTGGAGACCGCCCTGGGAGCGGGGACGAAGGTCAACCTCCGCGTACCGAAATTCCGTCCGGGGGTGTTTTCGGACTGACCGAAGTCGCCGGGCCGCTGTGCTCACTTTTCGGAACCGATTGCGGACAGGCGGTAATCGCGGCAAAGTCGCCCTCATGTTGCACGTCCTGGCCGTCGACGATGAACGCCCCGCCCTGGAGGAGCTGACCCACCTGCTCCGCAGGGACTCGCGGATCGGCCGGGTCAGCCGCGCGTCCGACGCCTCGTCCGCGCTGCGCGACCTGAGCCGGATGCTCGTCAAGGGGGAACGCCTCGACGCCGTCTTCCTGGACATCCGGATGCCGGGCCTCGACGGGCTCGACTTCACCCGCCTGCTGACCGGCTTCGCCGCGCCCCCGCCCGTCGTCTTCGTGACCGCCCACGACGACTGCGCCGTCACCGCCTACGAACTCGGCGCCCTCGACTACCTGCTCAAACCCGTCCGCCCCGAACGCCTCGCCGAATCGGTCCGCCGGATCGCGGCCGCCGCCGAACGAGCCGCCCCGCCCGCCGACGACACCCCCGACGCCGACGACGAGATGATCCCCGTCGAACTCGGCGGCCGCACCCGCCTCGTGTCCCGCAACTCCGTCACCCACGTCGAAGCGCAGGGCGACTACGTGCGGCTGCACACCGCCGACGGCGGCTACCTCGTCCGCATGCCGCTGTCGGCGCTGACCAAACGCTGGGAGGCCGCCGGATTCATCCGCATCCACCGCAGCACGCTCGTCGCATCCGCGCACGTCACCGAACTGCGCTTCGACGGCGGCCGCGTCGCCGTCCAGATCGGCGACGAACTGCTGCAGGTCAGCCGCCGCCACGCCCGGGAAGTGCGAGACCGGCTCGTCCGCAAGTTCCACCGGCCCGACAGAGACGTCGCCACCGGCAACGGCCCCGGCCACCGATGAACACCCCGGGAGCGACCCGGACAAAGTGGACCGTTCCCGCCCACCGCTCGTCCCACGCCACCGACCACTCGCCCCACGACCACGCAACGTATGACTCTGATTACTGACCGCTTAACGAAAGCTGGGTTTCCCAGGGGTCCCAACGCGGCATCAGACCCCTAGTGTTCTCAGTGGCACCACACGCCACACCGCCACGGAGGGCGGAGCGGCCCGCACGGCACACCCCGGACGCGGCCGCGAACCTCCCACAAGAGCAAACCAGGAGATCCGGCACACGCCAGTCGACATGCCGGATCAGCGCCGCCGGATCCCGTACCGGGGGGGTGGGATCCCGCGGCCCGCGCTCGGGCGTCGCTGAACAGTCGGGGGGTTGTTCAGCGACGCCCGAGACTCTTTTTGATTGCATTGCCCTTGGCGGTCGGGCCTTGACGGCCCTCCCTTCGGCGGGCAATGCGCGCGATCGCTGCATCGCTGCGGCTCGCCTTGACGGGTCACTCCGCGATCAGGTTCTCGCTTCGCTCGAACCTGCCTTCGGACGCGATCGCAGGCGTTGGGGTCGGTGCGGGGCTGGTGTGGTGGCCGGTGTGGGTGCGCCGGGTGCGATCGCTTGCTCGCCTGCGGCTCGCCTTGCGATCGGTTCTCGCTCCGCTCGAACCCGGTTTCCGTGGAGTCTTGAGTGAGGTCTTTCACCGGCTGGGTGGACGTCGATCACAGCATGATCGCCTTGGGGACGTTCAACGGGCACACGAAGGAACCCCTGGTAGGAGGGTTGATCACCACAACCAGTGCGTCCGAACCAGGGGTTTCGCTTGCTGTTGAGCCGCGCCGTCGATTTGTCGCGTGCAACGCTGCCTGGCCGGAGTGATTCGGCGGCACCGCACGGCGATCAGGCCGGCCTGCCGGGTGCTCAACCCCGGAAGCAGGCCCTGCCGGTGCCGGACGGAACGCAGATCGTCTGCGACCGGGCACGGGCCGGCCGTACTACTCGACCAGGTCGACCGCTCCCTTGCCGGGGCCTGGCGAGCACGCGAATGCCCGGCTGAAGTCATGGAACCCACCGCGCAGGCTCCGCTGCGGCCCCAGCAAGGCCGGCCATCTCGTGAAGGCCATCGCCGCCCCGCGAAACTACCAGGTCACGGGTCGGTGCCGCGTCGGCTCGTGGGTGCTGTGGTCGCTTCCTCGAAGGTTCGAGAGATCAACGCTCGCGAACATGTGTGTTGAGGGGCCGGATGACGCGAGTCGGATGCGTGTGCGGCCTGGGGACGCGGTGTTTTCGGTCCGGCTGGTGCGGACGGTGCAATCTTGTTTTCAAGTGCAGGTGCACAGTGGCCGACCGTCGGCGGGGTGCGGTTGTTCAGGTGGCTTGGGCCCTTAGTCGCTTCAGGGTCTCTATGTCCTTCGCGTGAGGGGCGGGGGCCCGGCCCGGGGTTTCGATCAGGAAGGGGACGCCGGTCGTGGCGGGGTGGGCGAACAGGTCGGCGAAAGGCTGCTCGCCGATCGTGCCGGCGCCGATGTTCTCGTGGCGGTCCCTGCCGGAGCCGCACGGGTCCTTGGAATCGTTCGCGTGGACGAGCCTGAGGCGGCCCTCGCCGACCGTGGCGACGAGCGCGTCGAGCGTGTCCTTGACGCCGCCGGGGGCGGTGAGATCGTGGCCCGCGGCGAAGGCGTGGCAGGTGTCGAAGCAGACGCCGAGCTTAGGGTGGTGGTCGAGGCGCTCGAAGAACGGGCCGAGGTCCTGGACCTTCGCGCAGAGCATGTTCTTCTGGCCGGCCATGGGTTCGAGGAGCAGGTCGGGACCGTCCTCGGGAATCTCCTCGAGAAGGGGAAGGACATGCTCGCGGACCTGCGCCATCGCCGCGTCGTAGGTCTGCGTGACGGCCGAGCCCGTGTGAACGACGACACCGCGGGCGCCGAAGGCGCGGCCCCGGACGAGGGAGTGACGCACCGTCGCCACCGACTTGGCCACGGTCTCCTCGTTCGGGGACCCGAAGTTGACCAGGTACGGGGTGTGCACGTAGACGGGGACGTCGGTGCGGGCGCGCAGCTTCTCGTCCTCGGCGGGGTTGCCCTCGGGCAGCGCCCAGCCGCGCGGGTTGGAGACGAAGACCTGGATCGCCTCGGCGCCGATCTCCGCGGCGTACTTCAGGCCGCCGGTCGCCAGGCCGCCGGCCACCGGGACATGGGCGCCGACGGGGCTGATGGGTGAGGTCATGACCGGTTCAGCCTATCCGGTCACGGCCCCCGGACGATCGTGACGGTGGAGCCGCGCGGCGCCTCGCCGTCGCTCGGGGACTGGAAACGGACGATGTTCCCGCCGAAGCCCGTCACGTTGACCCTGAAACCGGACTCCCGCAGCGCCTTCCTGGCGTCCTTCACGGGGAGGCCCACGACGTTCGGCACCGGGACGTTCTTCTCCTCGCCGTCCTCGCAGCCGAACTGGATGGGACCGGCGTCGACCAGGCAGTCCCGCTTGTTCACGACGATCGTGACCTTGTCGCCGCGGGACACGGCGGTGCCCTCGGGCGGGGACTGCTCGACCACCGTGTTCGGTTCCCTGCCGTCGACCTTCTTCTTGCGCACCTTGACGTCCAGGCCCATCGAGCGCAGCCGGTTCGCGGCGGCGTCGCCGTTCTCGCCGATCAGGCCGGGCATGGTCATGCCGGTGGAGACGATCAGGGTGACCGGCTCGTCCGGGGACTGCTTCTGACCGGCCTCCGGGCTGGTGCCGATCACCTTGTCCTTGGCGACGGTCTGCGAGGGCGTCCTGCGCGTCCGCCCCACCTTGAAACCCTCGTCCTCAAGGGTGCGCTGGGCGTCCGGCACGCTCTTGCCCTTCACGTCCGGCACCTCGCGCGGGGTGAGGCCCTTGGACGGGGTCAACGTGACCGTCTGCCCCTGCGCGACCCGCGCGCCGGCGGGAGGGTCGGACTTGACGACGTTGCCCTTGCGGATCCGGTCGTCGTAGACGGGGGCGGCCAGCCGCACGTCGAGACCGGCGCCCTCCAGATGCTCGCGGGCGTCGGAGACCTTCATCCCGATGATCGAGGACGGGACGTGCTCGTACTGCCCCGACGTCTGGTACCAGATGGCCCAGCCGAGAACGAACGCCGCGACCACGCCGAGGGCGACCAGGACGTAACGGCCGGTCAGCGCCCCGACGGCGCGGTCGGCCCTCGAACGCCGCGGCTGCTCGCCGGGCAGGGTGCCGCGGTCCATCACCGCGGTCCGCCCGTCGGCCGGCGGGGCCTCCATCACGCGGGTGGCGCTGCGGGACGCCTCCTCCACGCGCCGGTCGATGTCGCGGGGCAGGCCGCCGAACACCTCGGCGACCTCGGTGTGGAACTGGTTCGCGTCGACCGGGCGGCGCTGCGGGTCCCGGTTCGTCGCGTCCATGACCAGGGCGTCCACCTGCGGCGGCAGGCCCGGCACGGCGCTGGACGGCGGCGGGACGGTCTCGTTCACGTGCTTGTAGGCGACGGCGAGAGGCGTGTCGCCCTTGTGCGGCAGCTCCCCGGTGAGCAGCTCGTACAGCATGACGCCCGCGGCGTACACGTCCGAGCGGACGTCGGCCTTGCCGGACAGCACCTGTTCGGGCGCCAGATAACCGACCGTGCCGATGATCACGCCGGTCTTGGTCATCTTGTCCGCGGTCTCGGCCCGGGCGAGGCCGAAGTCGGCGACTTTGACCCGGCCGTCCTCGGTGATCAGCACGTTCTCGGGCTTGACGTCGCGGTGCACGAGCCCCGCCCGGTGCGCGGCGCCGAGCGCGGCGAGCACCGGCAGCATGATCTCCAGCGCGGCGCGGGGGCCGAACCGCCCGGCGGCGGTCAGCATGTCGCGCAGCGTCTGACCCGCGACGTACTCCATCACCAGGAAGACGTGCTCGCCGTCGGTGCGCTGGTCGTAGACGGCGACCACGTTCGGGTGGGACAACGCCGCCGCGGCCTTGGCCTCGCCGATGAAACGGGTGACGAAGTCCTGGTCGGAGGCGAGCCCGGCGTGCATCACCTTGATCGCGACGACGCGGTCGAGGCGGGTGTCGCGGGCGAGGTAGACCGTGGCCATCCCGCCGCGGGCGATGCGGGACTCAATGCGGTATCGCCCGTCGAGCATCTGCCCGACGAGCGGATCCGCAACCGACGTGTCCATCGCTGTGAGTTTACGGGCGAATCGCGATGGATCTCATCAGTCCCGAGTATGAGCATCGGCAAGTGCGGAGCGTGACCGGTCCCGCGTCTCGCCTGGTGACGGCGCCGTGCGGCGGCGCGGACGGCGGGTGCTGCGGGAGATGGCCACACCGGTCAGGCACAGCAGGCCCCCGCCCAGGGTCACGAGGCCGGGGACCTCGCCGAGCAGCAGCCACGACATCAGCACGACCAGGGCGGGCGCGGCGTAGGTGGTGGCGCCCATCTTGCCCGCGGACGTGCGCGCCAGCGCGAAGCCCCAGGTCGTGAACGCGATCGCGGTGGGGAAGACGCCCAGGTAGATCATGTTGAGGGTCGCGCCCGTCGAGGCGTCCGCCGCCTGGGAGACCAGCTGGCCGGAGAACGGAAGGCAGGCGAGTGCCCCGATCGCGCAGGCGAACGTGGTGAACTGCAACGAGGAGGCATGCCGCAGCGCGGGCTTCTGGCTGACCACCCCCGCCGCGTAGGCGACGGCGGCGAACAGGCACAGGAGCACGCCGAGCACCGACGAGCGGCCCTCACCGGACATCGACATCCCGACGACCGCGGCACCGGTGAACGACACGGCCATGCCCGTCAGCAGCCGGGGAGGCAGCCCCTCCTTCAGCAGCCAGCCGCCGAGCAGTGCGATGAGAATCGGCCCGATGTTGACGACGAGCGCCGCCGTCCCCGCGTCCACGAGCTGCTCGCCCCAGTTGAGGGCGACCATGTAGGCGCCGAACCACAACAGCCCCGCGGTGATGATGCCGGGCCAGGCGCCCCTCGGCGGAAGCCCTTCGCGCCGGACGAGCCACAGGGCGCCGAGCACGACCGTCCCCGACAGGAGACGGCCGAGAGCGAGGGCACCGGGACTGTACTCGGCCCCCGCACTGCGGATGGACACGAACGCCGACGCCCAGAACACCACCGTGATCGTGGCGGCGGCGACGGCCGGTTTGTCGACGCCCGCCGACCTTCTTTCCTGCTGCATGTCGCGCACCTTAGGTAGGGATCGTTTCCACGAGCACCGAAGGGACCGGCCGGTCCGGGACCCCCGGTGGCGTGGACGGATCCAGTCTCAAGGCGCCGATGTTTCAGGTCCAGCGAAATTTCCTGTAGGGAAATCTTTAGCGATGCTACGACGTGGCGAGTCCCTCGAACGGCGACGACGCCTGCGCGTACCGGCGCTTCGGGATCCGGCCCGCCAGCCGCGCGAGACGACCGGCCTCCACCGCGTGACGCATCGCGGCCGCCATCCGCGCCGGGGACTGCGCGCGCGTCACGGCCGTCGCCAGCAGCACCGCGTCACACCCCAGCTCCATCGCCAGGGCGGCGTCGGACGCCGTGCCGATCCCCGCGTCGAGGATCACCGGCACGCCGGCCTGCTCCACGATCAGCTCGATGTTGTGCGGGTTGCGGATCCCGAGCCCCGACCCGATCGGCGAACCGAGCGGCATCACCGCGGCGCACCCCGCCTGCTCCAGGCGCCGCGCGAGGACGGGGTCGTCGTTCGTGTACGGCAGCACGACGAAACCGTCGTCCACGAGCTGCTCGGCCGCATCGACCAGCTCGATCGGATCGGGCAGCAGCGTGCGCTCGTCCGCGATGACCTCCAGCTTGACCCAGTTGGTGCCGAGCGCCTCCCTGGCCAGCTTGGCGGTGAGGACCGCCTCGCCCGCGGTGAAACAGCCGGCGGTGTTCGGCAGCACACGGATGCCGCACTCGTTCAGCACGTCCAGCACCGAACCGCGCGCCGACGGGTCCACCCGCCGCATCGCGACGGTGGTCAGCTCCGTCCCGGACGCGGTGAGCGCCTCCCGCAGCACCTGCATGCTCGGCGCCCCGCCCGTCCCCATGATCAACCGGGACCCGAACTCCTCACCCGCGATGACGAACCTGTCGCCGTCCACCTCGAACCTCCGTTCCACGCCCTTCACCCGCCCCGTGCTGTGTTGTTCGTGGGGGCGCTCCCTTCCACGCACCCCACACCCGCCCTGGACGGTGTTGTTCGTGGGGGGCGACCCCCCACACCCCGGGAAGGGGGGTTAGCAGCGCGTTCCACTCCGCTGCGCTCCGTTCCACGCGCCGCTAACCCCCCTGCACAGCGGTGAGAACCTCCAGCCTGTCCGACTCGCTCAGGGGCGTCGTCTCCCAGGCGGAGCGGCGGACCACCTCGTTGTTCAGAGCGGCGGCGACGCCCGTCGCGGCCGTCGTGACGGACGCGACCAGGTCCGCCACGGTCGCGTTCTCGGGCACGTCGCGCGGCTCGCCGTTGACGAACACCTTCATCGGAAGTGCACCTCGGCGGAGAAACGGTCGGGGGTGAAAGGTCCGGCGATGTCGGGCACCGGACCGTCCAGCAGCATCGCGGACAGGATGTCTGCGCTGATCGGGGCGAGCAGGATGCCGTTGCGGAAGTGCCCCGTGCCGATGACGAGGCCGGGAAGCGCCGACGGGCCCATCACCGGGGCGTTGTCGGGGGAACCCGGACGCAGGCCGGCCGAGACCTCGGCGAACTCCAGCTCGGTGACGCCGGGCAGCAGCTCGCGGGCGTCCCGCAGCAGCTCCCACAGCCCGCCCGCGGTGACGCGGGTGTCGAAACCGAGCTCCTCCTGGGTCGCGCCGAGGACGACCTCGCCGTCCTCGCGCGGCACCAGGTAGACCTGCGACCCCTTCACCAGGCCGCGCGTCGCCCGCGTCAGGAACGGCACGCGGGTGCGGAGCCGGATCACCTGGCCCTTCACCGGGCGGACGGGCGGGACCGTCCCCGGCGGCAGCCCCTCCAGATCGCCCGACCACGAGCCCGCCGCGAGCAGCACCCGGTCGGCGCGGACCACGGTCCCGTCGTCGAGCCGCGCGCCCACCGCCGCGTCGTTCTCGACGGCGACGCCCGCGGCCCGGCGGCGCACGAGCCGCGCCCCCGCCTTCTCGGCCGCGACCTGCAGCGCCGCGGTCAGGCGCCGCGGGTCGATCGAGCCGTCCTCGGGGGCCAGCAGCCCGCCGCGGACGCCCGGCGCGAGCATCGGCTCCAGCCTGCGGCACTCCCGCCCGCTCAGCGTCTCCGGGGCGAGGCCGAGGCTCTCCTGGAAGCGGCGCAGGTCGTCGAGGTACTTCAGGTCGTCGGAGTCGAAGGCCACCTGGAGCAGGCCGTCGGTGCGGTAGCCGGTGGAAAGGCCGGTCTGCTCCTCCAGCTCCGCGGCGAACTCCCGGTAACGGTCCCGGGAGGCGAGGCCGAGCCGCAGCAGCGGCTCCTCGCCGTAGGTCACCTCGCTGACCGGGGTGAGCATGCCCGCCGCCACCGACGACGCGCCGCCGCCCGGGTCGGGGTCCACCAGGGTGACGGCCGCGCCGGCCGCCGTGGCCCGCCACGCGGTGGCGAGGCCGACGACCCCGGCCCCGATGATCACGATCTCCACTGGACGCTCCCTTCGCCGGCATGATCCGGATCAGGTTCTGGCGGTCGGCGGCCCGTTCAGCCGCCCTCTCAGCCCGGTCGTACCGGACTCCCGCGCTCTTTGCCGTTTTTACCCGCCTTTCCCACTCTACGACCCCGGCAAAGTGCGCAGATGTTCGGACACGGGTCCCCCGTCGGCGCCCTGCCGGCGCGCGGTGCTTGGCTAGGGTGACCGCATGCAGAGGGTCATCGTCGTGGGCGGAGGGCTGGCGGGCGCGCGCGCCGCGGAGGCCCTGCGGAGCAAGGGGTACGAGGGCGCGCTGACGATGCTCTCGGCCGAGCGGCACCGGCCCTACGACCGGCCGCCGCTGTCCAAGGCCGTCCTCGCCGGCGACAGCGACGACACGACGGTCGACACCGACTGGGACGCCCTGCGCTGCGACCTGCTGCTCGGGGAGCGCGCCACCGGGCTGCGCCTGGACGCGCCGGGCCGCGGCGGCGTCGTCGCGTCCACGGCGGGCGACCTCCCCTTCGACGGGCTGGTCATCGCGACCGGCGCCACCCCGATCACCCTGCCGGGCGACGGACGCCAGCACGTCCTGCGCACCATCGACGACGCGCGCGAACTGCGGTCCCTGCTCACGGCCGGCACCCGGGTCGTCATCGTCGGCGCGGGCTGGATCGGCGCCGAGGTCGCCACGGCCGCCGCCGCGAAGGGCTGCGCCGTGACCGTCGTCGAGGCCGCCGACACGCCCCTCGCGGCCGCGATCGGCCCGGAGGCCGGCGCCCTCACCGCGCCCTGGTACGCCGAGGCGGGCGTCGAGCTGCGCACCGGCGTGAAGGTGGCGGAGGTGCGCGACGGCGGGCTCGCCCTGGCGGGCGGCGGCGTGATCGACGCCGACGTGGTCGTCACCGGCATCGGCGTCCGGCCCGAGGTGGGGTGGCTCGCCGGCTCGGGGCTCCTCGTGGAGCGCGGGGTGGTCACCGACGGTTCGTTCCGCGCCCTCCAGGACGAGCAGGGCGGGGACGGGTCCGGGTCGGCGCGGCCCGACGTGGTGGCGGTCGGCGACTGCGCCTTCTGGTGGTCGGCGCGGTACGGCCGGCGGCTTCTCGTCGAGCACTGGGACACCGCGCTCAACGCGCCCGAGGTCGCCGCCGCGGCCCTCCTCGGGCAGGACGCCGTCTACGACGCCGTCCCGTACTTCTGGTCCGAGCAGTTCGGGCGCATGGTGCAGTACGCGGGCAGCCACGCCGCGTCGGAGCGGCTCGTGCGCCGCGGTGACCCCGCCGACCGCGCGTGGGCGCTGGTGTGGCTGACCGGCGACCGGCTCGACGCGATCCTCACCGTGAACCGTCCCCGCGACCTGGTGCAGGCACGGCGGGTCATCGCCGCCGGGACGCCCGTCGACCCGGACGCGGTCGCCGACCCCGCGACGCCGGTCAGGCAGGCCGTTCGCCGATAGCGATCGGCGCCGGAACGTTCCGATTGCGCAGGGGGTTTGACGCTTCCGAAGGAGTGGTAGCAAGGGGGCGTGACGCAGATGCACACCACCGTTGACAGCGCACTCGACCCCCGGACCGAGGCTCTGGCGGGGGACTGGCTCTCCTTGAAGGAGGCCGCCGAACGGCTCGGCATCAAGCCCAACCGGATCAAGCAGCTCATCAGCGAGCACAAGCTCGTCGCGGTGCGCAAGGACGGCGTCCCCGTGGTGCCCGCCGCCTTCATCAAGGACGGCCAGGTCATCAAAGGGCTGCCCGGCACCCTGACGCTGCTGTCGGACGCGGGCTACGACGAGGTCGAGGCGATCCGCTGGCTGTTCACCGCCGACGACAGCCTCCCGGGAACGCCCGTGCAGGCGCTCACCGAGAACCGGGGGACCGAGGTCCGCCGCAGAGCCCAGGCCCTGGCCTTCTAGACCGGAACCCCGGGCCCGCAGACCGGAGAAGAAACCGACAACGACGCACGTGACACGATCGCGGGGTGCGCGGCGGGACGTGACCGCGATGCGCACCCCGCGATCCGCATGCCGCGGCCCGCGCGGCGCATCCCGACGGACCACGAAAGGAACGGCCTCCCCGTGTCCAGGCATCTTCCCTCCGAACGCGCCGTCGCTTTGCGCGCCCGCCTCAGCCGGGCCCGCCTGTACCTGTGCACCGACGCGCGGGAACGGCAGGGGGACCTGCCCGCCTTCCTGGACGCGGTGCTCGCAGGCGGCGTCGACATCGTCCAGCTCCGCCAGAAGGGCCTGGAGGCGCGGCAGGAGATGGAGTACCTGGAGGTCTTCCGGGCGGCCTGCGACCGGCACGGGGCGCTGCTCGCCGTGAACGACCGCGCCGACATCGCGCACGCCGTCCGCGCGGACGTCCTGCACCTCGGGCAGGACGACCTGCCGGTCGCCGCCGCCCGCGAGATCGTCGGCGGCGACATGCTGATCGGCCGGTCCACGCACTCCGGAGAGCAGGCGTCCGCCGCCGCCACCGAGCCCGGCGTCGACTACTTCTGCGCGGGCCCGGTGTGGCCGACGCCGACCAAGCCGGGACGGCCGGCGCCCGGCCCGAAGCTGCTGGAGTACGTCGCGGCGCAGCGCGTGGCGCGGCCGTGGTTCGCGATCGGCGGGATCGACCCCGGCAACCTCGACGAGGTGCTGGCGGCGGGCGCGACCCGCGTCGTGGTGGTCCGCGCGATCACCGAGGCGGATGACCCGGGCGCCGCCGCGGCCGAGCTCGCCCGCCGGCTGGCCGACCGGCCGGTCTCGTCCGATTGATCCGGATCACGATGCGGGACCCGGAGGGATCGCCCACAATGGAGATCATGAGTGTGGGACCCGACGACGAGCGGCCGGTGGAACTGGACGACGAGCTGGTGATCCTGCCCGACCAGACGACCGACGACACCGACACCGGGTGGGGGCAGTGGGGCGGTGACGACGACTCCCGCCTTCTGGAGGAGCGTCCCCCGCACTGGTGATCCGGCCCGCACTGGTGATCCGGGCGCTCGTGATCTGAGCGCCGTGCGACCCCGGCGCTAGTAGAGCATCCCGATGACGAAGCCGCAGACGACGACGATCGCGAGCGCGACCATCATGCGCCACCGGTAGCGCGGGATCCGGGTCGGGCGTGGTTTCGGCATCGGCCCCTGCCCTTCGCGTAGCGCCCGGACGATCTGCCGGGCCGTCGGCCGGGCGGCGGGGTTCTTGTCCAGGCAGCGCGCCACGAGGTCGCGCAGCGGGCCCGTCATGTCGCCGAGGTCGGGCGGGCGGGACGTGATGCGCCGCGCGACGTCCCCCGCGGGGGCGGTGCCGAACGGCGGGCGTCCCGTCGCCGCGAACACCATCGTCGCGCCCCACGCGAACACGTCCGTGGGCCGCCCGACGGGCTCGTCCTCGATCTGCTCGGGCGCCATGTACGCGAGGACGCCCGTCCGCGCCGCCCGCCCGCCCGGACCGGCGGACGGCCCGCCGGTGGCGTGGGCGAGACCGAAGTCGACCACCTTGGCGCCGTCCGGGCCGAGCAGCACGTTGGCGGGCCTGAAGTCGCCGTGCACCGTTCCGGCGCGATGGATCGCGGCCAGCGCCGCCGCCGTCCTCAGCGCGACCCGGCGCAGCTGCGGCTCCGGCAGCGGTCCGCGTTCCTCGACGACGTCCTGCAGCCGGGGACCCTCGGCGTCCGCGCCGGCGACGTGCCGGAACCGCGGGCCTGCGGCGGTGTCGTCGCCGTTTCCGGCGCGGGACGCGGCGGGACGAGCCGTGCCCGCGCGTCCGGGCAGACCGGCGTGCCCCTGGCCGGACCGTGCGGAGCGGGCGGTGGCGGGACGCGCGTGAGGGGGGCTCGTCCTCCCGCGGGAGGTGTCGTGCGGCACTGGGGGGACTCCGGCTCGGCGGGGACGGACGAAGATTTCCTCATTTGTACCGCGTAACCGGGGGGTAGGGCAGCGGAACAGGGATTCTTCCGCGTACCGGTACGATCCGAGCGCCGGTGTCCGGACGCCCGTCGCGCCAGGCGCGCGTCACATGCTCCGCGTGGTGGCCGCGACCGCGAGTTCCGCGAGGGCGTCGCGGGCCTCCTCGGCGATGGGAGCGGACTCCAGTGCCCGTTCCGCCTCGGCCTGGTAGTGCTCGATCATCTTCTCGCAGGCGCTCAGCCCGCCGGTCTCCTCGATGATGGCGCGCAGCTCGTCCACCCCGGCGGCGTCGAGGTCGGGGTCGCCGAGGCGGCGGTGCAGCGCCTTGGCCTGCGCGTCCGACGCGCGCTCCAGGGTGAGGGCGACCAGGACGGTCCGCTTGCCCTCGCGCAGGTCGTCGCCGGCGGGCTTGCCGGTCTCGGCCGGGTTGCCGAAGACGCCGAGGATGTCGTCGCGGAGCTGGAAGGCGACGCCGAGCGGCAGGCCGTATCCGGTGAGCGCGGCGACCACGTCCGGACGGGCCCCGGCGAGGGCGGCGCCGAGATGCAGGGGACGCTCGATCGTGTACTTGGCGCTCTTGTACTCCACCACGCGCAGCGCCGTGGCGACGGCGGCCTCGCCGCGGGTGCCCTCCAGCATGTCGAGGTACTGGCCGCACATGACCTCGGTGCGCATCAGGTCGTAGACCGCCCGGCCGCGTCGCCTGCTCGCGTCGTCCAGCCCGCAGGACTCGAACATCTCGCCCGACCAGGCCAGGCACAGGTCGCCGAGCAGGATCGCCGACCCGGCGCCGAACGTCTCACCGTCGCCGGGCCAGCCGTTGGCGTGGTGCAGCGCCTCGAACCTGCGGTGGACGGACGGCTGGCCGCGCCGGGTGTCGCTGCAGTCCATGACGTCGTCGTGGATCAGCGCGCTGGCCTGCAGCAGTTCCAGGGACGCGGCGGCGCCCACGATTCCGGGGCCGTCCTCGCGGCCCGAGGCGCGCCATCCCCAGTAGCAGAACGCGGGGCGGAGCCGCTTGCCGCCGCTCAGCAGGGACTCCAGCGCGGACAGCATGGGGGCGAGGTCGTCGCTGATGGCGAGGAGGGCGGGGCGCTGCCGGTCGACGAAGGCCAGGAGCGCCTCGTCGACCTCCTTGCGGATGCGGCGGGTCGGCATGTCGAGATCGTATCCACCTGGGCGGATTCCACCGCCCACCACAAACGTGAGAGGACACTGAATTGGGGGAAATATGGACATAACGGTAGGGGATTGTGCCGAGAATCACCCGAAACGGAAGGCGACCCGAGCTTCTGTAGGCTGAGGGGATGCGACGCTTGCGCCCGAACAGACCCCCGACCGTCCGAGAGCTGCTGGCCTCGGGCGGCAGGTCGTTCTCGTTCGAGTTCTTTCCCCCGAAGACCGAGAAAGGCGCGCTGAACCTCTGGCGCACCATTCGCGAGCTGGAGTCCCTGCAGCCGACGTTCGTCTCGGTGACCTACGGCGCCGGCGGCAGCACCCGGGACAAGACCGTCGACATCGTCGAGCGCATCGCCACCGACACCACCCTCACCCCCGTCGCGCACTTCACCGCGGTCAACCACTCCCAGGCCGAGCTGCGCCACCTGATCGGCAGGTTCGCCGCCGCCGGCGTGCGCAACGTCCTCGCGCTGCGCGGCGATCCTCCCGGCGACCCGATGGGGGAGTGGGTCAAGCACCCCGACGGCGTCGAGTACGCCGCCGACCTCGTGCGCATGATCCGCTCCTACGGCGACTTCTGCGTCGGGGTGGCCGCCTTCCCCTACAAGCACCCGCGCTCGCCCGACGTCGAGAGCGACACCCGGTACTTCGTCGAGAAGTGCCGCGCCGGCGCCGACTACGCCATCACGCAGATGTTCTTCCGCGCCGAGGACTACTTCCGGCTCCGCGACCGCGTCGAGGCGGCGGGCTGCGACGTGCCGATCCTGCCGGGCATCATGCCGGTCACCCAGATGAGCACGATCGAGCGGTCCGAGCAGCTGTCGGGGGCGCCGTTCCCGCCCGAGGTCAGGGCCCGGTTCGACGCCGTCGCCGACGACCCCGAGGCGGTGCGCCGCCTCGGCATCGAGCACGCCGCCGAGCTGTGCCGGGAGCTGCTCGACCAGGACGCGCCCGGCATCCACTTCATCACGTTCAACAAGTCGACCGCGACGCGGGAGGTCTACGGCCTCCTGGACGCCGCCTCGTACGGCGGCAGGGGAAGCGCCCCGCCCATGACCGCGTAGCGCGGGCCTCCGCCGGGGAACTCGAAGTCCGTGAGCAGGTCGACCATGCCGACCGAGCGGTAGAGGGTGCGGGCCGGCGTGTCGGGACGCTTGTCCAGCGTCGACAGCACGACGGTCCGCTCCCGGCGGCCCTCGCACAGCGCGCCGAGCAGCCCCCGGCCGAGGCCCCGGCCCTGGTAGTCCGGGTGGACGTGCAGCTCGGCCACCTCGAAGGCGTCCTCCAGCCACGCCTTGGCGTGCTCGGGGCCTTCGCGGGCGCACAGCGCCTGGTAGACGACGTCGTGCCACCACTGGCCGCGGGCGCCGTGGAAGCCGTACGCGAAGCCGTGGATCGAGGGCGGCAGCATCGGCAGCGGCGCCCGCCGCTCGGCGACGAACGCCCGGAAGCCGGTGTAGGTCGCGTGCCGCTCCATGATGGTGTGACGCCCCGGGAGCTGCTCGCTGGGCGGCCGCATCGCCGCCGCGTACACCTCCAGCAACGGGTTGAGCCTGCGGAGAAAGGCGCGTTCGTCGATCTCGCGCAGCTTCACGTCCCTCACGCGACAGAGACTAGACCCGGGGACGTCCCGCCGGGAGGCGGACGATCGTCCCGCTCCCGGCGGACACGCCCCCCGGGGCCCGGCTCTCGCCGCCCGCGGGAACCCCGCGTCCGCGTCACCCGCCCTCGACGACCCTGCGGATCGACTCCTCGTCGCGCGCCACGACGGCGGAGTCGCCCGTCAGCACGATGGGACGCTGGATCAGCACCGGGTTCGCCACCATGATCTCGATCCAGCGGGCGCGGTCCCGTTCGAGGTTCTTCAGCCCCAGCTCCTTGGCGACGGGCTCGTTGAGGCGCGCCACGTCCCACGGCTCGGCGCCGATCCGGGTGAGCACCGCGTCGAGCTCCTCCGCCGTGGGCGGATCGTCCAGGTAACGGCGCTCGGTGTACTCCACGCCGGCCTCGTCCAGCGCGGCCTTCGCGGCCCGGCTCTTCGAGCAGCGCGGGTTGTGCCAGATCTCCATGGGGGGAGGCTAGCCGATGCGACCCGGCCCCCACCTGGGCGCGGGGTCCCACCCGGGCGCGTGCCCGCAGGTCACTCCACCTCGACGGGGGTTCCGTCGGTGATCTTGAGCAGTTCCTCGAACGAGGTGGGGAACACGGCGTTCGGGTGGCCGGCCGCCGCCCAGACCCGCTCGTAGCGGTCGAGCCACACGTCCACCAGCGTGCGGATCGGCGCCGGGTGCCCGACCGGAGCGACACCCCCGATCGGCTGCCCCGTCGCCTCCCGGACGAACGGCGCCGTCGCCCGCCGCACCTTCGTCACCCCGGCCGGCGCGGCGATCTTGTCGGTGTCGACGCGGTGCGCGCCGCTCGTCATCACCAGCAGCGGCGACCCGTCGGCCTCGAACACCAGGCTGTTGGCGATCGCCCCCACCTCGCAGCCGAGCTGCTCCGCGGCGGCCTTGGCCGTCGGCGCGGGCTCGGGCAGTTCGATGATGTTTCCGGCGGCCCCCTTGTCGCGCAGAGCCTTGGCGACACGTTCGACGTTCGGATGCATGGGAAGCACTTTAGGCTCGGCGCATGCGAGGGAGACCGATCGGCATGGGCGCGAGCGCGGTCCCGCTGGCCGCCGCCGTCCTCCTGACGGGCTGCAACGGGACCGAGGAGGCGGCGCCTCCGCCGCCGAAGACCACACCGTCCGCTTCACCGACGTCACCGACCCCCACACCGACCCCCACACGGCGCCGCAGGCTCAAGCCCGGGGCGAAGGGGCCGGACGTCAAGGAGCTTCAGCGGCGCCTCAAGGAGCTTCACTATGACCCGGGCAAGATAGACGGGAAGTACGGGGCGTCCACCGAGATGGCGGTCTGGGCGTTCCAGGCCGTCAACCGCATGAAGAAGAAGAGCACCATCGGCGCGTCGTTCTGGAAGGCCCTGGACGATCCGAAGCGGCCGCGTCCGGTCGCCAAGAAGCGTGAGAAGGAACGCGTGGACGTGGACCTGAAGCGTCAGTACCTCGTCCTCTACAAGAACGGCGAACCGCGGCTGATCTCGCACATCTCGTCGGGGTCGGGGGAGTACTACTGCGCGAAGGACCGCGGGGCCACGGTTCCCCGGTGCCGGTACGCGACGACCGGCACGGGCGACTTCCGGACCGGACGCCGTTTCGCGGGCTGGGAGACCTCCCCTCTCGGACGCCTCTACAACCCGATCTACTTCAACGGCGGCATCGCCTTCCACGGCGCCCTGAGCGTGCCGAAGTACCCCGCCTCGCACGGCTGCGTCCGGATGCCGATGCACATCGCCGAGTACTTCCCGGACCTCGTCGGAACCGGCGTCCCCGTCCACGTCAGGCGGCCCCGCTAGGGCTTCGCGGAAGCCGGCGGAGACTGCCGTACCCCGCCGCCGCCCTTGTCTCGTCGTGGTCTCGTCGTGGTCTCATCGCGCCGTCAGGCCCGCTGACCTGCGGCGAGCGACACCCATTCGAACACGTTGACGAAACGCCGTCAGGGCGGTTTACTGGTCGTGCGTCGAACTTATGTTCGACGTGGTGCGGGACTCGCGGCCCGCGCCAGGGCGACGTCCCCGCCGATCGCGGTGTGTCGGCGGGGGCGGACGGCCGGGCGGAGTGAGGGGAAGCACTCCGCCCGGCCGGCCCGAGCCCCGGAAGGAGGCAGACATGTCCGGAACGATGACCGCCCGCGGCGTCCACTCCGCCGCCCAGTCCGTCCCGCCCCCGAGCCCGCGCCACCGTCCGATGCCCGCGCCGCGGCCCGCGCACACGGCCGTCGGCCAGCTGCACGCCGCCCGCATGGGCCTCGCCGAGGCGGCCGAGGCCACCTCACCCGCCGTCCGCTACGTCTGCGCGCACCTGGCCGCGCTGCGCGCCGCCGCCGCGGTGCTGGCCTCCAGGGAACCCCGGCAGGCCCACCGCCGCGGCCGGCCCCGCAGCGTCTGGGTGCTGCTGCCGGAGGCCGAGCCCGCACTGCGCGAATGGGCCGCCTTCTTCGCCGCCGGCGCCGACAAGCGCGCCGCCGCGGAGGCGGGGCTGCCCCGCGCCGTCACCCCGCGCGAGGCGGAGGAGCTCCTCCACGACGCCGAGGTCTTCGTCACCCTCGTCGAGGACACCCTCGGCATCGCGGGCCAGCCCACGTTGTCGTAGCGTCCCGGCCCCGTGACGCAGCGGCCGGCGACCGATCGCGCCGGCGGTGGCCGCAACCCCCTGGGCGGGCCCGCCGGCGCGATCCCGAGCCCGCTGCGTTCCGGGCCGCCCGGATCGCGTCCGCGTCATGTCGTGGACGTTGTCTTCACCCCGGCGGGGACTTCTCGCCGACCGACCCCCCGTGCCGGGCGGCGCGAGAGCGCGGAACGCCCGATGTGACATGCTCGGTGACGGTCGGGCCAAGGAAGCGACCGTTGCCGTGTCCGTCCGCCCCCGTTCTGATTCCGCCGCCCATGTGAGATTGTTAGACAGTCGAACTAAGTACGACTGTCGAACCCGGGGAGGTCGTGGTGGCGGCGCGTGGGACGCGCGGGCTGGTCCCGCTGCTGGCGTTCCTCGGCGTGATGGCCTACTCGCTGTCCATGGC
>DATCLF010000106.1:0-23425 GCA_036564055.1 Spirillospora sp.
CTGCTGGTCACGCTTCGACACTATCTTCTGACGCGGACGCTCCCGCCCCGCCGACCCGGGAACCCGACGCACGGCTCCGGCGTTGGAACGCCCGGAAAGCACGGAGGAAGGTGACGGTGTCCGGTACGACCCCGCGGCGGCACGGGCTGGGCGGCCTGCTCGTGATCCTCGTCGTCGTCGGCGGGCTGATCTTCAGCTACGGGCTGGGGCGGACGCCCGTCGCCCGGGTGTGCACCGAACACGCGGTGAGCGCGCCCCTCACCGCCCTCGTGTCGCTCGGCACCGTCTCTCCCTCCGCCGAGGCGTCCGTCCCGGACGTCCGCATGGCGCCGCACGACCCCCTCACCACGACGCTGACCGCGCCGCTGCGCGAGGACTCGCCGGGCCTCCCGGTGGACGCGTGCCTGTGCGTGGCCGTCTTGTTCACGCTCTTCCTGCTGGGGCTCGCGGCCGCACGCGGACGCTGGTCCTTCCGGCTGCCCGCTCGCGCCGGGTGGACGGCCGTACTGCCACCGGGCGTCCCGCATAGACCCCTGTCCCGGCACGTCCTTCAGGTGCTCCGGCTGTAGACGACCGGCCGCAAGGCCGCCGTGCGTCTGCGCACGGCCACGTCAGCACAGCCCGAAACCCCTGAGAGGACGAGCTTCATGTCAAAGAGTGCCCGCAACAGAAACGCGCGTGCCCAGAACAACAGGAATGTGCTCACCCAGCGGGAGGTCCCCTGGGGCACCATCGCCTTCTTCAGCGTGATCGGCCTGGTGGCGTTCGTCGCCATCGGGTACGCGTTCTTGCAGTCCCGGTCGTCGGCCGACGACATCGCGGGGCTGGTGACGAGGGACGACCTGAGCCGCGACCACACCACCGGCACCGTCGACTACGACACCGACCCGCCGATGGGCGGCGAGCACGACCCGGCCTGGCAGAACTGCAACGGCCGCGTCTACGACTCGCCGCTGCGCAACGAGAACGCCGTCCACTCCCTGGAGCACGGCGCCGTCTGGATCACCTACCGTCCCGGGCTGGCCGAGAACCAGCTCACCGCGCTCAAGGAGCGCGTCACCGGGACCGACTACACGTTCCTGAGCCCGTACCCGTCGCAGGACTCCCCGATCACGCTCAGCGCCTGGGGCAGGCAGCTCAAGGTCCAGGACGCCGACGACCCGCGCATCGACCAGTTCCTGCGCGCCTTCGTGAAGGGCCCGCAGACACCCGAGCCCGGCGCCGCCTGCGACGGCGCCAAGGACACGCCATGAGCGAGGGCACCGTGAACGCGGAGACGCCCCGGGGACGGCGGCCCGCCGCCGTCCTCGCGGCCCTCCTCCTGCTGGCCGCCGGGGCCCTGGTGATCCTGACCGTGTTCCGTTCCGGGAACCCGGGCACGAACGACCCCGAAGCGGGTTTCGCCCGCGATATGAGCACCCATCACGCCCAGGCGGTGCGGATGTCGTTCATCGTCCGGGACCGCACGGACGACCGCGACGTCCGCCTGCTCGCCTACGACATCATCAACACCCAGGCGGCTCAGATCGGCATGATGACCGCCTGGCTGGACGAGTGGGGCGTCCCCAAGGTCGACCCGGCCGGGCGCATGCGCTGGATGTCCGGGCACGGCGGCCACGGCGGCGCCGGCGCGATGCCGGGCATGGCGACCCCCGAGCAGCTCGCCGAGCTGGAGAAGGCGTCCGGCAGGGACGCGGAGGTGCTGTACCTGCGGCTGATGGTCGCCCACCACCGCGGCGGCGTCGAGATGGCGAAGGCGGTGATGGCGCTCAGCGACCATGACCGGGTGCGGCGCCTCGCCGGGACGATGGTGGAGGGCCAGCAGTCGGAGATCGACCTGATGAACGCCATGCTCCGGGAACGGGGCGCTCCCACGGCCTGAGCGGCGGTCGGCGACCTTCGCGATATCGCTTGACAGGGCGGGCGGATCGCGGGTCACTGACCACCATGGCTCACAACCTCAGCGGCTACCACCGGGCCCTCGACCTCTTCGAGGGCCTGGTGGCCGGCGTCCCCCAGGACGGCTGGGACGCGCCGTCGCCCTGCGATGCGTGGACGGCCCGCGACGTCGCCGGGCACGTGACCGGCGGCCAGTACCTGATCATGGCGCTGGCCGGCGGGGAGCCCGAACCCGACATCGGCCGCGACCCCGCGCGGTACGTGCCCGGCGACGTGCTGATGAGCTGGCGGACGGCCCGCAAGGAATGCGCCGCCGCCCTCACCCCCGACGCGCTGCGCCGCCCCATCCCGTTCGACGGCCTGGGCGAGCTGCCGCTGAGCGACTATCTGGAGGCCTACATCCTGGAACCCCTGGTGCACGCCTGGGACCTGGCACGCGCGACGAGCCAGCCGTCCCGCCTCGACCCGGACCTCGTCCACCACGCCTTCGCCACGGCCCGGGTCATCGCGGCCCCGCTGCGCGCCGCAGGCCACCTGGCACCCCCGCTCCCCACCCCGAAAGGCGCAGACGAACAAACCCGCATGCTCGCCTTCCTGGGAAGAGAGGCTCATTAGCCCAGGGGGGACGACCCCCCTGGAACCCCCCGTTGCGCGAGTCGGGCGACCTCCGGGCGCAGAGCGCCCTCCGGCCGCCCGACCCGCGGCTGACAGCGAAGGCCTGCCCGCATGCTGAGGTCTTCCGCCAGGAACGTTGGTTCTGACTCAGCCACGTCCCCCGCCCGTGACAGCCGAGGCAAACGCTCCATCGCAGGCTGGAGGGTCGCCTCGAAAGGCGCTGAGCCTTTCTCAGCCCTTCTGCGTGGCCGCCGTCCGCGACGAGAGGGCTGTGGCCGAGCCGGGTCTCGGGTCTTGGAGAAGACCTCGCTTGCCGCGCCGACCCCAGCCGCCCGCAGGTCGGGCGGCCGTAGGCGCCCAGCGCCGGAGGTCGCCCGACCTGCCGCGTGACGGGGGTCGAAGGGTGGTCGCCCCTCTGAGAAAACCGCCCCCTTAGGAGAACTCAGCGAGGGTTCTCTCCGCCTCTTCCAGCCAGGCCCTGCGGGCCGTCAGGGCCTCTTCGGCTTCCTTGACGTCCTTCTCGTTGCCCGCGTCGCGGGCCTTGGCGAGGCGCTTTTCGAGCTGGTCGATGGAGGAGCGCAGCTGGGCGACGGTGGCCTCGGCCCGTGCGCGGGCCTCGGGGTTGGTGCGGCGCCACTCGTTCTCCTCGGCCGCGCGGACGGCCTCCTCGACCTTGCGGAGCCGGCCTTCGAGGCGGTCGCGCTGGTCGCGGGGCACCATGCCGATGGCCTCCCACCGTTCCTGGATGCCGCGCAGCGCCTGCCGCGCCTGGCGGACGTCCTTGACGGGGAGCAGCCGCTCGGCCTCGGTGAGGAGCTTCTCCTTCTCCGCTGCGTTCTCGCGGAACTCGGCGTCGCGTTCGGCGAACGCGGCGCTGCGGGCCTGGAAGAAGGTGTCCTGGGCGCTCTTGAAGCGGGCCCACAGTTCTTCTTCGACGTCCCTGGAGGCGCGGCCGGCCATCTTCCAGCGGCGCATCAGGTCGCGGTAGGCCGCGGCGGTCTCGCTCCAGTCGGTCGAGTCGGCCATCGCCTCGGCCTCGGCGACCAGGCGTTCCTTCTCCTTGCGGGCCTGCTCGCGCTGGTCGTCGAGGCTGGCGAAGTACGCCTTGCGACGCTTGGTGAAGGCGTTGCGGGCGGCCGACAGCCGCTTCCACAGGGCGGTCTCGGTGGGCCGGTCGATGCGGTCGGCGGCCTTCCACTCCTCGACGAGCTGGCGCAGCCGTTCGCCGCCGTTCTTCCAGTGGGTCTCCTCGGCGGCGATCCGCTCGGCCTCGGCGACGATCCGCTCCTTGACCTCGCGCGCCTCGATGCGATGCCGCTCGCGCTCGGCCCTGATCTCCTCGCGGCGCCGTTCGACCAGCTCGGTGAGGGCGTCGAGCCGTCCGAGGAGCGCGTCGAGGTCGCCGACGGCGTTGGCGTTGGCGACGGCGTCGCGCAGCCGGTCGATGCTCTGCTGCGCCTGCGAGGGCTGCAGGTCGGTGGTGCGGATCCGCTGCTCCAGCAGGCCGATCTCGGTGACGAGCGCGTCGTACTTGCGCCTGAAGTAGGCCAGGGCCTCCTCGGGTGCACCGGCCTGCCAGGATCCGACGACGCGCTCGCCGTCGGACGTCCTGACGTACACGGTGCCGTCCTCGTCCACCCGGCCCCAGGGATCGGTCGCGCTGGACACCCTTGCCTCCTGAATCGCGAGGTCCGGATGAGCGTGCAGCTCACGGACCCTCCACACCTTAGTATCCCGTTCGCCTATTTCCTGGCGATCGAGATGTCCCGGATCGTGACCTTCTTCTTGGGTTTGCCGTCGCCCTTGGGTTCCGACCCGCCCTCGGCGATCTCCTTCAGCACGTCGAGCCCCTTGGTGACCTTCCCGAAGACCGTGTAGTCGGGGTCGAGCTCGGAGTCCTTGTACACCATGAAGAACTGGCTGCCGTTGGAGTCCGGCAGCCTGGAGTGCGCCATGGCGACGGTGCCCTCCTTGTACTCGGCGCCCTCGGTGTTCTCGTTGGCGTACTGGTAGCCGGGCCCACCCTCGCCCTCGGCGGTGGGGTCCCCGCACTGGAGGACGTTGAGCCCGCCGCTGGTCAGCCGGTGGCAGTCGGTCTTGTCAAAGAAGTTCTTCTTGGCCAGGAAGGCGAACGAGTTGACGGTGCAGGGCGCCTTGTCGGCGTCCAGCTGCAGGACGACGTCACCGTGGTTGGTCTTCACGGTCGCCTTCACCGTGCCCTTGTACGCCGGCTTGACCGGCGGGGTCCCGAGGTCCTTCGGGGCTCCCGGCACCGACGCCGGCCGGTAGGCGCACTCCCCCGGCTTCACCTTGGGCGACGGCGAGGCGTTCGCGGCGGCCTCGGACTCGTCGTCCCCACCGGTGAACGCGACGATCGCGGCCGCACCGGCGGCGACGGCCACCACCGCCGCGGCCGAGCCGAGGATCTTGAGGCGGCGCGCCCTGGCCGCCTGCTGAGCCCGCCGCGCCTGCTGCCGTTCGTAGCGCGCCCGAGCGAGCTGCTTCTTGCGGTCCTTCGAGGCCACGTGCCTGCTCCTCCGGTGTGATCAGGTGAACGTGCAGCGCATAGTAGCGGCACCGGGGAGGGAACGCGTCGTCGCTTTCAGCCGCCTTCCAGGCACGGCGTCCGCCGGGCCGGGACGCCCGCGACACGGCGACCGGCGGATCTCGTTCGCGGTGGCCGCGGCCGCGCCGGTACCCTCGAACTCGCCCGTCCGTGATGGTTCTCAGGCCGCGTTGGTGCTAAGGAAGGACGACCGTGCTCGTCGCCGGGTTCCCCGCCGGATCGTTCGCCGCGAACTGCTACGTCGTGGCACCCGCCGCGGGTGAGGAGTGCGTCATCATCGATCCCGGCGAGAACGCCGGGGACGGGATCGACCGGATTCTGCGCGAGCACCGGCTGAAGCCGGTCGCGGTCCTGCTGACGCACGGCCACCTCGACCACGTCTGGTCGGTGGCGCCGGTCTGCGGGGCGAAGGACGTCCCCGCCTTCGTCCATCCCGACGACCGCGAGCTGCTCACCGACCCGGCGAAGGGGCTGTCGCTCGGCCCGGGGCAGGAGCTGTTCGGCGGGCTGACGCTGTCGGAGCCCGACGACGTGCGCGAACTCGCCGACGGCACCGTGCTCGAGCTGGCCGGGCTGACCTTCACCGTCGACCACACTCCGGGCCATACCCCCGGGTCGGTGACGTTCCGGACGCCGCGGACGCAGGACCAGCCGGACGTGATGTTCACCGGGGACCTGCTGTTCGCCGGGTCGATCGGGCGCACCGACCTGCCGGGCGGGTCCTACGCGCAGATCATCGACAGCCTGACCCGGGTATGTCTGCGCATGCCCGACGACACCGCCGTCCTGCCCGGCCACGGACCACAGACCACAATCGGCCGCGAGCGCGCCACCAATCCGTTCCTCGCCGGGCTCGTGTCGGAGGATTCGGTGGCTCCCGCGGACGGCCCCGGCAAGGGATTCTGAGCCTGAAAGATCATGACTTCGAGTTTCCGGGCCCCCAAAGGGGTCAGTGAGTACGTTCCGCCGCGCGC
Organism: Spirillospora sp.; assembly: GCA_036564055.1. Taxonomy (GTDB): domain Bacteria; phylum Actinomycetota; class Actinomycetes; order Streptosporangiales; family Streptosporangiaceae; genus Spirillospora. The sequence goes on from DATCLF010000106.1 coordinate 6,055, forward strand.
GGAGCTCTTCTACGCCGTGCGGGAGGCGTTCGCCGAGCAGGCGCGTCTCGCCGGCTACGGCTACATGGAGCTGGCCGTCTTCGAGGAGACCAACCTGTTCCGGCGGGGCGTCGGAGAGTCCACCGACGTGGTCACCAAGGAGATGTACACCTTCGAGGACAGGGGCGGCCGCTCGCTGACGCTGCGTCCCGAGTTCACCGCCTCGGTGCTGCGGTCGATCCTGGAGAACAACCTCCACAGGGGCGCGCTGCCGGTGAAGGTGTGGACGACCGGCCCCGCGTTCCGCGCCGAACGGCCCCAGCAGGGCCGCTACCGGCAGTTCTACCAGGTCGACCTGGAGGCGATCGGCAGCGAGGACCCGCGGGTCGACGCCGAGACGATCGCGATCGCGTGGAACTGGTACCGCTCGCTCGGGCTGACCCGGGTGCGGCTGCTGCTGAACTCGCTCGGCTGCAGGGAGTGCCGTCCCGCATACCGGGCCCTGCTGCAGGACTTCCTGCGCGGCCTCGACCTCGACGAGGAGACCCGCGCCCGGGTGGAGCTCAACCCGCTGCGGGTGCTGGACGACAAGCGGCCCGAGGTGCGCAGGCAGCTCGCGGACGCCCCGCTCGTCGCCGACCACCTGTGCCCGGCCTGCAAGGCGCACCACGACCGGGTCCGCGAACTGCTCGCCGATCTCGGCATCGCGTGGGAGGACACCCCGACGCTCGTCCGGGGCCTGGACTACTACACGCGGACGACGTACGAGTTCGACCACCCGATGCTCGGCGCCCAGTCCGGCATCGGCGGCGGCGGCCGCTACGACGGGCTCTCGGAGGACATCGGCGGCCCGCCGCTGCCCGGCATCGGGTTCGGGCTCGGCCTGGACCGCACGGTCCTCGCGCTGGAGGCCGAGGCGCCGCAGGACGGGCGGGCGGCGTCCGCGGCCCGGCCCCGCTGCGAGGCGTTCGGGGTGCCGCTCGGCGAGGCCGCCGAGCGTCGCATGTTCGCGCTGGTCGACGAGCTGCGCAGGGCCGGGATCGCCGCCGACATGGCGTTCGGCGGCAAGAAGCTGAAGGGCGCCATGAAGGACGCGGACCGGTCCGGTGCCCGCTACGCCGTGATCCTCGGGGAGCGGGACATCGCCGACGGCGTCGCCCAGGTCAAGGATCTCGCCGAGGGCGAGCAGGCCGCCGTCCCGCTCACCGAGATCGTCACGACGTTGAAGGAAAGGCTGTCGAAATGATCCGCACCCACGAGGCGGGGACGCTCCGCAGGGAGCACGCCGGACAGGAGGTCACGCTGGCCGGCTGGGTCGGGCGGCGCCGCGACCACGGCGGTGTCACGTTCATCGACCTGCGCGACGCGTCCGGCGTCGTGCAGGTGGTGTTCCGTGAGGAGGACACGGCGCACGACCTGCGCTCGGAGTTCTGCGTCAAGATCGTGGGAGAGGTCCGCGTCCGGCCCGAGGGCAACGAGAACCCCGACCTGCCGACCGGGGAGGTCGAGGTCGCCGCCACCGACATCGAGGTGCTGTCGGAGGCGGCGCCGTTGCCGTTCCCGATCGAGGGCGACGTCAACGTCAACGAGGAGATCCGGCTCAAGTACCGGTACCTCGACCTGCGCCGCGACGCCGTCGCCCGGGCCATGCGGGTGCGTTCGGAGGCGGCGTTCCTGGTCCACGAGGTGATGCGCGAGCACGGCTTCGTCAACGTCGAGACCCCGACGCTGACGCGGTCGACGCCGGAGGGCGCCCGCGACTTCCTCGTCCCGGTGCGGCTCCAGCCGGGGCACTGGTACGCGCTGCCGCAGTCGCCGCAGCTGTTCAAGCAGCTGCTCATGGTCGGCGGGCTGGAGCGCTACTACCAGATCGCCCGCTGCTACCGCGACGAGGACTTCCGCGCCGACCGGCAGCCGGAGTTCACCCAGATCGACATCGAGATGTCGTTCGTCGAGCAGGACGACGTCCTGAAGATCTCCGAGGACCTCATCGGCCGTCTCTGGAAGGAGATCGCCGGGTACGAGGTCCCCCGGCCGATCCCCCGGATCACCTACGCCGACGCGATGGCCCGGTACGGCTCCGACAAGCCCGACCTGCGGTTCGGGGTGGAGCTGACCGACATGACCGAGTACTTCGCGGGCACGTCGTTCCGGGTGTTCCAGGCACCCTACGTCGGCGCGGTCGTCATGCCGGGCGGCGCGTCCCAGACCCGCCGGGAACTGGACGGCTGGCAGGACTGGGCCAGGGCCCGCGGCGCCCGCGGTCTTGCGTACGTGCTCGTCCAGGAGGACGGGACGCTCGGCGGGCCCGTCGCCAAGAACCTCTCCGACGCCGAACGGGAGGGGCTCGCGGCCCGCACCGGCGCGAACCCCGGGGACGCGATCTTCTTCGGCGCCGGGAAGCGGCACGCCACCCAGGAGCTGCTCGGCGCGGCACGGCTGGAGATCGGCCGCCGGTGCGGGCTAATCGACGAGTCGGCGTGGAAGTTCGTGTGGGTCGTCGACGCGCCGATCTTCGAGCCGCTGGAGGACGACAAGGGCGAGCAGATCGGCTGGACGGCCGTGCATCACCCGTTCACGGCGCCGAAGCCGGAGTTCGCCGCCACGTTCCAGGACGACCCCGGTTCGGCGCTCGCCGACGCCTACGACCTGGTCCTGAACGGCACCGAGATCGGCGGCGGGTCGCTGCGCATCCACCGCGCGGAGATGCAGCAGCGGGTGTTCGACGTGCTCGGCCTGTCGAAGGAGGAGGCGGAGGCGCAGTTCGGGTTCCTGCTGGAGGCGTTCAAGTTCGGGCCGCCTCCGCACGGCGGCATCGCGTTCGGCTGGGACCGGCTGGTGATGCTGCTGGCCCGGCAGGACTCGATCCGCGATGTGATCGCCTTCCCGAAGGCCGCGTCCGGGTACGACCCGCTGACGGCGGCGCCGACGCCGATCACGCCGCAGCAGCGGGCGGAGGCGGGTGTGGACGCCGACCCCGGGAAGCAGGGCGACAAGCAGCCGGACAAGGCCGCGTCACCGGCGGGCTGACCCGCGGCGACGAGCCGACCCGAGCGGCGGTGGGCGCCGTCCCTCCGCGGGCGGCGCCCCCATCGGGGAAGGGCGAGCGTTCTCAGCGGCCGGCGCCGCTCGTCGTCCGGTACACGTCGTACACGCCGTCGACGGAGCGGACGGCCTTCAGGACGTGGCCGAGGTGTTTCGGGTCGCCCATCTCGAACGTGAAGCGGCTGACGGCGACGCGGTCGCGGGTCGTGGTGACCGACGCCGACAGGATGTTGACGTGCTGGTCGGACAGGACGCGGGTGACGTCCGACAGCAGCCGGGGACGGTCGAGCGCCTCGACCTGGATGGCGACCAGGAAGACCGAGTCCTCGCCGGGGGACCACTTGACGTCGATCAGCCGGTCGGGCTGCGCCTTCAGGTTCGCGATGTTGGCGCAGTCGGTGCGGTGGACGGACACGCCGTGCCCGCGCGTCACGAACCCGACGATCTCGTCGCCCGGCACGGGGGTGCAGCACCGCGAGAGCCGCACCCACACGTCAGGGTCGTTCGCGACGACGACGCCGGGGTCGCCCGCGGGGCGGGCCCGCTTCCGGCGGGTCGGCAGGGCGATCTCGGCGAGGTCCTCCTCGGCGCTCTCCACGCCGCCGAGGGCGTCCACGAGACGCTGGACGACGTGCTGCGCCGAGACCTGGCTCTCGCCCACCGCCGCGTACAGCGACGACACGTCGGGGTAGCGCATGTCCCGGGCGAGGGCGAGCAGCGCCTCCCCGGACATCATGCGCTGCAGCGGCATGTTCTGCTTGCGCATCGCGCGGGCGATGGCCTCCTTGCCCGCCTCGATCGCGGTGTCGCGGCGTTCCTTGGAGAACCAGTGCTTGATCTTGTTGCGGGCGCGGGCGCTCTTGACGAACTGGAGCCAGTCCCGGCTGGGGCCCGCGTCCGGCGACTTGGAGGTGAAGACCTCGACGGTGTCGCCGTTGTCGAGGGTCGATTCGAGGGGGACGAGCCGCCCGTTGACACGGGCGCCGATACATCGGTGCCCGATCTCGGTGTGGATGGCGTAGGCGAAGTCGACGGGGGTCGCTCCCTGCGGGAGCGAGATCACGTCGCCCTTCGGGGTGAAGACGAACACCTCGGAGACCGACAGGTCGAACCGCAGCGACTCCAGGAACTCCGTCGGGTCGGCGGTCTCCTTCTGCCAGTCGATGAGCTGGCGGAGCCACTGCATGTCACCGGCCTTGCGGCCGCCGACCGTCTCCTCCTTGTACTTCCAGTGCGCGGCGACGCCGTACTCCGCCCGCCGGTGCATGCCCCAGGTGCGGATCTGCAGCTCGACGGGTTTGCCCTCGGGCCCGATCACCGTCGTGTGCAGCGACTGGTACATGTTGAACTTCGGCATCGCGATGTAGTCCTTGAACCGGCCGGGGACCGGGTTCCATCGCGCGTGGATGGTGCCGAGGGCGGCGTAGCAGTCGCGGACGCTGTCGACGAGGACCCGGATGCCGACCAGGTCGTAGATGTCGTCGAAGCTGACGTCCCGCGCGATCATCTTCTGGTAGATCGAGTAGTAGTGCTTGGGCCGCCCGGTGACCGTCGCCTTGATCCGTGCGTCGCGCAGGTCGGAGGAGACGTACTGGATGACGTCCTGGAGGTAGACGTCGCGGCGGGGGGCGCGCTCGGAGACCAGCCGGGCGATCTCGTCGAACCGCTTGGGGTACAGCGTGGCGAACGCGAGGTCCTCCAGCTCCCACTTGAGCGTGTTCATCCCGAGGCGGTGCGCGAGCGGCGCGAACACCTCAAGGGTCTCCCGGGCCTTCTTCTCCTGCTTGTGCCGCGGCATGTACCGCAGCGTGCGCATGTTGTGGAGCCGGTCGCCCAGCTTGATGACGAGGACGCGGATGTCGCGGGACATCGCCACGACCATCTTGCGGACGGTCTCGGCCTCGGCTGCGTCCCCGTATTTGACCTTGTCGAGTTTGGTGACGCCGTCGACGAGGGAGGCGATCTCGTCGCCGAAGTCGGCGCGGAGCTCGTCGAGGGTGTAGGGGGTGTCCTCGACGGTGTCGTGCAGGAGCGCCGCGCAGAGCGTCTCGGTGTTCATGCCGAGTTCGGCGAGGATGGTCGCGACGGCGAGCGGATGCGTGATGTAGGGGTCGCCGCTCTTGCGTTTCTGGTCGCGGTGGTAGTGGGCGGCGACGTCGTAGGCGCGTTCGATGAGCCGGAAGTCCGCCTTGGGGTGGGTGTTGCGGACCGTCTTGAACAGGGGTTCCAGTACCGGGTTCATGGCGGGACCGCGCTGGGCGCCCAGTCTGGCGAGCCTGCGGCGCACCCGGGCGGCGGACGGCGAGGAGGACGACGGTGGCGACGATGGAGTCGACGATGGGGTCGTGGACGGTGCGGGCTTGGACGAAGCGGCGGGTTCGGACGCGTCGGCGTCTCCGGGAGAACCGGGCTGCTCACCGGACAGTCCCCGCCCGTCCGAGGGCTGCTCGTCGAGGTCCCGGCTCGAAGGCCCCTGGCCTTGGGGTTCCTGCTTCCGGGGGTCGTGCTCGGGGGGTTCGTGGTCGGGGGGCTCGTGGTCGCGCCGTGCCCGCTCGTCACCGTTCTGGGCCGCGGGCTCCCGCGCGGCCGCCGTCTGCGCCGTGTTCGTCTGCGCAGCGGGTGCGCGCACGGGCTCCTGGTCCGCGGTGTCCCGTTCCGGGCCGGTCTCGACGGCCGTTACGGCGTTGTTCACCGCGTCGGTCGATACCACCTCACCGGGCACTCAGCCTCCTCAGTCCGACCGGGCGCACTGTCATCGCACGTCGCGAGATGCGCCCGTCCCCATAGGACCTTGTGGCGCCAGTGTATCCGGCGCCCATTTGGTACTAGACCGTAACGAGCGAATGGACGTCCAGATTCCGCAGTCGCTCGCGCCCGTGCAGGAACGACAGTTCGAGGATGACCGACAGGCCCACGACCTCGGCACCGCCGCGGCGAACGAGCTCGGCGGCGGCCCCCGCCGTCCCTCCCGTGGCCAGGACGTCGTCAACGATCAGCACACGGTCACCGGGTTCGAGCGCGTCGAGATGAATCTCGATCGTCTCGGTCCCGTACTCGAGATCGTAGGTCTCCTCGCGCGTCTGCGACGGCAGTTTCCCTTTTTTGCGCACCGGGACGAATCCCGCGCCGAAGTGGTAGGCGACGGGCGCGGCGAGGATGAACCCGCGGGCCTCGATCCCGACGATCTTGTCGATGGTGCCGCGGCCGTGGTGGTTGACGATCGCGTCGACGACGCCGGCGAACGCGACGTGGTCGGCCAGCAGCGGGGTGATGTCCTTGAAGACCACCCCGGGCTTGGGGTAGTCGTCCACGTCGCGAATCCGCTCCAGGATCAGCTTTTGGAGGTCCACCATGCGCTCCCACCTGTCTGCGCGTCGTTCCTGCCTGCGCGTCACTGCCGCCGGGTTCCCGTGTTCGTTCGTCCGCCGGCGCGGTCTGCACCAACCTTACGGACGCACCCCTTACGGACGCACCGGGCCCGCGGCGCCGCCGTTGCGAACACGAAACGAGAACGGCGACGGCCTGGCCGTCGCCGTTCTCGTGGTCGCCGGGCTCACCGGGCGCGCTTCGCGCGCCGACGACCGTCCGGGTTCTTCCGTGCGGTCTCGTGGCCGAGCCGGTGAGCGATGTCAGTCGCCGGACTTGCCCGTTGCCTTGACCTTGGCCCGACCCTTGGGCTCGGACTCGGGCTCCTCCGCCTCGTCGGTCTCGCCCGCCTTGCCGTCCTCGTCGTCTTTTTCGTCTGCGTCCTCGTCATCGGCGGACGAGTCGGCGTCGTCCTTGGCGAGGTCGACGCGGCCGTCGTCGGCGTCGCCGTCGGCCTCGTCGGCGTCGTCGTCATCGTCGAGGTCGTCCGCCTCGTTGTCCTCGAGGATCTGCAGGACGGCCTGCTTGACGAAGCGGACCTCGACGCCGTCGGCGATCTCGAGGACGAGCCCGTCGTCGTCGACGTCCACGACCGTGGCCTGCATGCCGCTCGTCGTCAGCACCCGGGCACCGGGCCGGATGCTGTTCTGCAGTTCGATCTGCTCCTTGCGGCGCTTGTTCTGCGGCCGGATGAGCAGGAAGTAGAAGACCAGGGGAATGGCGAGGAGAAGGAGCAGGTTGAAGGCTCCGCTGCCGCTCGACTCCGCCGCCACGATCAGTTCGCCGCCCATTACTGGGGCATCCTTCCAATGTCGGTGATCCAGCCTGGTGACCGGACCGGTCAGTTGCCACGGGACCGCCGGCTGGTGACGGTGGACCGGGTCCCGGAGTCTAGAGAGTACGCGACGCCCCGGCAACGCCGTGACGTCCGCCGACGCCGGGACGTTCCCAACCCGTTACTCGATGATCACTTGCCGGTTCCGCCGGCTTCGTCGGGGACGTCGAACAGCGTCCCCGCCATCGGCGCCGTCGCCGGCCGGGTGAGGCCCATGTGCGCCCACGCCGCCGGGGTCGCGACCCGCCCGCGCGGGGTCCGCGCCAGCAGTCCCTGCCGGACGAGGAACGGCTCAGCGACGACCTCCACGGTCTCGGGCTCCTCCCCCACCGACACGGCCAGCGTCGACAATCCCACCGGACCGCCGCCGAACTTGCGCATCAGGGACTCCAGGACGGCGCGGTCCAGACGGTCCAGGCCGCGCTCGTCCACCTCGTACAACGCGAGGGCGGCGCGCGCCGATTCCCGGGTGATGACCCCGCCGGTGCGCACCTCGGCGTAGTCCCGGACGCGCCGCAGCAGCCGGTTGGCGATGCGGGGCGTCCCCCGGGACCGTCCGGCGATCTCGGCGGCCGCGTCGTCGCCGATCTCCACGTCCAGCAGCTTCGCCGAGCGCCGGATGATGACCTCCAGCTCGGACGGCTCGTAGAAGTCCATGTGCGCGACGAACCCGAATCTGTCGCGCAGCGGACCGGGCAGCATGCCCGCGCGGGTGGTGGCGCCGACCAGGGTGAAGGGCGCGATGTCGAGGGGGATCGCGGTCGCGCCCGGGCCCTTGCCGACGACGACGTCGACGCGGAAGTCCTCCATCGCCATGTAGAGCATCTCCTCGGCGGGACGCGCCAGCCGGTGGATCTCGTCGATGAACAGGACCTCGCCCTCGGAGAGCGTGGACAGCACGGCGGCGAGGTCGCCCGCGCGCTCGATGGCCGGGCCGGAGGAGATCCGCAGCGGCCGCCCCAGCTCCGCCGCGATGATCATGGCGAGGGTGGTCTTGCCGAGGCCGGGCCCGCCCGACAGCAGCACGTGGTCGGGTGTCCGGCCGCGCCGCAGAGCGCTCTGCAGGACCAGCGAGAGCTGTTCGCGCACCCGTTCCTGCCCGACGAAGTCGTCGAGCTTCTTCGGCCGCAGCGCGGCCTCGATGCGTTGTTCCTCGGCGCCGTCGGGGTCGGCCGACACGAGGCGGTCGTGCCCGGCCGTCCCGCCTCCCGCGGCCCAGTCGCCCGTGTCGTCCGGTCTGCCGTCCATCACTTGCTCAGCTTCCTCAGAGCGGACTTCAGCAGCGCCGCCACGGGCGGTGTCTCTCCGCCGTCGAGCTCGGCGGCGACGGCGTCCACGGCGGCGTCGGCCTCCTTGGCGGACCAGCCGAGGTTGATCAGGCCCATCTGGACCTGCTCGCGCCAGGGCTCGGCGCGGGAGGGGGCGCGCACGTCGGCGGCGGCGTCCCCGGCGGGGGCGCCGAGGCGGTCCTTGAGTTCGAGGACGATGCGCTGGGCGCCCTTCTTGCCGATGCCGGGGACCTTGGTGAGGGCGGCGACGTCCTCGTTCGCCACGGCGAGGCGCAGCGCGTCGGGGCTGTGGACGGCGAGCATGGCCAGCGCGAGCCGCGGCCCGACGCCGCTCGCGGTCTGCAGCAGCTCGAAGACGGTGCGCTCGTCCTCGTCGGCGAACCCGAACAGGGTGAGCGAGTCCTCGCGGACGACGAGCGAGGTCGGCACCGTCGCGTGCTCCCCGACCCGCAGCCCGGCCAGGGTGGCGGGGGTGCACCGCACCGAGAGGCCGACGCCGTGCACGTCGATCACCGCGCCGTCGGGCCCGGTGGCGGCGACCCGGCCGCTGACGAAGGCGATCACTTGGCGGTTCCTCCTTCGGTCCGGGCGGCGAGCCGCTCGCGCTCGGCCCTGGCCGCCTCCTCGATCCGCGACCGCGCAGCCGCGGCGAGCCGCTGCCGCGCTCCCCCGCGCCAGACGTGGCAGATGGCGAGGGCGAGCGCGTCGGCCGCGTCGGCGGGTTTCGGAGCGTCGTCCAGGGACAGCAGGCGGGTCACCATCCTGGTCACCTGCGCCTTGTCGGCCCGTCCGCTGCCGGTCACCGCGGCCTTGGCCTCGCTCGGGGTGTGCAGCGCGACGGGCAGCCCGCGGCGCGCCGCCACCAGCATCGCGACGCCGGCGGCCTGCGCGGTCCCCATCACGGTGCGGACGTTGTGCTGGGAGAACACGCGCTCGACGGCGACGGCGTCGGGTCGCAGCTCGCCCATCAGCGCCTCGATGCCCGCCTCGATCCCCAGCAGCCGCGAGGCGATGTCGTCCTCGGGGTCGGTCCGCACGACCGACACGTGCACCAGGCGGAGCCGTCTGCCCGGGGCGCCCTCGACGACGCCCACCCCGCACCGGGTGAGCCCGGGGTCCACCCCCATCACCCGCAAGGCCACTCCTTCGATCATCTGTTCGGCCGCCAACGCTACCAATCCGGCGCCGGGTCGTGGAGGGCGCGGCGGGCGTGTTCCCGAGAAGCCCGGCCGCGGGCGGCCACCGCGGGTGCGCAGAACCGGCGCGGTGCGGACGGCGGGGTGTGGACCGCCGGGGATCTCGCGTCCCGCCCCGGGCGTCACGGGTCAGGGCGTGTCACGCCCGGTCAGTCGAGGCTGGCCAGGATCTCGTCGGAGACGTCGAAGTTGGCGTAGACCTCCTGGACGTCGTCGGAGTCCTCCAGGGCGTCGAGGAGACGGAAGACCTTCTTGGCGTTCTCCTCGTCGAGGGGGACGGTGACGCTCGGCAGGAACTTGCTCTCGGCCGACTCGTAGTCGATGCCGGCGTCGACCAGCGCGTTGCGGACCTTGACCAGGTCACCCGCCTCACAGACGACCTCGAAGTGCTCGTCGAGCTCGTTGACCTCCTCTGCCCCCGCGTCCAGGACGGCGAGCATCACGTCGTCCTCGCTGACGCCCTTCTTGGGGACGAGGACGACGCCCTTGCGGTTGAACATGTAGGAGACCGAACCGGGGTCGGCGAGGGAGCCGCCGTTGCGGTTGAGGGCGACGCGGACCTCGGAGGCCGCGCGGTTGCGGTTGTCGGTCAGGCACTCGATCAGCACCGCGACACCGCCGGGCGCGTACCCCTCGTAGGTGATGGTCTGCCAGTCCGCCCCGCCGGCCTCCTCACCGGCGCCGCGCTTGCGGGCGCGCTCGATGTTGTCGGCCGGGACCGAGTTCTTCTTCGCCTTGTAGATGGCGTCGTAGAGGGTCGGATTGGCGTCGGGGTCGCCGCCGCCGGTGCGCGCCGCGACCTCGATGTTCTTGATCAGCTTGGCGAAGAGCTTCCCGCGCTTGGCGTCGAGCGCGGCCTTCTTGTGCTTGGTCGTCGCCCACTTGGAATGGCCGGACATCTGTCAATCCTCCTCGGTCGTCCGGCGCACCAGATCGGCGAAGTAGTGGTGCACGCGGAAATCGCCTGTCAACTCCGGATGGAACGCTGTCGCCATGAGACGCCCCTGGCGGACGGCGACGATCCTACCGGCGTTCGGACCGCCGTCGGCGCGTCCGAGGACCTCGACGCCCTCCCCGACGGACTCGACCCAGGGAGCACGGATGAAAACCGCGCGGTACGGCGTGTCCCCCATGCCGGCCAGGCGGATCTCCGACTCGAACGAGTCGACCTGCCGGCCGAAGGCGTTGCGCCGGACGGTCATGTCGATCCCGCCCACGGTCTCCTGGCCCGGAGCGCCGTCCACGATCCGGTCCGCCAGCATGATCATGCCGGCGCAGGAGCCGTAGGCGGGCATGCCCGCCTCGATCCGCTTGCGCAGGGGCTCCAGCAGATCGAACGAGCGCGCCAGCCGCCACATCGTGGTGGACTCCCCACCGGGCAGCACGAGGCCGTCGACGCGTTCCAGTTCCTCGGGGCGGCGCACGCCCAGGGTGCGCGCCCCTGTCGCCTCCAGGGCGCGCACGTGCTCGCGCACGTCGCCCTGCAGCGCGAGGACACCGATCGTCGGCACAGCGGTCACCTGCCACCTTCCAGAAAGCGGGGGAACGATACCCGGCCGTTCAGTACAACGACGCCCGTCCGCGCGGGTCTTCCCCGGTCTCGCCGGGCCGGGCTCCCGGCGGCGCGCGGTTCAGACGTGTTTGAAGCGCCGGAGCGGGAGCTCCAGGGGCAGGAAGCCGTCCTTGCCCCGGTCGGCGATGCCGCGGCCGAACATGTGCGTCTCGGCGAGCGCGAGCCCGAACTCCTCCGGGTCGAACGGGAGCGGCACGTCGGGGGCGCCCGCGTCGATGCCGCGCCAGAACGGCCGCTCGGCGGGGAGCCGCTCGCCCTGGTCGACGACGACGCCGTCCTCGGCGGTGACGAACACCTCGCGCAGCAGCGTCCCGGACTCGTACCAGCGGAACCAGCAGCCGCGGATGACGGTGTGCAGGACGAGCACGCCGCAGCGGGAGCCGGGCAGCGCGGCGGCGGCGGTGTCGGCGATCCGGCGGGCGTCGTCGTCGAGGCAGAACAGGCGCCGGTCGCACAGCAGCAGCGCCCGTTCGAACGCCCCGACGAACAGCTCGTCCTCGTACGGCCACAGCGCGAAGTCGAGGACGGTGTCGCCGGTCTCGGTCAGGGTGTCCGCCGGGTAGAGGCCGCGGGCGATGGTCGCGGCGGCGTCCGGATCGGGGACGAGGCCCGGCCGGAAGACCTCGGCGGGATCACCCGCGCTCGCGCACGCCAGCGCGACCGACCAAGCCATGCTCTCCCCTCCCGCGGCCGTCCGCCGCCCACGCGGGTGCGGCCCCGTCTCCGGGGCCGCACCCTCTCATGACCGCGCCGCCAGAGTAATCCCTGACGCTCGTCGTCACCAGCCGCGCCCGGCGAACTTCTGGTCCTCGCCGAGGGTGGCCACGTTGATGCCGACCATGGCCTCGCCGAGGCCGCGGGAGACCTTGGCGATCACGCCGGGGTCGTCGTAGAAGGTCGTGGCCTTGACGATCGCCTCGGCGCGCCGGGCCGGGTCGCCGGACTTGAAGATCCCGGAGCCGACGAAGACGCCCTCGGCGCCGAGCTGCATCATCATGGCGGCGTCGGCCGGGGTGGCGATGCCGCCCGCGGTGAACAGCACGACCGGCAGCTTCCCGGTCTCCGCGACCTCCTTGACCAGCTCGTAGGGGGCTTGCAGCTCCTTGGCGGCGACGTACAGCTCGTCCTCCGGCAGGCTCTGCAGGCGGCGGATCTCCTGCCGGATGCGGCGCATGTGCGTGGTGGCGTTGGACACGTCGCCGGTGCCGGCCTCGCCCTTGGAGCGGATCATCGCCGCGCCCTCGGTGATGCGGCGCAGCGCCTCGCCGAGGTTCGTGGCGCCGCACACGAACGGGTCGGTGAAGGCCCACTTGTCGATGTGGTTCTCGTAGTCGGCCGGCGTCAGCACCTCGGACTCGTCGATGTAGTCGACGCCGAGTTCCTGCAGCACCTGCGCCTCGACGAAGTGGCCGATGCGGGCCTTGGCCATGACCGGGATGGAGACCGCGTTGATGATCCCGTCGATCACGTCGGGATCGCTCATCCGGGAGATGCCTCCCTCGGCGCGGATGTCGGCGGGCACCCGCTCCAGGGCCATGACCGCGACCGCGCCCGCGTCTTCGGCGATCTTCGCCTGCTCGGGCGTGACGACGTCCATGATCACGCCCCCCTTGAGCATTTCCGCCATGCCGCGCTTGACGCGGGCGGTCCCGGTCTCGGGCGCGGCGTTGTCAGGGGCGGGACTGGAAGTGGACACGGGCTTTCCTCACATGGAAGTACGACAAGTCCGTTCCATGGTATTGCCTGCTCGAAGCGCCGTTCGACCCGCCACTGCGTCAACCGACGCCTCGCGCCTCTTACACAGTGACGGCCCTTACACGGTGGCAGCGCTTACACGGTGGCAGCCCTTGAACAGTGGCGGCCCGTCAGGGGATGTAGGGCTTGCCGTCGTTGACGAGGACCACCCACACCTGCCCGCGCGCGAACGTCATGGGACTGCCGTCGGCGGTGGTGAAGGACGTCCCCTCCTTCTCCGACGACCGCGACCACGTGGCCTTGTAGGCCTTCCCGTCGCGCAGGACGAGGGCCCTGCCGGTGCCGGTGGTGTGGATCAGCGGCGTGTAGTTGCCGAGGAAGTCGTGGAACTTCGAGCGGGTGGTCTTGGCGTACTGGATGACGACGGTGTGGCCGCCGAGCTGCCCGCCCTCCGCGGCGCGGTCGGGCCGCCCGGCGAAGCTCGCGAGCCACCGCTTGTGCTTCTTCGACCAGGTGAACCCCATGGTCACCGACGGCCACCGCGCGGTGAAGCTCCTGATGGGCCTGCCGCCGGGCGGGGCCTCCCCGAAGCGGAAGCCGATGTCGCGCGGCTTGCTGGCCTTCGGAGCCCTCTTGAGCAGGTTCCTGGGGTCGGCGTAGAGGTTGTACGGGATCGGCTTGTCGCCGGACCGGAAGTAGGCGCCTCCCGCGTTCTCCTGGGAGATGTCGTACACCGGCGCCTTGCGGATGTACTTCTTCATCTTGCTCTGGACGCCGGAGAACGCGAAGGCGGGCCGCCCGAACTGCGGGAGGATGTGCAGGTCGGAGATGCGGGCGCTGCGGACGGGCCCCACCCGGCTCGGCAGCCTGGAGGAGTACACCGCCATGAGCCGGGTCTCGCCGCCCTCGACCTGCTCGACGTAGACGATGTCGGCCGACTTCACCCCGGTCTGCGGCAGCGCCGGCCGGGTGTTCTCGATCTTGACGGCGAGGACCGGGTTGTTCAGCCCCTTCCTCAGGCCGGTGAAGGGATGCGTCGGAGGCGGGGACGTCCTGGTCCGCTCCGGGGCGTCCGGGGCGCGCGGCGGCTGCGCCGACCTCGGGCCGTCGGCGTCCGAGCAGGCCGCGACCGCAGCGCCGAGGACGACGACGCCGAGCGCCGCGGCCACACGGTTGCGGACGGCGGTGTCCCAGGCGGATCGCACGATGAACCCTCCCTTGACGGCTCTGCCCGAGCGTAGCGAACGCACGCGGGTGCGCCCGCCGACCAGCGGTACGGCCCCGGGACCTCGAAACGATCAGATCGGGGCGGTCAGGCCCGGCCGGTCAGATGCGGGCGGTCAGGTCCGGGGGCGGATCGTCGTCGATCTCGAAGAAGTCCGGCAGCGGGGCGCGCCCGTGCAGCGGCAGGACGCGGACGAGCAGCTTGCGGCGTGCGGCCCTGGCCTGGGCGACGGCGTCGTTGTAGAAGCGACGCGCGTAGGCGACCTTCGCCGCGGCGGCCGACAGCTCCTCCAGGACCCCCTCCGCGGCCCCGCGGTCGGCGAGGTTGGCCGCGAAGCCGGGCTGCTCGACGGCCGCGCGCAGCGCCCGCGACAGGTCGCTCTCGGCGAACTCGCGGTTGTCGGCGTCGGCGGTGCGGGCCTCGTGGGCGGCCGTGGCCAGCACCAGGCTGGTGGCCGGGTCCAGGAGCCGGGAGGCCGCCAGCTCCAGCGTCACCGCCGCCCGCCGGACCAGCGCCGCGTCCAGCGCGGCGCGGGCGGTCTCGACCCGCACGTGGAGCCGGTCGAGTCTCGTGGCCCGCCACGACACGTACACGCCGACCAGGAACACGACGGCGACCCAGAACAGGACCTCGATGATCCAGTCGTACATCCGCCGTCTCCTAGAGGCCCCGTCCGAACTCGCGGCGTCCGAACTCGCGGCGTCCGAAGTCGTCGAAGCCGGACTCGACGACGCCGGTGCTCTCGAACGCGACCGTCTCGTAGACGCGCACCACGTCGCGGGCGACGGCCGACCAGTCGTAGACGCGGACGGCGGCGCGGGCCTCGGCCGACAGATGCTTGCGGCGCGCCGGGTCGTCGAGCAGCTCGGCGGCCGCGGCCGCGAGGGCCTCGTGGTCGCCGACGGGGAACAGCGCCCCGGCGCGCCCCCCGCGCAGCACCCGGCGGAACGCCTCGATGTCGCTGGCGAGGATCGGCGCGCCGGCCGACATGGCCTCGGCGAGGACGATGCCGAAGCTCTCGCCGCCGAGGTTGGGCGCGACGAACACGTCCACCGAGTGGTAGGCGCGCACCTTGTCCTCCTCGCTGACCAGGCCGAGGACGACGACGCGTTCGCGCAGCTCCGGGGAGACGCGGGCCATCACGTCGTCCGCGTCGCCGGGCCCGGCGAGCAGCAGCCGCAGCCCCGGCCGCCGCCTGCCGAGGATCTCGAAGGCGCGCAGCAGGACGTCCAGGCCCTTGCGGGGCTCGTCCATCCGGCCGAGGAACCCGAGCGCCTCGCCGGCGCCCGGGCTGCGCGGCAGATCGGTGCGTCCCGGCCAGCCCGGCAGCGGGTCCGCCATCGCGTACCGTTCGGTCGCCACCCCGTTCGGGATCAGCACGGCGTCGCCGCCGAGATGCTCGACGAGGGTGGTGCGCGCGGCCTCCGACACCGCGATCCGCCCGGTGATCTTCTCCAGGGCGCTCTGCAGGATCGGCGCGGTGACCGTCATCGCCCGGGACCGGACGTGGGAGGCGTGGAAGGTGCCGACGATCGGGCCGTCCGCCGCCCAGCAGGCCAGCAGCCCGAGGGACGGCGCGGCGGGCTCGTGGACGTGCAGCACGTCGAAGCCGCCCTCGTTGATCCAGCGCCGGACGCGGGCGGCCGACAGGAACCCGAACGCGAGCCGCGCCACCGACCCGTTGTAGGGGACGGGCACGGCTCGCCCTGCGGACACGGCGTAGGGCGGCAGCCGGTCCTCGTCGTCCGCGGGCGTGATCACCGACACGTCGTGTCCGAGGCCGATGAGCGCCTCGGCGAGGTCGCCGATGTGCTGCTGCACGCCACCGGGGACGTCCCACGTGTACGGGCAGACGAGGCCGACCTTCATCAGGCCCCGTCTCCCCGGTCGCCTGCGTCCGCCAGGTCGTCGACCCAGACCTTCTGCAGCATGTGCCAGTCCTCCGGATGGGCGGCGATGCCCGCCTCGAAGACGCGGGCGAGTTCCTGGGTCATGGCCCGGATCTTCTCCCGTCTTCCGCCTTCACCGGGAACGGGGATCTCCTCGTGGACGCGCGCCGCCCAGTACTTCCCCTCATACCAGAGTGTCACGGGGATGAGGGCGGCGCCGGTCTGCAGGGCGAGCGCCGCGCCGACGGCCGGCATCCGGGCGGTGGCCCCGAAGAACTCGACGTCGACTCCGCTGTCGGTCAGGTCCCGGTCGACGACGAGGCACACCGGCCGCCCGGCCCGCAGCCGCCGGGCCAGCCGCCCGTAGGCGGAGGCCCCCTTGTGGGCGAGGACCTCCATGCCCAGCCCCTCCCGGAACGCGACGAACCGGTCGAACAGCGACTCGGGCCTCAGCCGCTCGGCGACGGTGGTGAACGGGTACCCGCGGTGGACGAGCCACGCGCCGGCCTGCTCGTAGTTGCCCATGTGGGGAAGGGCGAGGATGACGCCGCGTCCGGCGTCGAGGTTCTCGAAGATCTTCTCCTCGCCGGTCACCCGCATCCGGCCGAGAATGCGCTCCCGGCTGTACTCGGGCAGCCGGAACACCTCCAGCCAGTAGCGGGCGTAGGAGCGCAGGACCTTCTTGCTGAGGACGCGGACCTCGTCGTCGACGGCGTCCTTGCCGAGGACGCGGCACAGGTTCTTCTCCAGCTGCCGCACGCCGGAACCGCGACGGTGCCAGGCGTGGTCGGCCGCGACCGCGAAGGCGAGGCGGGCGACGGACTCGGGCATCTTGCGCACGACCGTCCAGCCCGCCGCGTACGCGGCGCCCATCACCTCGTCCCGCAGCGGGGGGCGGCGGGCGCGAGGTCTCGACGAGCCGTCCGGGCGCCGCTCCGGCGCGCGGGGATCGCTCACCCCGTGCGCTCCGACGTCCGAGGACCGGTCATCCGGTGCGTTCCCGCTCGCCGGAAGCGGGAGCGGACTCGGCGCTTTCCGCCATCTGGACGTAGACGGCGTGGAACCGCTGCCCGACCGTGACGGTGTTCAGCACGGCGAGGACCCACAGCGCCACGGCGAGGATGTAGGGGACGCCGAGCCCGTGGAACCCGGCGGCGACGAGCGTGACGAGCAGGCGCTCGGTGCGCTCGGCGATGCCCACGTCGCACTTGTAGCCGAGCCCCTCGGCGCGGGCCTTGGCGTAGGACACCACGACCCCGGCGACGAGACAGTACAGGGC